>JADJVA010000004.1:0-300000 GCA_016716765.1 Bdellovibrionales bacterium | reverse complement strand
GCAATGGCTGCCGCAGTCTCCGGATGGTCGCCAGTCAACATGAGAACACGTATTCCACTTTGACGACAGTAGGACATTGCTCCTGCCACCTCTGGCCGGGGTGGGTCCTCAAAAGCCAATAAACCACAAAACTCAAATCCCGAATCTGGCTCGTTCTCTTGTTCCAAAAGAACATTATGTTTCTTTGCAATTCCGATGACCTTGTGTCCTGTTTTTGCCCATTCAGTGATTCTCCTGCTCCAATATTCTCTATTTTCAGGCGTGATAACTGACATTGCGAGAATGTTTTCGGGAGCACCCTTCACACAGGCCATGATACTGTTGTCCGACTGCCGAACAAACCCAGTTTCCCGCTTGCGATCTTCTGTGAAGGGAACCGCCCTCAAGCGTATTGGGAGGGGTATACCCTTCTCTCGAGCCACCTCATGAATTGCAAGATCGAGGGGATCGATACTCGAACTTGAAGCAACAAAAGCAGCACTTAACAATAGATCAGTGTTTCCACTGACTGGATCAAGATGAGTGAGCGTCAATCGACCTGCTGTAATTGTTCCCGTCTTGTCAGTGCAAATTTGTGTGATACGTCCGATATTCTCAACGCTAAGGGCCCGCCTCACGAGAGCGCGTCTCTTTGCCAGCCTATAAATGCCAACACCTAAAAAAAACGTGAACACCACCGAAAACTCTTCGGGAATGGCGGCCACCGCCAGCGTCGCGGCACTCAGCAGCGCGTCTAGCCAGCCATGACCTTGATAGACTCGAACCAATGCCAGCAGTCCGCACAAAAATGCTGCCGCAATAATTAAGATTTGGATCAAACGGTTCATCGACTTTTGCAAAGGAGTACGTTCGTGCGGCATGCGTGAAACGGATTGAACGATCTCGCCGTAAGAAGTTTGAGAGCCCGTGAGTATGACTCTCAGCAATCCAGAACCTGCCAAGATTCTCGTTCCTGCATAGCCCAGCGTGTGAGCTGGTACTTTTACTTCCCGATGAGATGCGAGAGAAAAAAGATCCAAGTCTATCTGTTTTTTCTTGATGGGAAGTGACTCCCCAGTCAGAGCTGATTCGTCCATTTGTATATCCCGAGAGACTTCGAATATTCCGTCCGCAGGCAGAAGTATGCCTTCACCGACAACGAGGAGATCTCCCGGAACGATCTCACGAGAATCTATCTCAACGTCCCTAGAATCTCGTCTAACCTTGATGCGCGAGCTCATTTGACCTTTGAGCAAAGCTGTTGATGCTCGGGTTCTCCAATGCAAAAATGCGTCCATGAACAAAAGTGGAAAAACTGCAAGGAATAGTGTAATCCCATCCGCAACTTCCCCAGTGAGAAAGAAAACTGACCCAATTCCAATAAGGAACCAAATCATCGGGTCCTTTGCTGTATCCTGAAAAAGCTCAATCCAAGGATTTCCTGCCACCTCTACGATATCATTTGCTCCAAATCGCAAACCTTGTGCCTTGACTTCAGAAATGCTGAGTCCCCCATCTTGTTGTTCCAGTCCGCTGAGCGATTCCAATGAAATAGTCTTCATTGCTTACCAACGTCCTCACTTGCCCTGGAGGCCGGCAAGAGCAAATCCTCAAGAAAAAAGGCGGAGAGCTCGGAACGACCCGCAATTCCTGCCTTTGCATAAACAGCCATTGATTGAACTCGCGCTGTCTTTTCAGTTGTGTTTCTAACATGAGCAACCTCTTTGAGGCTCAGTCCCTTCAACAAAAGAAATGCCACTTCCTTTTCTGCCAGACTGAGGTTCCATTTAGAGAGCTGCTGGTCAATGGCTCTGGCCAAGCCATCGACATATTTACGGGAATCAGCACGCCATGCATTCGCCTCCGTTTTGAACGCAGAAAACTCCTTCATTTCTTTTTCAAGGCGATGACGGAGTATCACTGTTCCTCGCAAAAGGTAGAAGACCCCGGCCAATGCGACAATTCCAATGGTACCTTCAATCAGAATATGCCAAAGGATGACACCCTCGCGTGAATCAGTGAAGACATCAAATCCAACGAGAACTGCGATCGCACAGAGAATTCCTGCTATAGCAAATCGTTCACGTTGTTGCACAAAATCCCTCGCTAATCGTCGTCGCCATTTTCCACACTTTCATTTTTTTCGTCTGTATCATTGATTCGCTGAATACCTTCTTCGCCTTCTTTTTCGGCTTTTTCGTTTTTCGCCCAATTGCAGGCTTGTACCAAAAAAATTGAGTGTCCGGTTCAGACTGTCGAAGTTACCTGCAAGATAGGTTGCAAATATGAAGACCAGTCCAACAAAAAGTAAGGCAACTCCAGGTCTAGAATTCGAAATAACTTCAGCAACCGGAATATCCTTCTTCTCTCCATCAATCATCGTCATGGCAATCCCATCCCGATGGCGAAGCGCGTGCACGACAACTCCGGCGATATGCATTAAGACAGTGATTAGAAAACCGTTCGCCAATAGCTCATGAAAATCTTCAAACGTCTCCTTTTCTCCACTGGCCATCAAGTAGCCAGTGAGCCCAAGCCCCAAGGCAAAGCATAGCATAGCTATCGTTGCCCAACTAGATGCGGGATTGTGGCCAGCCCACCTTCGCTTGTCACCCGACAGTATCCCTGAAAAATAGGCCACCAAGCTCTTTGGATGAAGGGCAAAAGAGGAAAATTTAGAGTGTTTTGTTCCGACAACCCCCCAAAGGATTCTCAGTAAAACTGTAAATCCCAGAATGAGACCTGCCAGCATGTGATAAGAAAAAACGAGCGACTCATCATCCACGGTTTTTGCGATTAAAAACGCTGTGACGAAGAGACCAGCAAAAAGCCAGTGAAATATCCGCGTCGGCAGATCATAAACAAGTTGGTTTCTCATGTTCATTCCCTTCATGACGCACTTATTGTGCGCCCGATGGCAACACAATCGTCCTTATTCACTCTTCTGACTATTGGTCGAATGGCCTATGGACCATAAATCAACCACTTAGGCTATTTGCCCAATGGTCAAATCTAGCACATTTCGATACGATTTGTGCAGGACGGGAATCAACTCGTCGCGCCACACAGGAGATGAAAATGAAAAAATTCGTTCTAACGATGGCCCTCTTGCTCGTGGGAGGGGTCGCACACGCCAAAAAAAGCTGCACCGATCAACCAAAGGACAAATGGATGAAAGAGGAAGATCTCAAAAAGCGCCTCGAGGGGGAAGGCTACAAAATCCGAAAATTCAAACAGCCAGGAACCTGTTACGAGATTTATGGAACCGATAAAGACGGAAAAGACGTGGAAATCTATTTCAATCCAGTCGATGGCGCTATTGTGAAGGGAAAGTAAATTAAAGCCCTCGTCATATCGATGTTTTCGATATTTTTAATATTGCAATTGGACATACCGCCAGCGGTGGTATGTCCGCGTAATTTCCTCGTAGGTGTTTCTAATGAGACCAAGAGCCCCTGAGGAAGCTCTCCATCACAATCGAAATTTCACAGGTATCGTTTCTGTCCAGCGTCGCTCTACGCCGATCGACTCTCCGAAGTGGATCATTTCGTCCCAAGTCACGTCCTTCTTCTTTGATACGACAAAATGTTTGCCCTTGAAGAGCACGTAAAGCTTGTTGCCCAAGTCGCTAAAAAAGTGAATGTACCACCCACCGTCATCAATAGCCGCTTCGAGTCGAGGGATCAACTCACCAAGACTGCGCTCATCGAGACAGTACCTGTTTATATTCCAAACCTTCGTCTTCTCATTGGGCATCTCTGCCCGGCGGCACTTGATCTTGAATGGCTCAAGAGCATTCAAAACGGACGTATCATGGAGACTTTCGACGATGATTTCTCCGATGTAATTGAGCGGTCCCAGTGCCTCAGATCCACGAAGTCTGTCAGGCAGGCCGTCATGGGGACCATGGTTGTGCTTGGGAATATCGTGCCACCAAGAGTCCTTGCACTCTTCGCGCCGACTTGGATTCAAAGGATAGTAGATTTTGTTTTCCTTCTTCGAAGACTCGCCAACGACGAGGAGCCTAACGTCTGAATCAGTATTGTTGATAAAAGTGTGACTGATTCCGGTTCCGCTTGGGAAGCCGACCGCATCGCCAGGATTTAGCCGATAGAGATCACCGTTGATCCAAGCTTCGGGGTTACCCTCTATAACATACACAAACTCTTCTTCGGCACTCTCGGCATGAGGCCATGAAGTTCGCCGACCGGAAGGTAGGAGTTCATGGTGTATCCCAAGTCTTGTCAGCCCAAACTCTTTTGCAAATGGGGAGCCAATCGAGAGGGACTCCTTCGTTCCTCGGTAGTACGATGATTCAGGTCCTTCCTGGATTTCAGAGTAGTGCTTAATAAAATTGGGACGTGAAACCGCGTAGTAAACCTGAGTGTCATACTCTATCCGAACAAGGCCGTTTCTCTGATGTTTTTCAAAAAGATACTTCAGGGCCGAATGCATTTGGGAAAAGCGCGGGTGACTCTCATTGGGTGCATACGAGGAAGACACCAGACGACCTAAAAGGCCATCGAAGTCAAAATCTTGGTGGTTGATAAAATGCTGAACTTCAAAGGCGCCCATAAGGTCCCGAAGGCAGGCTTCGCCAATGTTCTTATGCCTCACTTGCTTGTAGTCCAGACCAAACAAGGTTATGAGGGCCTCATATTCTTCGGCAAACGGCGTTCCAGATATTTTTCTATCGTTCCAGATGAGAACAATTCGACCCTCCTCTTTTAGTATTCGATGAAACTCCTTCTTTGTTTGATTGGGCTCAAACCAATGAAAGGCTTGGGCTGCAACGACGAAATCCGCAACCTTATCCTGAAGTCCCGTATTTTCTGCTGTGCCTTTCAAACTATAATAATTTGAATAACCACTGAGCGCAGTCTCAGCGGCCATCCTCATCTCGTTGTTTGGCTCAACGGAGAAGACCTTGTTTCCATTTTTCAGAAACATCTCAGATGAAATTCCAGTGCCAGAGCCAATGTCAGCAACAGAACTCGCAGAATTGAGCCCCAGTCGATTGCTCAAGAAAGAAATAATTTCGCCGGGGTAACCTGGTCGGTATTTGACGTAGTTCCCAACCCGGTCGCTAAATCTTTTTGTGAAATCAATTTCCATGCTTTCCCTCTTCTTCTATAAACCCAGTGATTTTACCCATTCAAAAAATTGCGTGGAACAAAAAAATTGTCTTTGAGCATTTGTGCAAACATCATGATCCCAATAATTGTGCCAGCTCGCTCTGATGGGGAGGGCTCCAAATGTTTTTGCCGCCTGCATGTCGTGGTCATGATCTCCCACCATGACTACTTCTGAGGTCTCGCACGAAAAAAACTCTTGAATTTTAAAAAGCCCTTCTGGGTGGGGCTTTCGCCTCGACACGCAGTTACCAGAAACAACATGATCAAAATACTGAAGAAGCCTGTTTTCATGTAGAATCAATTTTGCAGATTCTAAATCGCGACTTGTCCAAACGGCCATCTTCCGATTGCTATTTGCCAACCAAGCACACATCGAGTCCATCGCGCGGTATATTGAAACTAAGCTGGCTTCGCTCTCGCTTTTTTCTTGAAGAACCTGCATGGCGCGAGTCGCTTCCTCAGCAGGCAACTGAGACGAGAAGATTTCCAATGGATGCATTCCGATGAGATGCTTCTTTTCAACCCGGGAAAAATTTTGTCCGAGAAGAGTTTCAAGCGTAGAGAAATAGTGACCAAAGGAATCTGTTAAAGTCCCATCAAGATCAAATACCCAGTACTTCAATTACTGCCAACCCACTTTCTTGTTTCTAAGAAGGTTCAAGTAAGCTTCTTTTCCAAGACAATTTTACAACCGCCTTCATTCGACTCATGGCAACCAATGACTTCGAACCCGTGCTTCAGGTTCAAAATGAACATCTCACGGAAACGGTTCTGCGTCTTGGTTTGAACTCTCTTGTAGCCCTGTTTACGGCACCAATCGTGTTGGGATTTCATGAGATCAGAAGCAATACCGATTCCTCTAAATTCCGGAACAACCCCTCCGAGCCAACTATAAAACTCCTGGGAATCTTGTTCATAGCCAAGTTTGAATCCTACGACCTGATTATCCACGAGCGCGGTGACGAGATGAAATCTATTGTGATTTTTGAATTTCGAATAGAACCAATTAGCATCCCACTGACCGAACGCCTTCTCAACAACAGGAACAATCTTCTCAAGATCAGCATTCGTGACTTCGGTGGTTTGATCGAGAGTCAATGGAATAGGCATAAAACGTGGCACTGATTGACCATCAAACTGAACTGACTCAAAGAACATCTGCTTTGGACGAACCCACATTTTTCCCAGCGCATTTTCATAGCGAGTTTCGTAAATAACGACTTCATCGAGCGTTTCGCTATGCCTCGCTTCTCCGAGGTATCTGTAAGGTTTGTTTTTGTAGTGACGATACAGCTTCATCTTGTGTGATATCTCACCTTTAGTTGGAATTGCGTAACCGCTTTCTTGAAAGAATGACTGACTATGCCGCCTTTCTTATTTTTCTGTCAACGGCTTCCATTTGTAGCTTTTCATTTTTTTCGTTCACTGTCTTGAGTTGACTAGCTGCTTGGCGTGTACCAAGCATACGTGCCAATTCAGATGCCTGTTGTTTTAACTCTAGAGTTAACTTAGCTTTTGAAGCTTTTCACACAAACTTCTTCCCTTTGTGCTGGACACAAATGAACTAATTTTGGATTCCTAAAAAAGGGAGGAATATGCCAATTTATACCATAAGTAGCTGACAACTGTAGCGGTTTTTGGCATATTTTCAACTTACTCGATTGGCGCAAAGGAGTCGGTTTCATTATGGCCAAAACAAAAAAGCGTGTTACAAAAAAAAGAGAACCACAATTCAAGACGACTGACATCGTTTCTATTAAAGATGCGCCACTAATGAGCGAGTCCTCATTGAAAAAATTTGCCGTTCATGAGGCCTTAGAGTCGGCCGAAGGAACAGAATCATCTTTTATAGATTCCTATTTCACCCAGTACCAAACTCGCGATCTTCGGCGGTTATTTAGACGTGTGATTCATATGCGTGAAGATCAAGAGCAGCTTCAGGGGTTTGACCCGGATTCGGAGCTTGCTGAAAATTGGCGTAAGGGTGGATATCCTTACAAAAACAGAATGCTACGTCGAACTTACGAGAAGCAGAAATTTCTGTTACAGGTTGAACTTTTAAAGCTACAGGCATGGGTTAAAGAGACCGGTCAAAGACTTGTGATTTTGTTTGAGGGACGAGACGCCGCCGGAAAAGGTGGCACCATTAAACGTTTTATGGAGCACCTTAACCCGCGTGGTGCACGAGTTGTTGCCCTGGAGAAACCGACACAACAAGAGCGCGGGCAGTGGTATTTTCAACGGTATGTTGAGCATTTGCCTACAAATGGTGAGATCGTTATGTTCGACCGCTCGTGGTACAATCGCTCGGGCGTCGAACATGTTATGGGCTTTTGTGATGGAAACGAATATCAGTTGTTTCTGAGACAATCTCCTGAGTTTGAGCGCATGCTAATTAGCAATGGGATGCATCTTATAAAGTTTTGGTTTTCGGTGAGTCGTCAGGAGCAAAAGCGCCGGTTTAAAGAGCGTGAGCGTCACCCACTCAAACAGTGGAAGCTAAGCCCTGTGGATATGGCTTCACTTGATAAATGGGACGAATACACTCAGGCCAAGGAAAAGATGTTTTTTCATACCGACACAGCAGAATCCCCATGGATTGTTATTAAGTCAGATTGTAAAAAGCGCGCTCGTTTAAGCGCTATGCAGTGTGTTTTAGAGCGTTTCAATTATTCGAATCGCGAGAATGGGAACATTGGCTCTCTCGATCGCCTGATTGTCGGTCGAGCCCATACAATCTATGAAAAAG
Source organism: Bdellovibrionales bacterium (assembly GCA_016716765.1). Lineage (NCBI taxonomy): Bacteria > Pseudomonadati > Bdellovibrionota > Bdellovibrionia > Bdellovibrionales > Bdellovibrionales bacterium. The sequence continues at coordinate 292,137 of JADJVA010000004.1, read as the reverse complement.
GCGAAAACCCGGGAATATAATTGACTGGAGTAGAACCGAAATTGGTTATGGGGAGCTGCCCACATCCGAGAGTTTATTTTTGAACAAAATCCCTTGAAGCCGCTCCAGTCCCAACGCCGACACAGAGAACGCGTGCTTTTGCTGGAGCACTTTTCAGAACCAGGCGAATCAGAAAATGCATGTTATCGGCAATAGGTGCTAGTTGCCGATTTTTTTCATCATAAACTTTTGCAGCTTCTGTGAAGTGATCGATTACGCTGGGATTGGTTTTCATTCTAAATCTCCTGCTAGGGGACGAGCTCGATATGGTCCGGTTGAGGTGACGTGGACCTAATATCAACATCGCCCTCAGACCCTGGCCACAATTTCTTGTACGACTCCAGCCACATTTCATAGTTCTGTTTTTTAATTTCATTTCGAGCTGATGTTTTGAGATCAGCCAACTGGTCCATTGCAGCCTTGCGAAGACGAAACAGATCCATTTCATTGTCCGAGTTACGCTGGCTATAACTGAGAACCGACAATAGATCGCGAGCGTGAATAGTGAGTTCTTGGCCATTGAGCAAGTAATCGTCAACCCAAGCTACTCGAGTTCGGTGCGCGCCCTCTAACTTGTCCAGCGAGGCTTTTACGGTGCAGCGCTGAGCCTCATTCAGTGTGAAATTCAAAAGGTGCAAGTGTGCCTCCTACTCACCGCCGGTGAGCATGGAACATTTCCCACAGCAAATTTTCGATTTTCTGAATCGTGCGCCAATCGTGGACCCTCACCCTTTGGGAAAGCCACCGCACATGCGAACCTGTAGGAGGTTCGCATGATTTTTTGATTTTCATTTTCCGAATTGTTTTCAGTTGCTTGACCAATTCTTCCAAGTTCGAAATTGGTTGCGGGGAACTGTTGCGCACCCGCAGGTTTCTTCCAAAGTATGGGTTCGCGCCGAAAATGACAACTCCATACCTATATAATATCGCGTGGCGTCTAAGTATTTGTAATCAGAGACAAAAATTAAATATCGGAGGTAGTGCTAGATACAATACTGAGCGACAAAGCCCAGCGAGAGGTATGGCTCAGACCGTCTTTACTTGTCTGTAATAGTCTCAGACAATTTATCAGGACCGTCATGGAGGGCTTATGCCAAATGTTGAACCTTGGTGCTCAGTTGAGGAAATCGCACGACACTTAGGCGTCTCGAAAGAGACTGTCTATCGGTGGCTCGATAAACGAACGATGCCGGCCCATCGCATGGGCAAACTTTGGAAGTTCAAACCATCGGAAGTAGACAGCTGGATCAAGAGTGGCGGCGGCGAAGGAACAGAAAGTTTGGAGGCTCAAAATTGAGCTATGCGCCCACCCGCGAAGACGTTTTGAAGCTACGCTCACCAGAGGCTGAATGTCTTCTACAGACCGTATTGTGGTGCCGCGCAGACCTCCTTAGAGCCAGCAAGAGCACTATTGATCAAATTGAGCAAACTACAGTCAGGCGTCGACATAGAGAGTTTGTTCAAGATGGAGGCCTTGAACTGACCGTTAGACTGCCAGGTTCAGTTCAACTTCAGCATCCACTTTCAAAGCACAACGGGGTGTAAAAATGACTAAGACTCCGCGTTCACCCGACGCTATTTCCAAACAGGAAATCAAAGAAAGGCTTGTTTCAGCTCATCAGAAAGGTAGCGTCGGTTTCATAACTGAACTTTTAGCAATCGAACAAATGCTGCCATACGGGGATCAAGGTTTTATTGAGGCTGCTTCTGAGTATGTTAACGAGCGGGCCGCCGACATATTTCAAATTGCAAGTGATGCAATTGCTTCCGGTCAAGACGTCTTTCGTATCGCTCACATCGTTCCGATCTTCCCTTTGATTGAGCTGATTGAAGCAACTTCGCTTCTGTCATTTCTCAGAATTTACGATGAGAAAACCGAAAACGATATGATGAGTGGTCAATTGTTCGAGCCAGTTCGAAAACGCGCCTCGCTTCAGAAAGACTGGGCAAGGAACCTTGAGAGCGTCATTTTGGAGAAGGAACAAAAGCGATTCTATTCCTACCTCTTAGCCATTTATCTCGGTTTTTCAGATTCAGATCTGAGCTTCGGCTACGGCAAAATTAAGACGGCGTATACTTCCGAAGTGCCAGAGCTAAGAGGAATTGGACTTAGAGGAATTGCTATATTGCCAAAGCTGTCTGACGAAGAAAAGCAAGAGTCTTTCAAAGTGCTTATTCTGAGTGCCGACAGTTCCGATGAGGCGGTCGCCTGTAATTCGGCATTCTCGATCGCGCGTCTTCACTCGGAGAGCGAAGACCTAAATCGCAAGAGAATCGAGTTATCCAAAACCTCAGTTCCCGCTGTCAGATTTGAAATCCTGAGGCAAATCCAATTCAAACAAGGGACGCTCACGCCGGACGATATTCAGATCGTCAAGAATCTTTGTGTTTACGATTTGAGTTTGAAAGGAATTTCGGATTCGCTCGACAACATCATATATTTTCTCATCACTAAAGGCGAAGCTGATGCAGTCAGGGATATCTTGAATACATGGGTCGCTTCTCATTCCTTTGAAGAGCACGTTAGCTGCAATTTTCCAGAAATATTTGATTCTTCAGCTTTTGAGATGCTCAAGAATCGTGATCTGATGCAGAGGCTTATCACGGATTGGTTCAATGCGGATGACTCACGCTTTCATCACGTCCTGCAAGAGGTCATCTCTTACATGGGAGTCCATGGCACCAAGACAATTGCATTGGAGCCGGCAGCTGTAAGTTCCTGGACGGACGATGACGTTTTGTATGTCGTGCGCAAAGTCTTAGGGTTTGTTCATGATTTCGATATTTCGATCTCACTTATTCTCTCAATTCTAGATCGCGAAATCTTGTCTGGCAAAACTGCTGGCGTTATTCGCTCAGTTCTTGTCGAACATATCGGAGACAATTACCTGGTCAGAACAATTGATCGTCTTAACTCTGAAATTCAAAATGCAGTTGCTGGTAGCACCAAATTCAAGACTCTCTCGGACGCATTACAAAGACTTCAAGAAAAGTTGAGCGCGAAGTCAGCTCTTTCCCGACGTGATGAATTGATGCCGAATGCGGCCCATGAAGCAGAGTTAAACAGAGCATTTCACAAAAGTATGAATGCTTCCATGAAGGAGGCGCGCAAAAAGTCTGTTCTCGGAAATTTATTTTCTCAGATCACCGTCAGAGATGCGTTGTCGACTTTCTCATACACACACGGTGAGTTTAGGCCGCCGTCGAAAATGGGCTCATTCTCACACGGCATTGAGCTTCCTAAAAAGGACGTGCTCGACGAAGTTGGTGCATCCTTCGAACGAGCCGGTTTCAGGCTTGCAAAGCGAGGTGAACAATGAGGCTGCTCATACAAGAGTACGTAGGGATGATGAAGGAAGAGGTCGAGCTCGAGTCGGTCGTTTCGGCTCTTGTCACATCAATGGGCCTCGACATCCGGTCGCTCCCTCCAAAAGGCGTAAGGCAGGATGGAGTCGATTTACACGCGATTGGAGTCGATCCAGACGACAATCAGAAGAAGAACTTCCTGATAACCATTAAGCAAGGGAACATCACGAGATCGGTTTGGGACGGCAATAGCCAAGCTGTGCGAGCAAGCCTGAATCAAATTATCGACGTTTATGTGCAAAACAAAATATCGGTAGAGGATAAAACCTATCCGATGAAAATCATTTTGTGTTGTGGTGGTGAGCTGAGACAAGAGATTCAAGCTGATTGGACTGGGTATCAGGTGAGTAATTCATCAAAGGGCCTCCAGTTCGATCTTTGGAACGGGAGTAAACTGTCTTCTTTGATCGAAAAAAACCTTCTAAACGAGAATGTCTTCTTCGAGGACGTGCGCAAAAAGATGCGCCGAACACTAGTTGTGCTATCGGATTATGGTTACGACCTTGTCCACTACCGTGAGATGCTCAACCAATTCCTTTTTAATGATGATTGGAAGAATTTGACTGGCGCGGCTATAGAAAAGAAAGCGCTAAAAAGTCTTTCGACCATTCCGGTCTGCCTAGGAATGATTCACGAGTATTCAAAAGAATCTAACAATTCCAAGCATCCGCTTATGGCCGCAGAGTTTGCATTACTGCGAGTCTGGGATTTCATTCGAATCCACAAGTTGGAACAGAACGAAAAGGTATTTGCAATTTATCATCAGCTTTTTGCCATGTACGAAAAGTTCGGCGCAGAGTATTTTGAAAAAACAAACCCCATGCGTACGTACCAGATGGTATAACCATTCATTGTCGAAACTCGATAAATGCTTCGGAAGTTGTATTTGAACAAATCGGCATTTTGAGTTCATTGGGTCTTTCTCAGGTCCTCTGGGGTCTGGCCGCAAAAAGCCAGACGCATTTGGATAATGCAAAGGCCATTTCTGAATCGTTGAAGAATGTTATTTCAAATAACGGTATTTCAGGATCGCCGTGTTTCGACGAATTGACGACTGATCTCTCACTCGCAGCGTTCTTTTTATACATTTGTGGTGAGAACACTTTTCTTAAAGACTGGTTCTTCAAGCTCGTACAACGCTTCTCGTATTCTTACTGCGTGATGAACAAGGGATTTCCAATCAGTTCCGATTCGATAGAAACGCTTGTTGAATTCGAGAAAGAAAAAGGCCAAACGAAAGAGGAGATGTCTTCAACCTCAACATTATTGGCGCTTGTTGGTTACTGGTGCGTAATACTCGAAGATGAAGAGTTGTATCTGCAACTCGTAGACTTCATTGAAACCAAATTGCCTCACTGTACAGTGCAAATGTGGTTTCCAAGAGTCGGAATCAAAGATCACTTTTTTAAAGGAACCGTCTCCCACGAGTTCGGAATTGCTGAGGCACCCATTCATTTTCCAAAAGATCTCGCGGAATTGCGACAGCGCCTGATTAAGTTCATCGGATTCGCAAAGCAATCGGATGAATTCGAAACTGACTGGAACGAGTCACCTCCGGCCATCGAGCTCATCGCCTCTCGGCACTTTCGAACTCCCGTCGTTCCATTTTTTTGGTTGAATCACGTAGCGGAACAAAAGGAGCCAGCAGCTGTATCTCCCTATTTGGTCACCTAGGGGCTAAAAAAATGAAGCTCAGGACGGTAATGGAGACTGCTGAATTGGCCAGATATACTCTGTATCCGCTGCTGATTCCACGGAGACGCAGATACAGAGCAAAAGATATCGGCTCTTACTTGCTTGCAAAAACGCACATAACTTTGGAGCTGATTGCCGTTCAATGCACCGTTTACTTTACACTCGCCAATCACAAACTTCCCATCGAGGTTGGCAATAAGATCCACCTCCATAATGACTTTGTTTTGGGCGTCGAGGATCTCAATCTCGGTTTCGGCTTCTAAGTACCATTTCGCAGTCTTTTTCAGAGAATCAATTCCAAGAATCGTCAACTCACTTGTGTTGTCGAATAAGCCGTAAATCAGAGGGTTCAGGCCGTACAAGAACCTTGGTTCAATCGCGCCCATTGTTTTGAGATTTCTTTTCCACTTCGCGGAGCATCTGTCGCACGTAAATTGTCTGCTATATTCTTCCTCAGAATAAAAATCTGCCCAGCCGCATCTCTGGCATACGAGGCGCTCGCCCCTAAGGATGATCCCCTTTTCAATCCACGAATCCACCTTTTCTTCATTCAGGTCGGCAAGTGCTGGGGTGAACGCACCGGCTATCGGATGACTAAAGTAGAACTTTTGTGCCAGCTCGAGCCCAGAGGAGTTCAGTAAGCCAATTGAGTTCCGCTGTTGGGCCCGCGTTTTCTTGTCCATGCGGAATACTTCAAAAATTCGCTTAGTATCACGCCTAAAAAAATCATCGCTAAAATTTTCAGTGGAACCCCACAGATCAAGAACTGAACTCACATTCAGCGTTTTGATTGTTTTTCTTGGTCGCAAACTGAACTTGCTGAGAATAGAAGTGAAGTCGTCAAAAATTGAAGGTTTGATCAACTTCGGGCCGTGCTGAACGCTGTCTATATCTTGACTGCCGTAAATGAGGTGCTGGACAGAATTGAACGAGACTCCGCCATCGCATGAACGTCGAATATCTCCGGTTAAAATAGCCCGTGGGTTCTTCCAAGCCGCCGTAGGTGCATCAGTCAACGGGTGTGAAAGATAGGAGTAAGAGTCTGAAACTAAAACCGACATGAACTTGGCGGTTGTAGCCGTCGGCTTGAAGTGTTTTGGTCCAACAATTGGAACTCTTTGTACCGATTTCTTTTCCTCGAAGATCAGGGACGACTCTGTAGAGTTATTGATCTCGGCCAACTCTTTCCAGTTAGCTAAATCATCGAAGTCACTGAAATACCGAAAGCGGCCATTGCGAAACCCCGAATACGTTTGACCAATCCATCCGAGGACGCCATTTACAAGAGTTTCAACCTGAGCTTGAGGTAAAGAGGCCGAGATCACATAAGCGTCATCTTGCCTGGAATCGTCGCTTAAAATATGATGAAGAAGATGCTCGAAGTCTCCGGGGAAACCAGTTTGGTTGGCTGCGAGCATACTGGGCTTGATCCAAAATACTCCGTCATAAAGATATTTGAGAGAAGTAAACAATGCCCAATCCGCCGTCGAATCACCGATGACTACAAAGTACGGTAAGAAATAATCCACCTGCGGCCCTGCCGCCCAACGTCCCCCAAGAAATTCTAAGGAGTGCAATAGCGGACTTGCAGAGAAGTTATTTCCGAATCGGCTGTAGGCGATTTCTCTTGCGGACTGTTCGATTTGTTGTGGAGTGATTTGAGCTTGATTGACAATAATTTTTTGCCCCGCACAGTTCGCGGAATGACGCCCGAATCGTCCAAATTGAGAGAAAAACCAGATGTCGTGATCAGCACTGCCGGTCAGTGGAAATTCATCTAAGGTCAGGGTACTAATCGAGGCCCCAATAACATCCTCGATTTTCATTCCGTGAAATCCACGATGAATCATGTTTGGAGTAGTGACTGTTTGGGCATTGAATTGAAACCACTCTGTTTTTGAACTTGTGTGACTCAGAATCGTATCCAATAGCGTATTGGGGAAATTCCCAATGCTCACTACGAAGTCAGGGTCATATTTTTTCAGAAGTCTCAACCACCGATCAAAATCTGGATGAGCGTCACCTTGTGGGAAAATTGGGAAGAAAAACTGGTTTGCACCTGACCAGTGACTCGAAGTCCATGGCAAAATGTGATCCAAGATGAAGGGAGTCGGAAGGTCGTGTGGAACTAGAAATACATTTCTGAGTGGACGAAGAAATGCATAGAAATCATTGGCGCTGAGCGACTGCTGAGACATGAGAACTAGCCTCCGACTTCATCAAACGCTTGCCTGATAAATTTCTTCGCCTCTTCGAGATCAGTCTCTGAACGAATGATATATTCGAAATTCCCTGTACCATAGTGACCAATTTCGCTTACATCGCGGGCATTCTCTGGCATTGGTGAGAAGTCTTTCGGATTGAGCTTGAGAAATAGGGTGACCTTGTTCTTGCCTGTTTGCAGGCAAGTGAAATTTTGAGCCGTTTTATAGGCAACATAGAATTTCTTCGGAGCTTCCTCGATCGCGGCGTCGATTGAAAGAATGTATTCGCGAAGGTCATGAACCCATTCCACAACTTCTTTGTCTAGGTTTTCGATATGCTCTTCAAAAGTGTAAATTCCATTGGCGCGTGAAATTGCTGCTTTTTTTCCCGCTTCGACAGAGACTGGATTTTTACCTTCTCCATTCGAAAAGGAACTTTTTCGAAAGACTTCCTCAAGGTAGAACGTACCATTTTCAAATAATTTATATTGCCAGAGTTCGATATTGGCGCCCATCGCTTTCACGGCATGAAGATCATACTTTTTATACCCTGGTGCTATGCAAATGACTCTGATTTCTGACCAATCTACTTCCACACCTTTTCCTAGCGTCCGCTCTGTGACTACTTGAAAGTCGCCTCTGTGATCTTGCATCCAAGATAAATAGAAAAGACTTTGATTGATTAAATCCGAGGACTCTTCTTTTTTGTATTCGATAATCACGGGATTGCTGTCTTCAGAAAGAGCTAAAGTATCTATTCGTCCAGCATGCTCAGTCCCAGTTGGGAACTCAGACGCAACAAAACGACAACTGAAAACGGCATCAAGGTTCTTCTCAACGAGTGCCTGAAGATCTTTCTCCAATTTGAAGTTTATGAGCTTTACTGACTCAAGGCTTTTGCCTTTGACGTTGAAAATGGGCATCGCTGCAAATTCCTCCAGAGCAACCTTTCGACATTCCTTCGGATTCTCTGGAGACTAGATCCACCTTTGCGCCTGTCAGCACCACACTTTTAACCCTCTTTTTTGAGCGCAATATACAAAGGTCCAGTGGATTTTGCGCCTAATTTCAAGCGGTACGAATCTTTAGAGTATCCGGGCAACCCCCGGCCTTTCTAACCCTTAGGAGCTTTTCGCAAGTTGAACGATTTGTTTGATTGAGTGCCGTCTATGATTTGTGGCTTTCGGCCATGACCCGTCGGACTTCGCTCATTAAAAATTCTCTGCCTTCGTCATCAAGGTCATCGAAGGTGACTACACAGTCGCCCACAATGTTGACCGTCTGTATGACAGGACCTCCATTTTCGATCGTCGCGAACACCTCACATTCGGTGTGTTCGTCGATGAAAGTGGTGAAGCGGATTTCTTTGCCCTTTTGCATGATTAAATAATCACCAGGCTTGCGAAAAAATGCTCAGAAAATTTAATTTGCGGCGCTTGATTTACTTGGCATTAGGTACAAGCGAGAGTCGACAGGAATCGCCAACAATGCGGAAATCGAACAGCGAGAGAAGTTCGGCGCCAATGAGCGCCTTAACTCCTGCTGTTCCAGAAACGGCTACAGTTGTCTGTATTGGAATACCACCGATCGTCAGTAGAATCTTGTACGTCGGCGCATCGAGCGACCCACCATTAACAGTGTTGACGCCGAAAGATCCGATGTATGAAGCCTCATCAAGGCTAATCTGATCTGCAACGAAGGCCGGGATCACCACTGAAAACTGACAGCCGGTATCAATGACAAACTCAACCCCGCGAATTTCTTTTCCGTTCGAGGTGTTTTTCAAATTTCCATCGACGGTAAATGTCCTCGCCGCGCGAATAGGACATTGTAGAGGTGAGCTCGTTTGTCCGTGCACCTCGGCAACAATGGTTTTCTTCGGTGGTGGTTGGGCGGGCCCTTTCTTCGGGGTTAGGGCATTCACTGATCGCATCGCTTTCAACATCGCTTTGTGCATAGAGTTCTCCTTGGTAAAAGATTGGCGTCACGAAACGAGTCGTGAACTGATATTGAAATTTATCGTGTTTTAAAAAATCCCAAAAAATTTATCCTTTTTGATTCAACTCTGGGCATTTTTAAATTTGGGCGTTCCGAAATAGCCCCAACTAGAAATGTAACGGAGGTTTTAGGTGACGGGTTCTCGTCTGCGTCCAGCAGCAGGACAAAAATCGAAAGACATGAACCCAGCATCTACTGAGGCTCCCGCCGAGGCTTTGCCTATGGGGATGATCGAGATCCCGATCAATGTGAGCGGCTTCTCGCACGCGACTCCCCAAGAGAACACAATTGGTTCAAGCTTGGATAACATGCACCACAAACTTCACCTGGTGCTTCGAGATCTTTTGAAAAAGAATGGTCAATCGGCCCGAAAAGCTGCGAAGGCCTGTGGAGTTCCACTTTCTACCTTCAATGGATACTTGAAGCCCGACAGGCATCAGATTGACCCGAATCACCTTCTTGCGATGGCCAAGTATTTCGGCGTTAGTTTGGATTACCTTCTTAGCGGTCACCAATCGAATCCTAAAATTGATTCTCTTCCAACAAAAAAACTATTTAGCCGTTGGGTTAAGCTCACAATTGAAGGTGTCGCGGACGAGGACGACTTTGATTTCCTCAAGGGCGGTAAGAAGTGAACATACACTTTGCTACCTCGATCATTTTTTTCGTTGGCTGCTTCTCATTTGCGAACGACAAATCAAGTCCAAAGCCAGAGCAATTCCAAAAAACGATTGGCTATTATGGAATAAATCTTGGGCTCGAAAAGAGTCAGCTTCATGCCACATTGGAAAAACTGGGCATCCACCACTTAGGACAAGAGGAACACCTCAAGGTACTAAATCAGGGCAAGCTTGCTTCGGTCATTTTTCAATACAAAGACATTTGTGCGGATGATCCCAAAGACCTTGGAAAAGGTTATGAGCTAGTGATCTGCACATTCACTTCAGAGAAGGCCAAAGCGCAAAAAACAAAAGGGATGGCTCTGGTTTTTGCTGGTTCGAAGCTCTTTCGCATTGAGGTCAATCTCACTGAAAAGACGACCAAGGAACTTGATCAGTTGATGAAAGAGGCGACTGCGCGTGAAAAAGAAAAATTGAACGCCATTGGGAAAAGCAATTTGCTGTTTTCATTTTTCCATTCCTCTACTCACAGAAGGCCGACCCAGCTTCGCAACGCATTTTTCAAAAGGGTCAGCAGGTATTCTCGATCGTGACTGAGACTGCTGCCACCTACGCTGTTCTTTTAGAGCCCACAGTTCTGTTTGACCATCAAAATAAAAAATAAAATCACAAGGAGATTCTCATGAAATCGATATTTCAAATTGGCTTGCTGCTAGCAGCTTTTTCGGTGGGATGCTCATCCACCAACTCAAAGAAGATTGCAGAGATTCAAGGCAATGTTGGCGAGGAACGAGTACTTTCAAGAATCGACGAACTTTCATCGCGGCCAGCTTGGCTAAAAGAGTCCGAGCCTTTCCGAGTTGAAAGTGGCAAGGTTTACTCGATGGGCATGACTTCGCTTCCTGTCGATGACCGTGTTGAAGCTGGTTTTCGAATTGCTGAGAACAATGGGAAAGCTGCGATCTCCAGTGCTATAGAGCAACGCCTCGATTTCGTTTTTCAGAATGCTGAGGAAGGTACAGCAATGAGTAGCACGCAAGCTCGCTACATCGGCGCCGAGGCAAGCAAGCTCACCACCAATAGTCTACGACCAAGCAAAAGATATTGGGAAAAGGTCGCCACCACTCAAGAAAATGGTCAGGTCGGCGTTCAGTACCGCATTTTCGCTCTCGTCGAAATGCCCGAAAACGATTTCAAGGCTGCCATCGTCGATGCTATTCGTAAAAGTAAAGGCAAAGCCGGCATTACTACGGAGTTCGCAGAGAAAGTCGACAAACATTGGGACCAATTCGTTGGTGGAAAATAGTCAACTGTCCCAAGGACAATCAAGATGAATAGCTTCACTACGGCGGTCTGCATTTTGTTTTCAATTGCTGCTGCGGCGACGCCGCCCGATTGGACTCGTCAGAATGGAATCCAGCAAAGGGCGTCGATTCTGACCGTGGTCACCAATGGTATCGGTCCATCTTTGGATCTTGCAAGACGTTCAGCAATCGACCAAGCAAAGGGAACGGCTGCAGAGCAAATAAACGGATCTGCAAATATTCGTAGTATGAGTATTGAAACTGAGAAAACAGCAAGTTTCCACTCCGAGGTGTCGAGCACCAAAAATGTTGAAGGCCTCATTTGCAACCCACTGAATGAATACAACGAGGAAAAGGAAGGCGTTTATACGGTTTGGCTAAAATGCTCTTTCGACACTAAAAAGATACGCGTTCAAGTAATCAATGAAACCGAAGTACCGCAGGGAAATAAAAATTCTGTGGCAAGCGACGAAAGCTCAGTGAAAAGCATAGAAGTTGTCGATCGTAGTGCACCATCTTCGGGTCCTACAGCTAGCAAAATTTCGTATGGTGAAAATCGACATTTCTTGCTCTCAGTTGTTCCTTCTTGCGAATCGATTTTAGTCAGGGGCAAGCAAAGTAGAACCATTCATTGCAAAGGCAATCCTGTCACAGTTTTGGTTTTGCCTACAGACACCGAGATAATCATTCGCGGTCCCTCTGGCTTTGCGCCCAAACATTTGAAAGTGCATGGAAAGCAGTCTGGTAGCGAATCAATCGAAACCATGGAGGTCTACCTTGAAAAAATGTAGAATGCTCTTTTTGTCATTATGCGTTCCGTTTTTTGTGGGGTGCACGACTGAACCTGTCCGCGAGGCTCCAAGTATTCCGCGTTCAGCCAAACTGCCGGAGCCACATTTGATTCCTAATACAGTTTACGTGGGGATTTCATCAATAATCGAATCTGGTTCATCCAGAATTGACCAAGTTGAAAAAGTCAGAAGTAGCTTGTGCACTGGAGTAAGCCCGCGATTGTCGATAAAACGAACTTTTACATATCGGCCTCCGACTACTACCGGCTTAGCTATAGACGAAGCTCTTCAGTGGCGTACCCTTCATTCGAAGGGTGCCCGACATTTCCTAAAAAATGAATTCTTCTATTACTCGGGCCAATCATACCGTGGAGTCAGTCAACCCGAAAATCTGGAAGAACCGCTAGCTGTGGATCAACTTGATAATGTCGACCGAGAAGCCTATGAGCTTAGAAACTTTGTAAATGGGCCTAGCCTACTTTTGAAAACGTACGCCGCACGCTTTTTGAAGCCACTATATTTTCATGAAGGTGGATATGCTGACATGCAGTTCTTGTTTCAAAAATTTACGTTCCGTGTCCCTCTTGAAGTGGTAATCAAATTCGAACAAATAAACCCCACACCAAATATCAAGCTGCCGGCGGCTAACCACTACTTTGGCTATGATCGCGACATATTTTCTCCGAAGCTGGCAATGGATCACCAGGATTTCATTTGGAGATGGATCGCTAAAAATTCCACTTCAATCGCCGAGGCTGCAACAGAAAATGGAGACATCCGATTCGTTACGGAAATGAATTTGGAATTCTTTTGCAAATATTCAGTTCCGGTCACGGAGCTAAGAAGCCGCTGAGTCAGAGCGTCTCTGTTCGCGTGGTTGCTGCTTGGCGAGCTTCCTCCGATGACGTGTCGCCGACTTTTTTTCTTCATATTTTTGAGTTTTCGCAGCAACCCGAAATTTCTTTTTCATTTGCAATGACATCCAAATTCCAAGAGGAATTCCCAAAAGGGACAGATAGACATGATTCTTAATTATAATAGCGTCAATGATGGAGTATGGAACAAGTACCACCGAAAGAATCCAAGACAGTCTCAATAATTCTTGTCGCAAGAATGTCCGTCGCGATTTCGGGTAGCTATAAGCCTGGCGCACAACCCAAACCAGATAGAGAGGAACTGCGGCGATCACGAAAAAAACCAAAATGATCGGCAATGCAATTGCGAGCCCAGCACCGGAATGATTTCGATAATGCGACCGCGTGGGAAAAAAGTCCCATGATTGTCGATTCACTTTCTGGATTTGCACCCGTATGCGCTCTTCTTCCGCTGACCTTTTCACAAAACCATTCTTTGACCATCTCATGACGGTATAGATCGGAGAAACTTGAAGGGAACTTCACGTTCTTCAGTGTTCCGAAAACGACCGATTTCGGGACAGTCGTTTTCAAAACTATCACCATTGAAATCGTTGCGTTTTTTGCGGCTGATTTTTAGGGGTTTTCGGAACGGTCTGAAGTGCCCGAGAAATCGAACCTCGACTTACGCCCAGCTCCTTTTGAATCGCCGTGTAGCTTCGACCCTGGGCTCGCAATTCTTGAATTTTAGCGTCGTCTCTAGTTTTTGGTCGCCCAAGTATTTTCCCAGATCGACGAGCGTGTTCAAGACCGAGCATCGTTCGTTCAATCAAAAGACCTTTTTCAAACTCTGCGAGTGAACCAAGGATCTGCGCAAGAAGCCGTCCTGCTGGTGTGGTGTAGTCGATGTTGTCTTTCGTCGCCACGAATTGAATGTTGATAGCTTGCCATTCTTCAAGAGTGGCAACCAAGTGCCTGAGACTTCGAAACAGGCGATCCATTTTCACAACTACAACAACATCAACTTTGCGTTCGCGAACTAGAGACAACAACTCCTTGAGTCCCGGTCGCACATCTGTTGCGCCACTGAATCCGTGATCGACAATTTCATGGGCGATAGTCCAGCCGCGAGCTTCGCAATAGCGCCTTAGTTCGTGGACTTGAACGTCAGGATTTTGATTGTGGTGGGACGTGGACACTCGGGAATATGTTGCGACTTTCATCTGGACCTCCATACCAAAAGATTATCGCCAGTTTTGGAACGAAAAGCACAAAGTTTTGCATATCTATTAACTGTTTGAAAACAAACAAAAACACACGTCTCGAATTTCAAGAGATTACTAAAATTTGCCGACAAAATGAGGTGGGCAGAACTAAGAAAAAACAAACAACCGAAGATCGTGTTTACAACTACATAAAAAAATATGTTCGCTGCCGAGATATTCACTTAAAGCCCGGCGAGTATTCTACGGACTATAATGAAGTGATCCGCAATACGCGTACTCAGTCAGAGCTAGCAAAAGATCTAGGTCTGGCGAAATCATCTGTAGCTCGAGCAATAGGTGAACTCTCACTTGATGAGAAAGTCCTGGTATATAGATTCCGCAAGAATGGTGTCTACATTCCAAAAGACGATTATGACCCTGACGTTCATGTTTCATCAGTCGCGCGCGTTGCATATAAATCAGACCACGAAAAATATATCGGCGAGCGGATACTAGAAACTGTAAGCGGAAGTCTACTGGCATCTCGAGATATTCTTCAGCATCTGTCAATTTCATTTAAGTCACCAAAACTTGACGACCATGAGCTACGCCTTCATTTTTCTGTTGGCAGTGCGCTTCTAACTTTCACTGTTGGCAAAGGGGTTTTTGGGAAAAGTGGAGGTCTGCCAGTCACTGTCTTCCTTTCCCAACACAGTCCCCTTGATGTGTCTTCTAATAACTTTGTTCCGACGGCAGATCATGTTCGCGCCTTTGGAAATCAGCTAATCATTTTACGTCTTCCGAATCAGTCTCTTCTGCTTCCATCTAAGTCCGGATACGGTCAATCATTTGAAGGCCGTTGTATACCGGCCTTTGGCAACATAGCTCTGACATTTTATCCCACGGGCAATGATGTTTGGGTTACTCAGTTGCTAGGGCTTTGGAGTCCCACATACGCAAAATTGACTGACCAGCATCTCTTGTCACGGACTGAAGTCGACGAGAATGATAGAGCAAAAAATATCGGACCAGATATTCTCAACTTGGAACGCTGGAGCCGACAAGGCCGAATCTGGCCAGAACCGCTTTCTAAAATTTCTCGTGGTCAGCCGCCTAAACTCAAAGAATTTTTTCCGCGTGAAGATCAGTCGCGCTATACTGGGGGGCATTCTCTGCCAACGATTGGCTCTAAGAAACTTCAGACTCCTAGGATATTTGATCTTGATGCTTGGCTAGATGTGAGTCGGATCGTATGCGGATATTCTGAGCCAGCTACGAAGTCTCAAATCGAAACGTTTAAATCCGAAATGGACGCGAGGACGTGGTCCTGTCAAACTCCATGTGTCTTGGGCTTCCGCCATTTCCACTTAGCAGTCACTCGTTAAATAAAAACTGTCGTCACCGTCCAACCCTTTAGGACGTCGAATTTCTATCCTAGTTTCAGGCAACGCAATCACGCATGCCTGAAACTAGGAGGATTTGATGCACACATATCGTTACGCTTGGCCAAAGCAGGATGGCACGCAAGGGACGCGCGAGACGTGTTCCGCAGAAGACATGCTGAAATTTATCAGCAATGGCGACAAGGATCGGACTCTCTACGCAGAAACTCAGGGTACGTTCTTGTACATGGACATGAGCCAGGGCCTTTGGGTACGGCTGACTTTTGCAGGAGTCATTCGGCATTTCTTGGAGGAGATTGAAGCCCAGAGAAGTATCGAAGACGATGTTCGATCGATAAAACAGTCCGAGCAAGAGAGCGCCTAACAACCTGCGGGGGCGCTTCGTTCGCCCCCTTTTCTTTTGAAAGGGAAATTATGAAAAAACAAAATTGTCAGGATGAACTTCAGAGTCTGTTGAATTTAATGTTCGATGAAGGAGAAACTGTGTGTTCCTCTCCCACAGTTTACGCGACTCCATCGAAAAACCAGTCCGAGGTATCAACCGATGATGCCTTTGTCTGCATCAACCCAATCAGCGGGTTTAGACGTGTTGCAGATGTAACTGCATTTCGGTCGTTTCTGATTGAAATCGACCCAAAGAATTGGGATCAGGTCGAAGAGCATCGGCGGACGCAGCTTCTTGAACACCAAAAGGCGTACGTCAAAAACTCCGACCTTCCCTACAGCGCAAGTATTTTTAGCGGAAACAAGAGTTTTCATTTTCTCATTGTTTTGAGTGAACCTTTCCGTACCCATGAAGAATACAAGCTTCACTTCCAATGGCTGGCCAATATCCTTACTGAAGTAGACGCCCAAACGGGAAACGCCATTGTAGGAGTACGAGTACCAGGACACGTCAGACATGAGACTGAAAAGCTGCAGCGTCTCGATACGATTAAAGACCGTGTGACGCGAGAAGAATTTTTGGTCTTTCTGCAAAGGCACCCCGAAGCACGTCCACGAGAACGTAAGGTCTCGCCGAACATTGAGAGACGAACACCTGACTACCCAGTTTTTGTCCCACGAGAGGGAGAATATGGCCGTCTTAGTCAGCGAACTTCATTCTTTCTGCAAGCAGGAGCCCAACAGGGTGTGTGGCATCGTGAGTTCACACTGGCTGTCAAAGATTTGAAGGCCCAGAACTATACGATCGAAGAGGCTGAAGCCTTGCTAACAGGCATCGATGGATTTCTTGACGAAAAGAGCGTCAAGCAACTCCGATACGGCTATGAAAGCTTCGATTGGGAAATGAGTTTTCGACCGTTCGAAAATGAGTGCGATAGCAGTAAAGGGGGTGAATCATGAGAGCCGAAGTTAAACAGCTCATCGAAAGCCTTATGCCAAATGGATACGACCGCTGCAGGGCAATCAGCAGGATTTCATTGGAATTCGAGATGACTTCGGAAGAAAAATCCTACTTCGATACGACCTTTATTAAAACTACCGTTGGAGATGACAAATTGTCTGGTAGCCGCAAAGTTCGGGTTGTGCAGGAAACGCTCGCTGAGCGTTGGGCCGGAAAATATCTCGTCTATCGAGATAGAGTTGGCAATGCCACTTATCTAAAGCGCAACGCAGTCGATAACACCGTGGCCGAAGTGTCCTTGGACGAACTTCAGAGGCAGGCGGCACTCGTCTTCACAGGAACCATTCTTGATTGCCATCCGACGGAGACCAAAGAACGAGCTATGGGATGGGTCGAGCGCACAGAGCCAATCACGGAACTTCCTCCTAGTTTCGCTTGGAAGAACCATCGAGGTCTAACATTTAACCGATTCGACTTTGAGGTTGCAGATCTTCCAACGCCACTTTTTGAAGACTTTCTTTCCAGGCTCGAAACAAATCGTGAAGCATTCATGGCGTTCGTTTGGAGCCTCTTTGTTCCCTCCGATCACGGACAGCAATACCTCTGGATTTTTGGAGAAGGACAAGACGGCAAAGGCGCCATGATAAGACTACTCAGTCGCCTGCTGAACGATGCTTTTGTTGCGTTGGATGCTAAGGATAGGTATTGGCTTGCGAGCTGTGTCGGTAAAAGGCTTGGCGCTTTCAACGACATGGTTGATGTCACATTCCCCATGCGTAGCCAATTCAAACAGGTTACCGGCCAAGATCCCGTTAATGTTGAGCAGAAGTACAAAAGGTCATACAGCACGGTGCTGGACACGAAGTTCATTTTCACCACCAACAAGGAACTTCACATCACGACACAAACGTCTGATCTTCGTAGGTGTATCTACGTCAAAATGACTAAGAATCCTAGCTCTCCCCGAAAAGGATACGAGGATGATTTGTGGGAAGAGCGCGCCGGAATTCTGCACAAGTGCAAGTCTGCTTACGAGAAGATGATGCAGGAACACGGCGCCATTGTTGTAGACCAAGATGCTGCAAAAGAAGTCGGCGAACAAGCTGAGCTCAAATTTCAGGTCATGTTCAATCAGAAATTGAAAGCCGATGAGACGTCATGGGTCTCGCGAGTGGCACTGCGAAGACATCTCACCGACAAACACGGAGTCATGTTGTCGAATCAAGACTACAGCGAGTTTAAAGAATGGATGAAACGAACGCACGACGTGTCTGAGAGGAAGATCGTCGACAATGGACAACAGCTAAAGATCTATCAGGGAGTTGCATTGGTCACTGAAACCCACGGAGTGGTTGTCGAAGGAGGTCCAATCAAGCGCAACGTAAAATGAGTCCGCAATGTCGTCCGGACATTCCCGGATGCTCCAGTTCCGTCTGGCCCTCGAAATCACCAAGCAATTTCAACAAGTAGAGCCGAGGGCCAGACAGACCGGAGAAGATCAAAAAACTTTCTAGAAAATTTAGTCAAAAAGTTAGCGCCAAAAATATACGGCCCGTCCGGCCAGGAAATCTCAACTTGAGACAGGAACAAAGAGAAAACAAAGGAATCATAAGTTGGCGTCCAACTCTCTTGGACGCTCCTCCGGAAGAATGGAATCAAGCAAGGCAACAAAGCCAAGCGAAACCAAGGAGGATCAGATGGATACCAAGTACACATGTCTCACAGGCAGCTCTAGCACTTCGATAAAGAGCTCAAAAAAGAAAATGAGAATCGCGGACCTCAGCAAGCACCGCTACTTCCGTGAACCATGGGCTCTAACATTTGCTGGTGGTGCTGATTTTGAGGAGCGTCGCCCTCGTGTTACCAGCAAGGACCCGGTGCCTGAGTTTTTGGGCGTCAGTCGTATCGCTATCTCGCGAGAGGTGCGCGCCCTCGTTCGCTTCATTCGCTTCTCCGGTGGGCTTGAGTCTTTCGTCAGCCAGCAGGCCTGGCTTGCGAAGGGCATGGGTAAGGTTCCCGCCGGAATCGACCCAGTCGCTTTTGTAAGGCATCGCTTGGACTACTTGCTGTACTTGACTCACATGACTGGTGCCGGTGCAGCCAAGCGTCGGCTCAGACAGATTGTTGGCCGTCCTTCGCGCTACTTACTACCTATTCTTCAGCGCTCGCCCGAGAACGTGGCTTCACTTCGCAAGTTGAAACGCGCTCCGAAAGTCGAGACTGTCGCCCAGTATCTCACTCGAGGCGGCTCGATCAAGGTTTACTCCGCGCCACAAGTGTACCTGGACAAGGATGGATGGGCCCATGGAAGGGTCCGACTCATCCGCGAGATCGTGGCTGGCCAGGTTCAGATAGCAGCCTAATTAACGAATTGGCATGGGCGTCCAACATCTTTGGACGCTCCTCAGAAAGAATGAATTTCACTGGCAATAACGCCAGCTAAGGGAGGAACAATGAAAGCAAAAAACGTAAACAAGGCCAGCAAAGCCAACACAAGAAAAGTACCGCCGAAGTTGGTGAAAGTTGCTGCTCACATGATCGATAGGCTCAGCGGAGAAAGAGGTTTGATCAACTTGCACCTCAGACCTGGCATCGGCCCAATAGCGCGAGCGGTAAGGAAGACGCTCCCTCGGAAAGGCGTTTCTCGCGATCAGATTGAACTTGCGGTTATCGCAGCATTTGAACAGCTGATGCGTCGGGAGATTTCGGAATTCCTCTCTGACGACCGGGGCTACTTTGCATACTTGGGTGAGTGCACACTTCATCAATACGCCAAACGGCGCAAAGACTAGAACATTTTTTGAGCCTTTTAGTTGGAAACTGGTGATTATCCGCGCGGCGGTCCCGATGGGCAGGACCGCTGCACTAAACAAGGAGTATGTCATGCGATGGGAGAAGCGAAAGGACCGATACGGGAAGCCATACTACAGCTTCCTCCAATGGGACCCCATCGCCCGCAAGAACCTGCGTCTTAAGCGGTCCGAAGTACCTGCCACAATCATGACTGACTCAGCGGCGACAGACTTCTGCCGCCTACGCGAAGCCGAAGACGAGGCATCGAAGTTTCGCATTCAGCGCAAGCTTGCCTGGAATAAGAAATTCTATGACTTCGAGAAGTTACTCGAAATTTTCGAAACAGAATCGAAAGTTCGCGCGCCCAACTCATGGCAGGCGCCGGTCTACTATCTAAAGCAATACGCCTTGGACTTTTTTCTGAACCACAAGCAGTGTAACAATTTGAACAACTGGCCCCTCTTCTTTGAGGAGTTTCGCGATTGGTTGATGACAGTCGACACAGGCAAGCGCACGAAAAGCGATGGCCTCGCCTACAGCAGTCGCAATAGCGTGATTGGGGCAGTGAACCTGTTTCTCGATGTCATGGCGAGAAAGGGCAAGTGCGAGCTACCTCCGAAGTGCCGTAAGTTCCCTCGTCATTTGATGAACCGTCGGACTGCCGAGGATGTCATCTCAGACGACGAGGCCAAGATCATACTCCAGTGCCTAAGTGACCTTGACGAGAGTGGGCTTGCTGCGGATTTTTTTCTCGTGCTCATGCACACGGGGCTTCGACTCGGTGAAGGGCTTGGACTCTCGCTGGCTGATTTTTCGCCAGGTATGCCAGAGGTTGCTCTCATTAAAGGGGCCGTCCAGAGACACGGATTGAAGTGCTTCGGCTACATTGCGCTGGAATCGCAATTGGCATCCACGATCCATCCAAGAAAATCCGACGGCACGGTTCCGAGAAAACCACTCAAGGGTCGCAAACGCATCGACGCTAAAGGCAGTCGCACAATTCCGGTTCTCGACAGTGAGGCCTTCAATGCGCTTGCGCGTAGATTCAACGATCAGTCCGAGCTGCTTGAGAGCAAAAAATTTGGTATCTCCAAGAGCGACTACCTTCTTTTCGATGGTCTCGAGAAAAATCGTTTTTCTCGCTTGCTTCGCGAAGCTTACGAAGGCACGTCGTTCAAACACAAGTCGCCACACTGCGCGCGACATACATTTGCCACGAACCTGGCAGGCATCACACAAGCTGACACAGGGTTCTGTCGCCTTGTCCTCGGCCACAAAGACGAAGATACCACGCTAGGCTATGTTCATTTGTTCGAGCAGATCAACCGGCAGGCTCGCGCCAAGGTTCTGGTGAAGTCGAAGATTGCACTGGTCGACTAACTAGCTTTTTGTATCAGATATCACTGCTGTCCGGCTTAAATTCTAAAACAGAGAAAGCTGTAACCCAGGCGGATGTCTGGTTACACGAGGCAGATCGCCCAGAAGCCGCTTTAGTGGCTCTTTTAAAAGTAACAACGTCCCAATTACCGCCATAGCATCGGGAATGGAGATGCTCGACTTGGTTGCGAAGCGAAGCATTTGCACGAGTACAAATGCAATTAAGGCAACGAGAATCTGGGCCTTTACAGCATTGACGGTAGTTCCAAGGAATTTTTTGATCCTCAAATGCTGCTTCAAAGTTTTGAAGAAAAGTTCCACTTTCCAACGGGACTTATAGAGATCACAGATGGTCTGCACGGCCAAATCAAACCGATTCGTTAGAAATGTCAAACGCTTGCCCGTGTCCGGGTCCTTGTATGTGATACGCCTGAGCTTCCCCTTGTAGCGCTGGCCGACTTGGCTTTTTAGGTAGATGACTTGATCGCAAATGTGGCCTCGTATCCGGTTCGTAGGGCGACTCTCCACAGCCTTGAACTTAAGGTTGGACTTGCTACGAGAAACAAAAAAGACATCAGTTTGGTTAAGCTCATTCATCCAAGCAAAATCAATATAGCCTCGATCAAAAACCACAGTTGATTTTGGAGGAAATGAGATCTCCTCGCGAATGGCCCTTATGTCGTGAGCTCGCCCCTCAGTGATGACCGCGAACTGAGGTATGTCATTGGCAACATCAATAGCAGTATGAAGCTTTGCAGCCCCTTTATCGTGGTGAAACAAGGCCCATGGACATAGGTTCAAACAAAGCTCGATGGTTGTTGAGTCTAGGGCAAAGACCTCTCCTTTAAAGCGAAACCCTGTTTTGTTGGGAGCAACTTGGTAGGCTCGACCTAAACAATACTGAAATAGATCTTCAAGAACTTCTATTGGCCTCGCCCTGTTGGCGTCGGCAAGAGTGCTCTTGCGAACGGGGCCAAATCCCATTTTTGCCATCTTGTTATCACTAGTTGCGAAAACCCTCTCGATGGCCCGAATGGAGTCGTGTCCGGTTAATTCGCCGAAAAGAAGGGATCCAAACCAAGTCCAGCAGTCCAAGGTGCGAACGCCCTTGTCGCCCTCATTCTTATATACGATCGACTGGAACTCAGTTCGTGGAATTAACTTGATAACTTGTTCAAAAACGGTAGGTTGTGCCATGGCTTGATCTCCGGGAGTACTTGGACAGGATTTGTGTGGTTACGATCCCTTCAAATACCCTAGAATCAGGCCTTTTTCAATTTTATGCTAAGCTCCGAACCGGACATCAGTGATCAGATATAGGACCTCAGTCGAGATCTAAAAAAGACTTAAACCTCCACATTCAATACAACATTTTAACTTATTCTGACTTCACAGTAGAAATAAATCTACCGGAGTAACCTTTAACAAGGAGTCAATTTATGAAGAGTTTATTCTTAGCAACCACAGCAATTATCGTTTTGGCCTCCACCAATTCTTTTGCCAAAAAGGCAGAACGTACCGAAGCCGAGCGCACAGCCATGTCCCAGTGTCGCCAGGCTAACCCACGGCCTGAGCGTCCCGAGCGAGGTACGCGTCCTACGGAAGAGCAACGGGCTGCGGGTGACGCCCATAGAGCCGCAATGAAGACTTGTATGGCAAATGCGGGATTTGATTTGCCCGATCGACCACCAGGACATAAAGGTCGTCACCACGACAAAATGCAAAGTGGTGAGGCCGAAAGTGATTACCATGGAAACTCTGATGTGTCACAATAGTGCAATGTTCGTGAAAATTTGAGACTATAAATTATGACACGCCTTTTACTCGTTGAAGATGACCACCAAATCGCAAAAGCCCTAGGAATCAACCTAGGGCTTAGCGGCTATTCAGTTTCAGTTGCTCATACAGTGGCGGATGCGCTTAGCAAGGTCGCCAATGAAGAGTTTCAAGTATTTCTTTTAGATATCAATTTGCCCGATGGAAATGGCATTGATCTGTGTCATGAAATTCGTGCCCTTGGAAATGAAAAACCAGTCCTGTTTTTAAGCGCAAAAACTGATGAAGAAACAGTCGTCAAAGCGATGAACATCGGAGCTGAAGACTACATTCGTAAACCTTTCGGTGTTGAAGAACTAAAAGCTCGCATCGCTCGTGCTTTGCGGGCTCAGCCATTGCCACGAAATATAGTGAAAGCTGGCCCTATCACGATGGATTTGGCACGAAGACAAGTTCTCATCAATGGTGAAATATTAAATCTCAGTCGACGTGAATTCGATATTCTCACAATACTCGCTCAAAAAATCTGGAGACGTCATAACTCGTGAATCTATCCTATCCTTCTTGGAGCAAGATCTGAAGTATTTGACCGGACGATTGATTCGCACATTAGTCATCTCAGAAGTAAATT
This sequence comes from Bdellovibrionales bacterium, assembly GCA_016716765.1. Classification (NCBI taxonomy): domain Bacteria; kingdom Pseudomonadati; phylum Bdellovibrionota; class Bdellovibrionia; order Bdellovibrionales; species Bdellovibrionales bacterium. The sequence continues at coordinate 268,736 of JADJVA010000004.1, read as the reverse complement.
AAAAGTCCTTTTAAAGGATTCACTTCAAATTAGTTGCGTTTATGGAGTTGGCTACAGACTAGATTGGAAAAATCAAAGTGAAAAATAACACCTATTTTCGCTTTGTTGCTTTTAGCACTTTTGCTGCAATTTTACTCTCTGTAGTCACTTTGCTCTTTATGAATCGCCTTTCGTCGGTTTCCTCGACTGTAGATCGCGATCGCTTTTTGGTTCTCTATGCCGAGTCGATTGAAGAGCTCATAGCGGGCAGGGTTGATCTAACTAAAATTGAAAATCCGTTGATGCGACCCCCGCCACGGCCGGGACATAAGCCGCCGATAGGGACCCCTCCATTTGAAAATGACGACCGTCCTCCTCGCCATGATTTCAATTCACCGGACCGTCCGCCTCGAAGACCTTTTAAGCGACCAGAATTTTGGTTGGTTGATGAAATCGGGGCTGAGCTTTTTAGCTCTCAAGGCACACCACTTCCTGTTGCCCTGAAAGACCTTCCAAGGCCGGAAACTATCCATGAGGTTTTAGAAAAGGCAGATTTTTTTAGACTGCGATCAGGATTTCAAATTGTTAGATTGGATCACCCTACGCCACTGTTCCTGATCGCCAAAGATCCAGAGCGACCTTCCATTCTTCAGCTATTCGCAACTCAACTGATCGTCATTTTTTTAACTGTCACTCTTGCATTTTTGACCTCTGTTTTCTTTTTATTTGTTTACTTAAGAAAAAATGCCGAGAAAGCTCGTTCTGTGTTACGTAGTCTTGGTCAGGGCGATTTGACTGTACGATTTAAGCTTAAAAAATTTGATGAGTTCGGTGGATTGTTAGGCGAGTTCAATCAGATGGCCGATAAAATCCAACACCTTGTTCAGCAAGTTCACCATACAGAACAAACGCGAAAAAACTTATTGCAAGAGCTCGGACATGATTTACGTACTCCCTTATCCGCCTTAAGAACGGCTTCTGAAACCTTAAAATTACACAATAGCGCCCTCAACGAACAAGAGCGAATTGATTTACTCAATATGATTGAGCAAGAAACCATTTACTTCGGGGAGCTGCTAGAAAATCTCTTAGAAGTCGCGTCCCTAGACGAACCACAATTTAATGCCAATTCAACTTGTATTGATCTAGCTAAAATCCGGAGAAATCTCAAATCTAGTTGAAAGTTGAGGGCACCAGCCTTTCGTGGAATGATTCCACTATCTTACAAAAGAAAGGCACCCTCATGAAAAGAAGTACCAGACAGAGAAAGCAATCCGCAAATCAAATTCAGCAGCTGTTGGGCGAAGACAATTTTGCATTGAAAGTTGCTCAGACAATCCGTTGGGGAAAAGCATCGATCGACTCACTGAATCACGAAATAGGACGGATGTTGGTGGAGTCGATCCTGCTGATGGATCGGAAAATATAGCAGGTCCCGATTACGCGCCGACAGGGGATATTTATAAGTGGGCCTCCCAGCGAGGGTCTGCGTTTATAGGTGACCAGAAAGTGGCGGTCATGGTGCCGCGACTTCGCGGCACTCGGGGTGAGGTCACTCTTCCCAGCTATGCAAAGCTCAGAGAACGTGGTCAGTTCTCAGAGGAGCTGCTGACGAAGATGATGTCAGGCTTATCGGCGCGCCGCTATAGCGAAACTGTACAAGACGCCGCACGCGTTTGGAGTGTCGCCATCGTCGGTCTCACGCCACTTTGTCGAGGCCACAAGCAAACAGTTGAAACAATTTTTAGAGCGAGATCTCTCTGAATTTGATCCCTTTGCCATCATGCTGGACAGCGTTCATCGCGGAGGAGTTGCATTTATCACCGCGCTTGGAATTTCAGTTGCGGGAAAGAAAATGGTGTTGGGCTACTGGGAAGGCGCCACGGAGAATAGCGACATTTGCAATGAATTATTGGCGGATCTTGAACATCGCAATCTCAACTTGACCGCACGGGTGCTATTTGTAACTGACGGAGGCAAAGGTCTTATTAAGACTCTTCGCAACAAGTTCGGAAAGAAACTCATCCATCAACGTTGCACAATTCACAAGGATCACAATCTACAAAAGCACCTCGCCAAGAAATACCGCAAGCGGATCCATCAACAATACGTGGCGGCTCTTGGGCATGGGAAATATGAAGACGCCAAGGCGGCACTGGAGACTTTGGAGCAGGAATTGATGCTAATCAATAGCTCAGCTGCGATGTCTCTCAGAGAGGCCCTTCCAGAGCTTTTAACCTTGCATATTTTGAACGTGCATAAGGATCTTTATAAAGCTCTTCATACAACAAATGGAATCGAGAATCTATTCTCGTCGGTTCGTCATCGAGAACACAACATCAAGAATTATAACCCAGAATACAGAGGGGAAGCGGCGAAAAGGAAAACTCTCGCAACGCTGGTTGGCGGCCGTGTTCCTGAAAGCGGAGGAAAAACTTCCGTACGGTGAAGGGATACATGCACATCAAAACTGTGATCGCAAGAATTGAAAAATTGCAAATGGAAACCGTTGACAAAAAAATAGGAAAGGCAGCATAGTCAGACACGATTTCACGAAAGCGGTTCCAGATTTTCAACTAAAAATGAGACATCTCCTAAAATCCTGAATCAACAAGTTCATCGAAAGCAAGTCTCGTCTAAAAAGAATTGGTCAGTAGCGATCGGAAAAAATTTACCGCAAGAAGTGCAAATCCAAGGTAACCTCAATTTGGTAGAGAGGCTCATTTCAAATGGCCTCAATAATGCAGAAAAATTTGCCGTTCAAAATATAGAGGTTAAACTTAAAGTAGAAAATGAAACGATTGTGATTCAAATTACAGATGACGGACCCGGCCTTAGTGAGTCTCAACTCAGGGGTTTGGTACTCGTAAACCTTTTCAAAATCGAAATATGCAAAATGGTCACCCAAATTCTTTGGGTTTAGGCTCGGTCATCATGAAGTCAATTGCTGAAATTCACAACGGAAGTGTCTGTATTGAGAATCAATCTTTCGAAGGGGAAATTGTTGGTGCATGTCTCACGATCTCACTTCCGGTTGCTTGAGAATTCCTCTCAGTGAGAGAATTTCTTATAGAAAATGTGCGCTTTCCTTCTTCTGACCCGTCGGGGAAAATGGATTGCTGGAAACTTTATTCCGCACTCCAAACCGGTGGAGCCTGTGGTCCCAGAAGAATTGACTGATAGCCTTTGCATAATTGTTTAAAAAGTATACCCTGATGCTTTAAAACTCGAAATGATATTGGAGACATTTTTGATGAAATTTACAATAATAGTTTTTGCTTTATCTATAATGACCATGAGTTGTTCTCACTCACCACCACAATTAAATGCACCATTGAATGGTCCAAAACGTCTAAAGGTAAGCGTATGGGCAGACAATTGGTTTAAAATGTATATTGATGGCAAAGCTGTTCTTGAAGATAGCGTACCGATAACAACTGAGAGATCTTTCAACTCTGAAACTTATATTTATGAAGGTGATTCCCCAGATGTTATCGCGTTTATGATAAAGGATTTTAAGGAAAATGACTCCGGACTGGAATACATCGGAACTCGAAAACAACAAATGGGCGACGGAGGTTTCATTGCACAGATTTATGATCAATCGTTATCAAAATTTATTGCTGTTACAGATAAAAATGCAAAATGTCTCGTAATTCATAAAGCACCTTTAGATAAAGCCTGTGCTCAAGAGGCTAACCCGATTTCTGGTAAATCTCCATGCACTTTCAAAAAAATCCCAGAGCCAGAAAATTGGATGATGTCTGAGTTTGATGATACATCATGGCCCAATGCAGTCGAATTTTCTGCCAAAGATGTTAAACCAAAAGATGGTTACGATGACGTGAGTTGGAGTAAGGATGCAAAGCTCATCTGGTCAAGTGATTTAGAACAAGATAATACTTTACTCTGTAGAATGCATTTAAGTTCCTCTAAAAAAAAGATTTCAAGACAATGTGATAAAATTAAAAACTCTATTGAACAAGCGGGGTTTAGTAAAAACGTCCAAGTGTCATGTGACAATGCACAGGCGAAATTAAGTTCAAACACTTATCCAGAACATGAATTAATGAACGGAATTGTAAACACAAATGAACAAGTTCCTGTTCCAGCAGGTCATTATACAGCGCCTATCCCATTAGAACCTCATTTTACAGGAAAAGCAAAAACACGAGATGCTGCTTTAGCAATTGCGGTTAACGGTGTGCCTATCTATGACTATACTGGTGGCGGAGAGATGACAGAAGCGGATCTTCATCATCATCAACTTCATCATGATACGGTCTTAACACAGCAGCTAGATGAGTGTGGTGGGCATGCAGGTCGTGGTGATGACTATCACTATCATAAAAGACCAAACTGTATGATTGATTCTATGGAAAACTCAAAACAAGATGATAAAATTATTGGATGGGCTTTCGATGGTTACCCTATTTATGATTTAAAAAACCCTGATGGTTCAATTATTAAAAAAGGCGAACTCGATATTTGCAATGGGAAATTAGACAATTTTTTTGGTTACCGATACCACACATCTAAAGATGCACCCTATATAATTCAATGCCTAATGGGTGAAACGCCTGACCTCAGAACACTACCACGTGTTCCACCTTTAAAGTCTATAAATGGTGAAGGAAAAATGGCTGGTCGCCCTCCTCGTGAGGGTGTTCAAAATTTAAAGTTTACTCAGGATAAGACGACTGGAATTAAGCGTATGGATTATATTTACCAGGAAAAGCCCTATTATATTCAATTTAAAGAAACAGAAAAAAAAGACTGTTATAACTTTGAATCTAAAACTGTTACCAGTGAAGGTCATGTTGAAACAGGTGTTTACTGCAGATGACGGACCTGGCCTTAGCGCATCTCAACTTGAGGGGTTGGTACTCTTAAACCTTTTCAAAATCGAAATAGGCAGAATGGTCACCCAAAAAACAGTACCTAAGTCACAATCGTAATACGTGTTCACAATTCCTCTACATTCCAGTTTTATAGTCACCTTAGGAAAGCGAAGGTGATTATGAGTTTCGAACGAAAAATCTATCTCGGAATTTTTGTTACCCTATTAATTTTTATTCCGGCGATGACTATTTCAGTCTACTCACTTAGGTATGTCGTTCAGACTCAGAGTGAATTGGTTGACGTAAATCTGTCCCGTCTCACGTAACGGGACCGGTATGACGCAGACAAATCTCACACAAGTGGACCGGTTATGTGGGGTCAAAATCTCATATACTTGGACCGGCCAAATGCTTAAAAATTAGGCATAGAAACATCCACCTGAACTTCATGCAAGAATGACCCCTAAAAGGGAGGAAGCATGAAGCGAAAAAGGAACTCGATTTTAGGGAGAATCACGGTGGATCGAAAAATTGTCGAACAGTTTCGAGCGGGCCAATCGGCTTCGCAAATTTCCAATCAACTCTCCAAAGGCAAAGGCTATGTGATCAAGGTCCGAGGCCTTGCGGTGGAGTACGGATTCTTAGAACAGATCAGTACAGAGCCAAAACTCTTTCGGTCGACTGATAGGAAATTGCCGAATTATCCGGAGGCCCTTTTTCCGATCATAGATCTCCGCAAGTCGAAACCAGCAGAAGCCGACGCTCTGCTCGATCCGCACAAGAATGGATCTTGGAGCGACTCCATCTGGGTTGGTCACCACAGACAATCTTCGAAGAGATTCCGGTGTCGATTCCACGTGCAAGTTTTACCGCTATCTTGAGAGGCAGCATTTTCAGTCCGACCGTCTGCTTCGGGGCTCATCACCTGAAATCATTCACGCCCCCGGGGAATGCTTGCAGGTGGACTGGGCGAAGGCTCTCGATGTGATAGATCAGGACGGTCGCAAACGTGCCATATGGGCCTTTATCGGGATTTTGGGTCACAGTCGGTACACGATGGTTCGAGTGATGGACAAGTGCGATTTTGTGACAACGGTGAAAGCGATCCAATCAATGCTCTTTGAGGTTGGTGGGGTTCAAGGAAAATCACCTCTGACAATCCAAAGGTATTCGTGAATCGTGCCTCGGAGCATGAGCCGATTTTGAATGCCGGTTACGAGAGATTTGCATCGCATACCGGTTTTACGATAGAGGCCCTCCCTCCGGCGGATCCACAGAAGAAGGGCAAGGTTGAACGTACGGTGCAATTGGTTCGGCGGCTTTTTGAGTCCTTTGATTTGAAGGAATTTTCAATCGAGAAAGCCCAAAGCCATATTGATTTGAAAATGAAGATTGCCAACTGTCGCAAGCACGGCACTCATGGCGAGAAGCCTGTGGAGGTTTTTGTTCGCCGTGATGGATATGTGAGGTTTTTGAATAAATACTATCGAGTTGACTTGAGGTTGTCGGGCCAGAGTGTGACTTTGATTGGTAACGGAGAAAAGCTTTCGATTTACTGCGCTGGGAGGCTACTGGAAGTCTATGATGTAATCAAAGACAAGTTCCAGCGCCAGGCGTGCAAGGATCACTACAAATCCTCGAACGAAACGAATTTGCAGAATCACGCCCATTACATCAAGCAGGCAGAGGCTATCGGCGGCAATGTCGCTCGAATGATCCAGATCATTTTATCGAGGGGGGAAGGTTTTGTAGACACTCGGGTGGTCTGGGGAATCCTGACGTTGAACAAGAAATACCAGAATGCCTTGATCGACAAGGCCTGTGCGTCTGCAATTGAAATCAGTTCGATCAGTTTTCGCACGGTCCACTCGTTTTTGAAGATGACACCAAAAGTAAAAATGGAGACTGAAAATTTTAATACAACGGGCGGCAAGTTCACAAGGCCGATGAGTGAGTATAGGGCTCACTTACGGGTCGTGAAATGATGTGGCCAAAACCAGAGGGAGCGTGGAGTGAGCATAGAAACAATCCGTCAGCAACTGACGATGCTAAGGCTACCGTCGGCAGCTGAGAATTTAGAGTCGGTTTTGGCAGCCAGAAAAATCAAGTCCGATTTTTCCTGGCTGACGACATTGTTTGAGCATGAGCTGAATACGCGCAAGGAAAACGCGATTGAACGTAGGATTAAAAGGCGACATTCCCAGAGAGGAGAACATTGGAGCAGTTCAATTGGAGTTTTAACAAGAGGATCAATCGCGAGAAGATCGAAGAGCTTTCGAGTTGCAAGTTCGTAGAGGAAAATGAAATTGCATTGTTGCTTGGAAGTCCAGGAACTGGCAAAACCCACTGCGCAATTGCATTAGGCATGAAAGCCGCAGCACTGGGCCACAGTGTGTTTTGTTCGAGCGTAAAAAGACTCAGTGCCAAGATCCGGATGGCCCGGGAACGGAACACTTTGGATAAATTGTTCAAACAAATTTTGACGTCCAAACTTTGGATCCTTGACGACTGGGGCGTAGTGACGATGCCACGGGATGTGAGTGAAGAGATATTTGATCTCTTTGATCGACGCAAATACAACTCGGCGATGATCTTGACCAGCAACCGAGATGTCGAAGAATGGCCACAAGTCTTTAGTGATCCGATCCTAGCCAATGCGGCGATCGATCGGATGTTTGAGCAGGCTAAAATCGTGGTATTTGAGGTCCAAGTTACCGCATGAAAGGACGAATAATTTTGCCAGATATTGACATCGAAAAAACTGAAGTATAGACCTCCAAAAATCAGGCGTTCCAGTTATGTGAGATTAGCCGGTCCAAGTATGTGAGACGGGACAGTAAATCAGACGCGAGTCATTGAAGCAGAACGCTTGAGTGGTCAAATAAATCTGTTGAACTCAATCTTACCTATTTACATCTTATCTGCGGAACCTCTGTTGGCTAAACGCTTCAAAGAACTCGGCACTTACTTTAGACAAGGACTAAGTTCGATCATTTCGCCAACTAGTCCCGAAGAAAAAGAATTACTGGATGCTATAGTGAATACAAATTCCACGATGATCGCAAGCGGGACCGAGGCGATCAACATGCGCCAAAAGGGGCGAACCGCTACGGAAGTGCATAATTTTATGGCGCAACGCCGAGATACCAATCCCGCAAATCTAGAAGCTATCGATAAGTTTATCCAGTTGAGAAACGCCGATCTCAACCAGGCTAAATCACGCATGCGAGCAATTTCTGATCACACTGTTGGCTGGCTTTTGATTATGTCGGTAATCGCTTTCTTTTTCGCACTTGCGATCGCCATTCTTCTTATCCGCTTGGTACGTGCAGAAAAAGGCGTGGCCGAAGCCCGCAAGCGGGCGATGGAAATTCTAGCGCATGACCTAAAAAGCCCAATCGCCACTTTAAGTATGAGCCACGATTTGCTTCAAGAGAAATCCACTGAGACGGAATTGGCTGCCATTATGAAACGCGCTTTAGAATCGATAGAAAGACTCACAGGCGATATTCTAGATCGTGGAAAACTCGATGCCGGTCAAATGCGTATCAGTAAAAGCGCTTGCGACATACAAGTCTTAGTAGAAGAAATAATTGAAAATCACCTGCTGCAGGCTAAATTGAAGGGGATTGAGTTGCATTCGCACCACGAATCGACTGCGAAAATACTTTGTGACCGTAATCGTGTCGAGCAAGTGCTCAATAACCTCATCGGAAATGGCCTAAAATTCACACCGAGAGGTGGCGATATTTGGATTCGCACCAGGATCAAGAACAACCTAATGGATATTTCTGTCACAGATACAGGTCCCGGAATCCCAGAAAAGGAACTTGGCAGAGTTTTCGATCCATTCTGGCAAGTGACCGGAACCAGCGTGAAAGGTTCGGGCTTAGGATTGTCAATTGTCAAAAGTCTCGTTGAAGCGCACGGCGGAACCGTCACTGCGAAAAATGCGCCTAATCAGGGAGCCGAATTCACGGTTCAAATACCCGTTTTGTAATGTCATCAATAGGAAGTCTTTCCTCTCATAGAACATGGGTTTTCTTTGGAACAGCTGCTAGACGACCGCACTTCACTTGGCTCTGCCAGTTCAGAGCTTGGCTCCTGTGATTTATGGAATCAACTCAAACCGGCTCGGCTGTGGCGTTGCCGACCTAAGATCAACATCGCCCTCAGACCCTGGCCACAATTTCTTGTAAGATTCGAGCCACATCTCATAATTCTGCCTCTTGATTTCATTTCGCGCTGATTTGGCGAGTCCGTTTAGCTTGTCCATTGCAGACTTTCGTAGACGGTACAGGTCCATTTCGCTTTCAGGATTCCGCTTGCAGTGGCTAAGGACAGTCAGCAGATCCAACGCGTGGATCGACAACAAATTTCCAACGAGAGAATCATCGCCGAACCAAGCCACGCGAGTTCGGTGCGCTCCCTCTAGCTTCGCGAGCGAAGCTTTAACAAGGCCAAGCTGAGTTTCATTAAGACCGAACTTCAAAAGGCGCAAGTGTGCCTCCGACTCACCGCCGGTGAGCGTGAATCATTTTGCATTGCGAATTTTTGTGATTGCGTAGCGAACAGCATGCGGGGCTCCCTCAACCTTTGGGAATTTCCACGAACCAACGAACCTGGAGAGCCAGTCGTCAGAATTTCATTTTTCGATTTTATTAGTGATTTCGATCAGTTAACCAATTTCTCCAGGTGCGAAATTGGTTGCGGGGGCCGGATTTGAACCGACGACCTTCGGGTTATGAGCCCGACGAGCTACCAGGCTGCTCCACCCCGCGCCAGAAGATTCTTCTCCGGGCAATCTTGAAATCTACCATCCAGAGAGAGTCAAACTTGTAACCGCAGGCCATATGTCTAGTCAAGCAAAGGTCGCCGACAAAACTAATGTTAGTATGCGTCAGAAAAACCTAGGTACACCGAAGCTTGGTCCAGTTGTGCGCCAACAAAGTTCATTTGTCGGTCCTAACTTTCCGATAGGACATGGAAATGAGCCAGCATGATGGATTTTGCAAAGTGTATAAAAAGGAGCCATTAGCATTCAATGAAGGCATTTTTAATTCATGCTCAAACCAAAAAGAAGTTTCGGGTTAAGACGGAAACAACCATCGGTCGGATGGATTGTAATCGTTCCTACCCTGATGACGGACGAATGAGCCGCACACATTGTGTCTTACGTAGCACTGATGAAGTCTTTACAGTTGAAGATTTAGAATCAAAAAACGGAGTTTTGGTCAATGGAGAACTCATCCCATCTCGTACTCCAGTCAGATTACGAACGGGAGGAAAACTTATAGTTGGCGATCAGGAATTCGAAGTCCTGATCACGGGCCAGACTGTCGAAATGCCAGCCGGAATGCCCACTCAAATTGTCAAAACAACGGATGACTTCAGCAATAGCAATGGCTTCGAAGACCAGGCGAACTCGTCAAATCCCAAGGGCTCCCAGCTCGATGACTTCTCAAGGACCGAAGTTCCCTCAGAAAAAATGGAGAAAACTGTCCCCGATGGAAATACCAACCTATTTCAGTTTGGCCGAGAAGCTTCAAATAGTGGGATAGCCAAGAATTGGGATGAAGAGGCGGAAAACAAGAGTGCCAGCATGATTACAGCCCCAAGTTTCGCCAGCATCCCCAATCTCGGCGTGGCGGATGATACAGGCAAATCTCAGAATCTGACTCCGCCAAGCCCCCCACCAGCGCTCGTCAAGGCCATAAATACAACTCCTCATTCTGAGGCGCCTATCGTTCCAACGCTTGATCATGCAGTGGAAAACGCAATCATCATTGATCCGAGTCTTCTTAAACTAGCTGAGCCACAGACCGAACAGTACACCAAGGATAAGAACCGCGGGAAAAAGAGATCTAAAAATAGCGATCCAGTCGCTCATTCCCAAGGAGGCAATAAGTCCTCTGAAGACAAAGGAAGCAAGGACGGTTCGCTTCTTATCCACTCTTCTGATTTCAGCTTATGGCAAAGCGCTCTGCTGGGCCTCATCATTGGTCTCCCCGTACCTTTAATTTATCTCCTGGATCAGGAAAATCGCTATCTGTTAACTCAGACTCAAGATCCTATAGTTCTCAGCAGATGGCTCGGTGTCCTTATTCTTCCCGTATTGTTTGCTACCGGATTCATACAAAAAACGCGGATCCACACCGGCTGGAGAACCGGAGCAAAATCCATTTTTCTTTCTCTGATGGCTCTGTCGATGATCGCACTCTTCCACCTCATGGGAATAGATGCCATAGAGAGGACCAGCGACTTCGATGAAAAACGATTTACTTTAAAGGTAAAGAAAAGTTGCATCAATAAATACAAACCAGAAAAATGCTCGGAAGTTGTATTTACCTGCCCTCAATGCCTAAAGAACCTCGGATTTACTGAACGGCAAGCACTGCTTGAATCAATCTACCCATTTGTCGAAGAGCTGACGAAAAGAGAAAATGAATTGACTAGGCTCCCGTCACATCAGCCGACTCCTCAAAATGGTCTATCCAAAACACAATCAGTAATATCGAACAAACAAATGCTTCCTTCTCACCCCCTCCTGCAAGGGGGGACTCAACAAGACAACCCGACAAAATCGAAGCAGCCTGTTGTAAAAAATTTAACAGGAAAAGCGATTCCCTCACAAAAACAGGTTCACAAATTGAATCCAATTCTTCCTTCAATTCCAAAACCAGGTTCTGACATCAAAAACCACATCCAAGCCCAAGATCCAACTCCAACTCTGGATAAAGCAAGCCAAGCCCCCAATAAAGATATCTCCGATTCAGAAAATGTCCAAATTCCAAACGAGATCGGCGAATAGGTCTTCAGAAGAACAGGCACAGCCCTGGCACTACGATCAATTATTTCTCCAAATAGAGCTACATTTCTCAAGAAAATCAATAACAATGCCTTTTGGACGATAGGTGGCTTCCGCTATACACCTGTACTCAAGAGCTGGGTCCAGATCATGAAGACTTCTGACAACTTGCTCAGACATTCCAATCAGCCTTTTTTCTTTACCCTGCCGCTTAATTCTCCAGGCCGGGGACAAAAAGAAAACATCCACTTTTAGATTTGCTCCATCTACTTGAAACTCTCTCTCTTTTAGGAGCAAATTCTCTCGTTCGTGATCGATCTCTCCGCAGATCGCCAGCTCTCCCACAAATACCAAATGAGAAACTAAGACAAAAAAAATAACTATCCAAAACTTTTCGCCCATTATTTTCACTTCAGCCCTCATTTTCTTCAATCTGTCAAAAAACTTGAAAAGAGCCAAATTTCGGCACTCTATCCAGCTATTCCAAATGATCAGAGCATTTTCATCTGCTAATGAGATCTCTAAGCAGATATCATGCCCAATCCTGGAGGTTTCACTTTTCAAAATCCAAGGATAGTTCTCCTTTGCACCAAGTAGGCATTTCAATTTGCAATAGAAAATCTACTTGTTTCCAATAATCAGCCATTTTACCAGCGATAAAGAGAACTTATCTAGCTTTCCGAGTAAAGCCTTCATTTAAAGACAGGATCCAATTGGCCCTCAGAAGAGAGGAAATTTCGATTTATGAGGGCTCTTGGCGCAATACTTGCTCGACTGAGTTCTCAACTATATTAAAAGGGGGATACAAGTGATCAGACAGAAACGAAACCGATCATTTATCGCAGGTCTGTTGACGGCCGTTGGAATTGTGGGACTGAGCGGCTGTTTAGAAATGGATCAAACCATTATTTTGAATCGGCCAGAACATATTGTTGTCGGCAATCCAACTCCAACGCCGAGAGACTTCAAAGCAATCAATGATAACCACAAGGTGTTGGTTGCGATTTTTGATACTGGCGTGGATTACAACCATCCTGATCTTAAAGAGAATATTCACTTTGACCTAAATGAAGCTGGACAACCCGTGGCTTGTGGCTACGATTATTATGCCATGGATGAATGGGCTTCCTATCGGGTGGTCGACACAGATAAATACAAGCTTGAGGATCGAAGAAAGGAAACTCAAGACGAAATATTGAAAGACACATCGGCCGAGGATTTTAATAAAAAAATCGCACTCCAAAGAGAAAAAATGGAATGCGAACAAAATGAGCTAGTCAAAATCGATCCTAGATTACAGAAGTACACCGAAGCCTATCGAGGACTCGAGCAGGAGGATGGAACGACTTTACACGGCACCCACGTGGTAGGGCTCATGACCTACGATACCCCTGAAATTGGAGTCGTTCCCTTCCGCGTGCTTCCATATTTTCAGGATCAAAAGGATAAAAAAGACAATAACACTGGTGAGAGGGACCGATTTGTTCAAAACTTTAAAGATGCTGTAGAAAGAGTCTCAAAATACAGAGACGCTCAGGGACGAAAAATCAGAATCGTAAATCTTAGCCTCGGAGGAAGCTTTAGCCGTCCAAACGGCGAAGGGGCCCAAGAAATTGAGAAATTCAATCGGTACGTGAAGATCGTGACCCAGGAGCTTCGCAAAATCATTGAGGAACATCCGGATATCCTTTTTGTCGGAGCTGCGGGTAACGATGGGGGCTGGAGCGACAACGATGCGCGTGTTCAATATCCCTGCGGGATTAGCGCAGATAATGTTCTTTGCGTTGGAGCTACAACTAAGGAAGGAAGAAAGACCACCTTTACCAACGTTCCTTTGAATAATGTTGAGCTGGTATTCGCACCCGGATTTGAGCTTAAGTCTTTGAGCCCTGCAGATCGATGCCCATTTCTAGTGAAATTTATGGATGGCATTCTGAACGAAGGATCAAATGGAAACCTTTGTAAAATAGAAAAAGCCACCCAAAAGTGGGTGTCAAACAACTCAGCGATCGACGGACGTCGAGAAATGATCAAGACTCTCTATAACACATGTTCTGATAAAGAAAACCAGTACAGCCTCATGTCTGGAACATCCATGGCAACGCCTGTGGTAGCGCGTATTGCAGCTAAACTTCTCATTGATAAACCAGAGCTTTCAACGAAGGAACTTATCTCGTTGATAAAGGAGAAGGGCACACCGACCGATTCACAGACATTTAAAACTTGGGTGCTAAAAATGGATCGGCCCTCTTGGCAAAAACCTGAAGAAGACGATGTTGTGAACCGGGTCGCTTCGAGTTCAGGTCGGGTACCCTCAATCGCTGGCCTCAATTTAGAGAATGCTCTGACCGCAGCCCAGATGGAGCTAGTAATCAAAGCATCAAACCAGTTCCAAGGTATGAATTTTAATCTGACTATGGGGAGATCTGATCTTAAATAATATAAACTGACTGGCCTGTTTGCCTCGACAAATAGTTGACCCCTGAACTCAATTTGGCGAAACAGGCCCGTACTTCAACCTTGAATAGGCACAGAAACGAAAATTTGCGAGGTTTCAAGAGGGGGACCTCCGTCGGGTCGGGCAATTTGAGGCCCAAATCAAAATAATGGGGGGAACGACATGCCTGCCTCTCGGCAAGGCCGCCCTCCGACCGAGTTTTTTCAATTAAATACCAAACCTTTTGCGCAATTCGATTCCATAACCTAATAATAGTTTTTAAGATTCAAAAGGGCAACTCCATGAACATTTGTGTTCTCTCGCGGAATTCAAAACTCTACTCCACTCGCAGACTTGTAGAAGCTGGCCGCGCGAGAAATCATCACGTCGAAGTCGTCGATCCTTTGCGATGCTACATGAATATCACTTCTCACAAGCCTGAAGTCTACTATCGTAAAAAGAGCCTCGATTATTTTGATGCCGTTATTCCAAGAATTGGAGCCTCCATCACTTTTTACGGATGTGCAGTGGTCCGCCAATTTGAAATGATGGGTGTCTATAGTTTGAATGAATCCGTTGCGATAACGAGGTCTCGAGATAAACTACGGGCTTTACAAATCCTTTCCCGTAAAGGCATCGGACTGCCCGTCACAGGATTTGCTCATAGCACTCGCATGACCAAAGAACTCTTGGAAATCGTTGGAGGCCCACCCCTCGTTATTAAGCTTCTTGAAGGCACGCAAGGAAAGGGTGTCGTTCTTGCTGAAACTCAAAAGGCTGCTGAAAGTGTGATCGATGCCTTTCGTGGGCTTGAAGCTTTCTTTCTTGTCCAAGAATTTATCAAAGAATCTTCGGGAACTGATATCCGAGCTTTCGTTATCGATGACAAAGTCGTGGCTTCTATGATGAGAAAAGGGAAAGTTGGAGAGTTTCGGTCAAATCTCCATCTGGGAGGAACCTCTGAACTCGTAAAATTAACACCAGAGGAGCGTAGCACGGCTATTCGGGCCGCACGTGCCATGGGACTTAATATTTGTGGTGTAGATATTTTGAGATCAAATCACGGCCCCCTTGTAATGGAAGTGAATTCCTCGCCAGGACTGGAGGGGATTGAAAAAGCAACCTCAAAAGACATCGCAGGAAAAATCATCGATTTTATCGAAAAAAATCACAAGGATGGGAATAACAAAACAAAAGGAAAGGGATAGACTCAAAGAATCTACCCCTGACTTTCTCAATCAAAAAATCGACCCAAGATTATTCTGGAGATTCAGAGCCACCACCTGGGTGACCTTCTTCCATGCCTTCAACTGGAGCGCCCTCATCAATGGGTTGTTCAGGCATTCCTTGCGAGGGATCACCTTCGAGAGACTGTTGAGAATCAGGAGCAGCCTCAAGCGTGTCGGTCGCGGCAGGTTCTTCGTTCTTTTTGTTACACAAACAGCCAGAGGCCAATGAGAAAGAACCAACCAATAAGATCATCGTCATCACAATACGCATTTCATTTCTCCTGTCACCCCCGAGGCCCTACTTAGGCTCGGGATAAAGATTAAGCTCACAATTTAATAACCGAAGAATTTACCATAATCACGAAAAAAATGACTCACTTTCTGAGGGATTCAAATAGTATTCCTTCAAGAGGGTTTGAACCATTTTAAAAAAAGGCCCGACTTTTCCCGACCCGACTGGCTTTTTTTCCCACTCGGTCACAGGCAAAACACCCATTGTTGTTCCGACCATAATAATCTCTGAGGCTTGATCAATATCCGATCTATAAAGACGAGCCACATTCACACTTTTAACAAGAGAATTCGCGCCGACCTGAGCACGAACCAGATTGAGGACGCGCAAAAGTGTCGTTCCCTTCAAAGTGTAGTCAAACAAAGGAGCTACAACCTCTCCTCCGCTTGTAAACAATAAAACGTTTTCTGTAGATCCTTCAGCCAACTCGCCCTGTTCAGTAAAGCAAAGAGTATAATCAAGCTCTCGATCAACTGCCTCTTTTTTCATCATTACGTTGGGGAGATAATTACAAGTCTTTATTTGGCAATAGGGAGCTGACTTAGCCAATACTTGGCTGACACCCGCTTTCACTCCCAACTGATATTTGACCTCTGGATAAGGCTGAAACCGAGTCATCACAATATAAAGCTGACTGCCAACACATTCGTAAGGATTTGTTGTAAACCCACCGGGGCCCCTAGAAACATACAACCGAAAAAGAACATCAGAATCCCTTGGAGCCAGAGCTATCAATTCAAGACATATCGAAAAAATTTCAGATGAATCACTTGGAAGAGATATCCCTATGGCAGAGGCAGAGCGCTCCAGCCGAGCAAGATGAGCCTCAAACTCTAGGATATGGCCAGCCTGAGTTCGAAAAGCTTCAAAGACCCCATCTCCACGATGAACGATGTGGTCGTCAATTGGCAAAAACATCAGGGATGGCTCCTCGACAATTCCACCAAACCAAGAGGAGTACATGGCCAAATAATTACCTCGAGCATATTTGGACTTTTTTCTTAGCTCGCTGAGCACCTGCTCTTCAGAGATGACCCTCATCTATCCCTGCCGACTAACGCACACTGATGAGATTTTTGATTTCACTCAAGCGCTTCTTTTCATGATAAGGGACATGTACGCCAGAACTGCCAGAATATCCCACGTAGACACTCTCTTCCAATCGCTCATAACACTTACGAGCCAAGGGGCCTTTAGGCCACTCACGGACGCAAGATTCAAAATAAAACTCATGAAGATTCCAGGACCCTAAATCTCCAAGAACCTCGTAGCTTTCACCCAATAAAAAATAGGCCTCGGACCGCTCGCTGGCCTTCTTTAGACCTGTCAAACCGTCATGAAGAAGACTAGTGGCTACCAAATACTCGACGTCGCCCCCATGATCCTTACGAAAACCCTGAGCGAGACGGGCCTTGCGAATCTCATCTTTAGCTGACTTAATGGAGTCCTTCTTAGCAACCGATTGACCCGCTTTCGTTTGAACAGACCAGGATTCTAAAGATTTTTTCCATTTTCTCACATCTTCAAGCAAATAATAGGGAACTGTTTTTCGCTCCACAATCTGATCCATTTTTGCAATGGCCCGACTCGGATCTTTACGTACTCTGATCATCATTGAGAGATAACGACGAAGAGCTCTTTCCATTTCGAAGGGAAAATCGCCACTGTCATTTTTATCATCTATAATGCTCTCCAGGACTGAAAGAGCCTCATCATAACGACGACTCGCAACCAATAGATCCGCTTTTTCCAAGCGATTGAGCTTCAGCCCTGAAAAATCCATTTTATCACCTTGAAACTCGGGACCCATCGTGGTTCTCGTGTGGCATCGAAAGCAGTGCCCAACAACCGATTTCATTACACTTCTTGAATACTCTTTGTGGCCTAACTCAAAACTATCCTTGGCCCTACCTAAATCAGTTTTGAATCGATTCAAACTAAAAGTAAACAGGGGATCTTCGCCAATAAGCTGCTTTGATCTCTCGGGAGAGATCTTATGTACTCTCTTAGAGAAATCCGTCATACGAGCGATGATTCTCTTTTCATTTTTTGGATCTGTAAAGTCTCCACGATCATATATAATCGGGATCATCTCCTTCATCACTTGGTCAAGATGCTGCATCTGCCCCGACCAATTTTGAGTCTCCTCCACCTTTGTGGGCTTAGACTCGCAAGCACTCAGCCCACACAAAGCCAAAAAAACAAACACCAGCGATTGAAATTTAGCCATTTTATCCCTCAAAATTGTCATTTAAAAAACACAGAGAGGCAGAACCAGACTTTATTAATATACACTTAATATCTAACAATCCTTGAGTTGAATCAACAGATCTGGTCAAAATTCATTTCTATTCACAGTATCATTTTTTTCGCAGAGCACAATCGAACGCCCAGACTCTTCGGTTATTCGCCATCTTGGTCATATGAGCTTCAGGGCCATATTGCCATTGTCATTGGCTTGCGCCAAAGTGGCGATAGCCGCTTGCTGCAAGATTTGAGAGCGGACTAATTCAGACGAGGCGTAAGCAAAATCAGTATCACGAATGCGCATCTTAGCTGCACTCATGTTTTCCTCGTAAATCAACATGTTTGAAATTGAGTGATGCAATCGTGTGTCAATCGCACCGATATTGGAGCGCATTTCGTTCACACGAACCAAGGCGACATCTAACAATTCAAGGGCAGATTGGGCGCTTTTCTTTTCAGAAAAATCGATTTCATCTAGCTTTAGAGAACTCAATTGTGCATTGTTCTCTTCAGAATCAAACGCAATTCTGTCTTGGAAATCATCATTAAAAATTCCCACCTGAAACTCAAAAACTCCCGATTTCCCATCGAGTAAATGCGCATCTCCCCAACGGGTCACCGCCGAAATACGATCTATTTCCTCCTTCAACTGAATAACTTCTTTTTGAATAAATCCCCGCTCGACATCACCAATCGTATCACTTGAGGCCTGAATCCCCAATTCTCGCAGACGAATCACAAGATTCGCAATTTCATTCAGGCCTCCCTCGGCAACTTGAACCATAGAAACCCCATCGTTCGCATTGCGGTTGGCTTGACGAATGGAGCGAATTGTCGATCTGATCCCCTCTGAAACGGACAGTCCGGCGGCATCATCGGCCGCCTTATTTATTCGATCGCCGCTGGCCAGCTGAGCCATTGCTAAGTCCATCCCTATCCCCGAATTAAATAGCTGGCGACGCGCCTGAATTGCCGCTAGATTTGTTGAAATTCTCAATCCCATTTGTCCGACCTCTGCCCGGTTTATCTCGACTCACCAAGAGCCTTGCTCTATCCATCGGAGGTCCAATCTGATTTTTGACAGGACATAAGGGGAGTTGCCGGTCCTTTGCCCAAATTCTAGCCTATTGTCTCACAAAGACAGTCCAGCAAAGCAGTCCACCAGTCGAGCCCGCCAGGCTGTTTTCTAGACTAAATCATGGAATCCAATTGGTCCTCCACTTTCGAATGACCTCTGAAACCATCGACTCAATTGGGTCTTCCCCCGAAAAAACCTGATCTGCGTGAGCCTTAGATGGCTCCACATAAAGATCATGCATCGGTTTTACTTGGGTTTGAAACTGGACTTTGACCCCCTCGGGAGTTCGTCCCCGCTCCTCAATGTCTCTGGCCATCCGACGCTGAAATCGCAGTTCTTCTGAAGTCTCAACAAAAACCTTAATATCAAAAAGAGGTCTCAATTCAGGCGAATGCAGGATGAGTATCCCATCAACAATGACTACCAAGTTTGCCACCACAAAAACTCGATCTGAAATACGCCGATGATTAGAAAAATCGTACTGAGGAGCATAAATAGATTGCCTTGATCGCAGAGCCGCCAAATGAGTGGCCAACAAACTAAACTCTAGAGACTGAGGGTGATCAAAATTGACTGCTCCACCATCGTGATCAAATTTGGAACTCTGATCAAGGTAGTACCAATCCTGATAAATTAAAGAGACCAGGTTCTTTCCCAAGTGTTCGGAGAGAGCGCGCGCGAGCGTCGTCTTTCCTGACCCACTCCCCCCGCTAATCGCGATGACACAGGGGCGACGCACCGTCGAAATCAAAAGGTGTCCCCCGTCCCATAAAGGCGATCTCCCGCATCTCCTATGCCAGGAACAATATAACCCATTTCATTCACCTCTGGCTCAACGCTAAGAGTGTAAATCTCAACATCAGGGTGCCACTCATGCACTTTTTCAAGCCCCGGACGGGAAGCAATGATCGTCACAAATCGAATTTCAGAAACCTGATATTCCTTTAGGCGACTAATTGCTGCCACAGCCGTATCACCCGTTGCAAGCATGGGATCAAGCAATATGACTTTGGCACCTTCCATCTGTTTCGGAAGGCGAAAATAATACTCCACGGTGCTTTTAATAAATTTATCCCGATAAATACCTATGTGCCCAACTGGGGCGAAAGATAAAAGTCTTTGCATTCCTGCAAGCATTCCGTTTCCGGCCCTCATAATCGAAACTAAAACCACGCGATCAGAAATCCGATGCCCCTTCGTCAAACGCATAGGTGTTTCAACATCGACAGGTTCTAATTCGAAATTTCGTGCAACTTCGTAAGCCAGGAGTTGACTGACTTCTTCCATTAATTCACGAAACTGTCGGGGGCGAGTCGTCTTATCTCTCAACTGACACAGCTTGTGCTGGACAACGGGATGACGAACAACATGACAAAACTCTTTTACCGGAACTTCTGACATCGAATTCTCCTAAAAAACAGTTCCATCACTGGTTAACATCAAAGGCGGAGCTCCATCCGCTCTCTTTTCCTTTGCCGCCTTGCGTCCCGCCCACCACGTCCCACCTTCAAGAGCTCTCACCAAAGGAAACTCCTGTGGCGAAACACCCCGTAAATCACACAGACCCAAATGAATTTTGTCAATGTAATAGATCGTAAGAGCTCTCCACTCGACAATCAGTGGACTATCTGGGCGATGACATTGAGATGCCGCCTCTGAATCCTTTAAAACCAACAATCCTCGATCAATTAACAATCCCCCATTTCGATATTCTGGGAGCCCGGTCAGTTCGTTCAATCCTACAACCTCAAATCCAGCTTCTTCGAGAGGAGTTAGCAGTGAGTAGACCATCCACTGAGTGAGCTTATGAAACGGCTGTAAGGATTGCCAAGAAGTTCTATCTCCAAGTGCCGGATGAAACCAAACGTCCCCCAAATTATAGGTGCCAAGTGTAAATCTCTCAGGCCAGATGGGGCTCAAAGCCTTTAATAAAATCTCTAACAAATCGATGGCAGGTAATTTTCGACTTGGATATTTTCGAATCAAAAGATCCAATATGTGTCCCGGCCGTGAATAAAAGCCACCAAATACTTCCTTATTTTCTTCTACGACATGACCGAGAGAATGGATCAATTTCAAGCGACCATCCACCCCAATCAAAGGATTTCCGATAGAAACTTGAAAACCAAGTTCCAATCGCTCCTTTGTGAGATGCAAAAGGCCTCCGCCATCGGCCTGCAGCTTAGTCTGAGGCTCGCTGGAAAAGGCTCCTCTGACAAACATATCTAGAGAGGCGACAGCCAAGCCTTCTGAACGCGCAACCACTTTTCCAGTTTCAGTTTCAAAAAATTGCCACTGAGATCCGGCTCCCGCATCTAACAGAACAGAGACCATGATCAGATCTATTTTCGCTCTCACCTTTTCAAAACGATCAAGACCATTCAAATTCTTTTCGAGATAAGCCAACCGATCGACTCCGCCCACCTGAAAATGAGAAAAACGAGAGTGGTAAGGGATTTGGCCATTAGGATAGCGCAATTCTATGACCTGATTGACGTAAGCCACTATTTCTGGAATCAACTCTTCACAGATAGCAAACTGGCCCTTTCCGGCCACACAGTATTTTTGCAACCGAAGTGCCTGGGATCGAATGCGAGATGGTGCAAAAATTTCCTCCAAGGCCTTTTGACTAAACGGCAAATGAGAATCAATCATGAAGATTTCGACCTTTCACCTTTTGAAGCCCTGCTCCACTCAAAGATCCCTCTGGAGAAAAATATCCCGCGGCTTTTTTTGCTTCCATTTCAACCTTGGCGTCTTCAGGTATCCGATCCTCAGGTATCGAAACTCTCGTATTAATCTTAATGCCACTCCCCACTATAGCGTCATATTTCATATCACTCATTGAAACAAAATTGTCGATTTTCTGTATCCCCAACCAATGCAGAACATCAGGCATCAACTCTTGAAGCCTCATATCCTGCACTCCCGCCACACATTCGGTGCGATGAAAATAGGTTGACGCTGAATCTCCGCCGGTCTGCCGTTTTCGTGCATTGTAAACTAAAAATTTTGTTACTTCTCCCAGTGCTCGACCTTCTTTCCGGAAGTAAACGATAAGACCTGAGCCCCCTCTTTGCGCTGATTTGATGGACTCTTCAATCCCATGAATCAAATACGGCCTGCAGGTGCATATGTCGGACCCAAAAACATCTGAGCCATTGCACTCATCGTGAACTCGCACCGTCAATTCAAAATTGGGGTTCGAAACTTTGCTTATGTCCCCGAAAAAGTAAATGGTCGTGCTTCCTATGGGAGGCAGAAATACCTTCAAGTCCTCACGAGTGATCAGCTCAGGAAACATTCCTCCGGTGTCTTGAAAGAGCCCCTTACGCAGATCTCCCTCAGATATACCATAGCGCTGTGCCAATCCAGGCAAAAACCATACTGGCTCAATCGCTGCCTTTGTGACACTCACATCCAAATTCTTTCCTACCACCTGACCATCAACCTCCAAACGCCCTTCAGCAACAGCTTCCTTTAGCTCCGGCATGAAAATATGGGCCTTTGTAATGGCAATCGTGGGACGGATATCTTCTCCTTGATTCAATAGGGCTTTGTAGACCTCAGCAACTTGCGCACCCCAGGGATCCATCGAAACAATCTTATGAGCGTTCCACCAGTTAGGAAATGGACCGATAGGAGTGCAGGGACTGGTGTTTGTCAAATCCGGACGAAACTCTCTAGGAAGATGCCCCGCTGCTGTGGCCAGGGCTCGGTAGACTGAATAGCTCCCACTGTGGGTCCCGATGGCATTGCGCTTTGGGGGGTCAGTCAGAGTTGCGATAACTGGGCCTCGCAACAAAGGATCCCTCTCTCCCCAATGAATAGGTCTAACAGATTTAAATACCTGACTTGGATGAGAGGTCAGAATCACATGAGAACAAATCGGATTTTTTTTCATGGTGCCCTTCCTTGGTCCATGTCGATCACTCTTAAAGTCTGGCTGCAAGGCTCAGGTGGAAGCAAGCAAAATAATGATTCTTAGACATTTTCCTTGTAATCAAAACCTCCCATTGTTCCTCCGGCCGTGACAGAATACTCGGCGATCATGTTCGCAACAAAGGCACTCATGGAAACCCAAGCCAAGCCAATAACCCAGTAGGAGGCTCGACGATTCCTATGACGAACTGACAAATTAAGTACCTTGGCTTCTGCTCGAAATGGCTTCAGCGCCTTGTTTCCATATATCTCAAGAACAACAAGGTCTCCAACCATGATCCTCTTTTGACAGTTAAAAATCTTGGCGCCGATCCCCTTCGAGCTGATATTACGACCTTCTCCTTTAGAAATGTACTCTCCATCCTGATTCAATATCATCATTGGCCCGACTGCCGGAACACGCTGCTCACTCCGTCGACTGACAGTCATGGCTCGTTCCAAAGCCTTGGCATCAAGAGCCGGAGAGGAGACAGCCTCGTCTGGCAAAACCTGTGTTTTCTCCGAATCGGCTGATTTATAGCGAGGCAATGATCCAAATGCAAACGAGGGTGATCCCGGCAAAAGTGATGACGTCAGTGATTGCAAAGGCGCCGGAGCTCGAGCTGGAACTGGAGTTGGCGTGGACGCGGTCACGGGAGATAAATCGGACAGCATAAGATCCCGCAATGGAACCTGAAGATCTAGAGTCTTCTCGTCCAGAACTTCAACAATCTGATCCAGTATCCCTATCATTGGCTTTTTTTGATACACACCAACCCACCCTTTAAAATCGTGATATGATCGCCCATCAACTATTTGCAGCAACGAGCGGACCAACAGATCTCGGAGATTTCAACTCTGATTCTGAAAAATCCGACCAGGCTTGTTTCACTGTAAACAGTCTTTTCAGTTTTTGGTGAAATATTGAGGTTGTCAGGATGAGACTCAACCTGAGCGGTCTGTGCCAAAAAAATTCTCAATAACTAGAAAATATCGCTTCCGGCCCAAAACAAGGAGGCCTTCGTTTCAGTGCTCTTGCTTACGTAGGATGTATCTGACAAACGGGTACAATAGCTCAGGGTCCAATACAGACCTGAGCCAAAGATACTGCTTCCGAGTGACACCTCAGTCGAGGAGAATTTGACTTCATCTATCATGTAGGATTCCATCTTCTTCTCTGTATCGGTCGAATAGTCCGCCCGAAAGACAAGAGGCTGAAGCGGCCAGAAGCCGGACTTACTCGAATACTCAATCGAGATTTGGGTGAATATGTGCTCCCCGTGAGCATTGACTTTAGCCTCATCTCTGTTTAGCACCTCTGGCGAACGCTGACCCGAAACCTCCAAGAAGAAGTGATCATCCGCTCCAAAAGATCCCAAAGCAAACCCAAGAAAAGGGGCCACCCACTGACTCTTAGCCAAAGTATCACCAAACTCTCTAACAAAGTCGGACCCCATTCCCCATCTGAAACTATCGCCCCAATTTCCTGAAATCCCAGCTGAAAGAGTTTGACGACGCTCGCGAACAACTTTTTCGACCTGAAATGAATTTACTTGCCGATATTTCAGGCCAACTGGAAGACCATAGATACGCAGACCGGCCTGCAGGTAGTAAGAATCAATTTGCCGATTCGATTTCACTTCAGGAATTCCTGCCATCGAGGTCGTTGTGATCTCTCTGTGCTCTGGTGCCAGACTGAGCTCATAAAAAAAATCGGATGCCATCTGACCCAACTGTATGCGACCAAGCTCGGCGTTTGTTCTCTCCGTATAAAGACCTTGGCTCAGGGTCTCTTCTTTCTGAAGTCCGTAAGATAACCCAAACCACGAGGTTGGTTTTAACATCATACGCAAGCTGGGGTTGATGATTTCGCGAGTGTAAATTCGAGATGGCGCGCTCACTTGAGCCATCGAATCGTCCTGAGAAAAGGGCGAGAACAAAAAAATAACCCACAAAAACTTTACGGCACCCAACAAATCCTTTTTCTTTCTGCGAGCCCTTGCATAAAAGCAAGTGAGAGCCAAACAACAGAGGAGAACTGCTATGAAAGGAATCCAGTTTTTGATAACGAAGACCACCAAATACAGAATGGCTCGGGTCACCGTCCCCAACACAGGAATTTTTGCGATCTTGAAGGCGAGAAAAGGAGAGTAATCATAATAATACTGAATGATTCTCCGGCCAAAAGCTGAATTCTTCAGCACTCGATCCCTAAAATCACGCAAGCTACGAACCTCTGAATGAAGATAAGATCCATGTGCGGCCGTAGCAATAAAACAATGAAAATCCTTATTATCTGATTTACTCACACAACCAGGATTGATGCCAGGATCGTAGGCTGAAAGAGAAGTTCTAAAATTTGCAATATAGGGATAAGATTCGTTCATTCTCTGAACCGAGTGAGAATAGTGTTCTATGCCAAACGGCACTCCATTGTGATATATTCGGGGATTTGAGAATCGGCTCATAGAAGTGCAAGTAATTCCTGCATCATCACACTGATCCGGATAGGCCATCACATCCAGATATTTATTAATTAAATCCACATAGCCATAGCCAGTGAGAGAGGTTGTAACTTCATGAAGTCCTACTCCCTTTTGATATCGGTCATGCTCTGATCCCAAGTTGTGACCCCACTCATGGGCCATTGTCCTCGCATCACACCAGTAGGAAGTGACAGAAAAACCGTAGGCATCATTGTAAAAATCTTTTTGGGACAAGTAGGCCAAACCACAGTACGTGGCCGTGTTTGTGACCAACTGAACCAGATCTGCACCGTAGGTGTCCCTCAGTGTATGCGCACTATCTATTTGGCCGTCGCTTGTATTTGCCAGTTGAGCCAAATCCGTCGATGTATTGCCCGTCTCCGTATAAGTGATTGGCCCAATGTAAACCAGCCGAAAACGAAAATCAGCACAGCTTTCGGCCAGCATGACATTCGTGGCATCAACTCTTGCTCTCAGTGTCTCTTCCACTGCCGAGAATCCTGCCACATCGTCGGTATAGAGAATCATCACGTCTACAAAATGATCTGCCGTGACAGTGGTGACCAAAGAGGCAGATCCAATTTCACCTTTTTTTATCTTTGGCACGGAGGGGATTTGAGGATTCGGTCCCTCATATCGCCTTTCGCCCTGCTCAACCAAATAAGATTCAGTTCCCTCTCTATGAACAAAGTAACTATTGCCAGCGACAAGAAGGGTTCCTGAGAGAATTTGAGTCTCAGTATTATAAACTAAAAACGCCTGGCTCGAGGAATCAGCTTCTGCCTGCAATTGAAGATGCAAAAGCGAATTTTGAAATTGTATCTTCACAACTTTTGTTTCGAGAATCCCCTCTCTCGGTAGATCAATTTTTACAACCTGACCGACCTGAATCTCCTGAATAGCCGCAAAGTTCAGGGGCGTGTCCAATGAGAAAATCTCTTTGATCTGAGGCCGAGAAGAGAGCGAGGCATTTCTCTTGAATGAGTCAAGGTGGCGAGCAGTGATGAGAGGTTGCAGCTCCGAGGTTGTGAATTCAGAAGGTGCGTTTAAGGATGTTGCCAAAGAAACTTGGCAATAAAAATTCAGTGCGCTCAATAAACTGAACAGTGAAAGAAAGCTGAATAAACCAAAGGCACCCATTTGTCATTCCCCCAATGATCCAAACAGCGAGTTCTGAAATTCTCTAAACTCGGCCGGAAATATGAAAGGTCACCCCCGGGTTTTCCTTTTCAAGCCAACGAAGGTCCCATTCCTTTTCAAGGAGTACCACGGCCTCGTGGTTTTCGTCCTCAAATATTCTCGCAGCCCCCTTGATTCCCTCTTTCATGGGCTCGCCCTTCTCATTGCGTGGCCAACGTGCGACGGTATAAGACGATCGCTCTAGTCGAACGTCCAGTTTGTATTCATCATTGAGACGAAACATCAAAACTTCCATTTGAAGTTCACCAACAACTCCAATCACCGGGTCCTGAGGACCAACCACTGGATCAACAAACAACTGAATCATACCTTCTTCAGCCAACTGCTGAACTCCTTTTTGCAGCTGCTTTCGCTTGAGAGGATCCTTTACTGACAACCGACCAAAGATCTCCGGAGAAAACCGAGGAATACGATCAAATTCGACATTTTTCCCATCCGAGATCGAATCTCCAATTTGAAAAAATCCAGTGTCAATGATGCCCACAATGTCACCAGCATAGGCTTCATCTACGGTCTCTCGTTCTCGCGCCATAAATTGGTTTGCATAAGCCAGACGCAGCTCTCGATCCAATCGAAGGTGGCGAACTTTCATGCCTCGTTCAAAGCGCCCTGAACAGACCCTAATAAAAGCCACCCGATCACGATGCTTCCTGTCCATGTTCGCTTGAATCTTAAAAACAAATCCCGAAAAGAATGGATCATCTGGCGCGACATCTCCAATCGAGGTGTGCCGAGGTCCGGGAGCCGGTGCAAACTGTGCAAAAATCTTCAAAAAGATGTCAACTCCCCAATTGTATTTTGCGCTTCCAAAAGTCATAGGACTCACTCGGCCGGCCAAAAAATCCTCTGTTGAGAAGGGTCCAAGGGCAATTTCCAAAAGTTCCATGTCCTCCTGAAATTTCTCGAAGGCCTCATCACTCACCCATTGCCGAATTCTTTCGTCCTGGTAGCCTGTCACCTCCTGAATCGCGGGTTTTTCCTCTCCGCGAGTGTAGAGGTAAACTCGGTTTTCAAGGCGATGATACAATCCGCGAAATCGATCTCCCATCCCTATGGGCCAGGTCAGAGGATGACATTTTATCCCGAGGGTGTTCTCCACATCGTCGATAATCTCTAAAGGTTCCTTGCCTTCCCGATCCATCTTATTCGCAAATGTGAAGATCGGAATTCTCCTCAAACGACACACCTCAAAGAGTTTGCGAGTCTGGGCTTCAACCCCTTTTGCCGCATCAATGAGCATTGCAGCAGAATCCGCAGCAATGAGAGTGCGGTAAGTGTCCTCACCAAAATCTTTATGACCAGGGGTATCGAGTAGATTTATTCTCAATCCCATAAAATCTAACTGCATCACGCTCGACGTGATTGAGACCCCCCGCTGCTGTTCGAGCGGCATCCAATCTGATACGGCAGCCTTTGTCCCAGCTTTGCCCTTCACTTCTCCGGCCTTGCGTATAACACCACCCTCAAAAAGAATTTTCTCAGTAATTGTGGTTTTTCCTGCATCGGGGTGCGAAATGATGGCAAAGGTCCGCCGCTTCTTAATTTCCTCAACAATATTTCCGAAACTCATGAAATTCCCTAAGATTTTTGTTTTAAAACAGGAGAAGACACTAACTGAAGTCCCCGAACTCTCCTAGCATAGATTTTTTTGCATCGAAAGCTCCGCTCCCCCTCGACACCAAATTTTTAAGGAAGGCATTCAAAATCTAATGCTTTGCATTGAACATTGCGCTAAAATCTCGTCTTACCTATCCTGGCGAACTCGGAAATGCGACTTTTTTAACGACGTATCTCCTTTCGGCTGCGCGCAAAAAATTGGTTCAGTGAGGCCCACAAGAATATGGCTGATAAAGAAAAAAAGTACGATGAAAATGTTCCAGGGCGCTACTACGTAGATAAGGAATGCATCGCCTGTGATGCATGCTGTTTGACGGCGCCAAATCATTTTGGTATGGACCAGAACGATGGGCATGCCTTTGTCGTCGTGCAGCCCTCTACTCCTGAAGAGGAGGCCTCCTGCAAGGAGGCGATGGATGGCTGCCCCGTCGAAGCCATTGGCAACAATGGAGACTGAGGCCTGCCTTTGACAGTCTAGCCGTGGAAGTCCTTGGTATCAAAGACCATATGTCCACACCGGAAACCTAAAACTCAACAAGGAGCCGTGTGATGATTCGTTTTTCACTTCACTTCTTAACTTTATTGGCTTGTCTCCTGGGCAGTTCTGTCTGGGCCAGCAATTTAACTAAACCAGAATATGCTCCTGTAGCAAGCGAAGCTGAGCGAGCAGGTGACCCAAAGTATCTCCGATTTCCAGGTTTTGGCCGGATAGAAATCATTGAGGAGGGGAAAGTTAAACCTGAGCTCCTCGCGCTTTTAGAAACGGAGAATTGGTCAAAACAAATATCTTCTAAAAATATATCAAAACTCCAGGTACGAAGTTTTGACCTTAAACACAAAGCATTCGCGACACTGGTTCTCAGGTGATGACACGACTTTGAAAGCAAATCAGCCCTTAAAGAAATAGGCGTAACGGAGCAGAGAGAAAAAAGTAGCTCAGAATGAACTGGCCCACTTGATTAAGGAGTGCCCTGCCAGCCAGATTTTCATCTTCAAAATTTCGCAAGGGGTAACGCCAAAAGGGAATCCGCTATTTAAAGAAGCTGTAGCGGATAATATCAAGCCTCGTCCTGAAGTTGCAGATTTGGCTGTCTGCGTTGACGAGTCGAAGCGGCTCAAGAGCATTCATATAGTGCAAGATAACAGAGAGATCTATTTTTCTAAAATTGAACGCAGTGACAACTCTAAAATCTCAAGCCTTACGATCTCGAATTCTGATAACGATCTAGAGCGGCACAGTTGGATCCAAAAGGAAGAGGGTATTATTCGATATCTCATTCGGTTTGTTCACAACAATAAGGCAGTTGAAATTTATTCGGACATTAATCCCGATAGGATCGAAATCGACACTGACCCCACATCGAATTGATTCTATGGAAAGAGCACATCTCTGGCTGGGGGGACAAATGAGTCGATCAAGAGAGCTCACAAAGACTCAGTGAGCTCTTCTCCCACTCGCACCGCAATAGGTTCGCCTGGTTTAATTTCGGAACGAAAAAAACCAGGCGGATAAAGCGTGACCACCGTGCTGCCCATATGAAAAATTCCTAGCTCTTCGCCAGGATTCAACTCTTGTGGGGGATCGTAGTTCTTTTCGATAATCTGGCGAGAGGCGCATTGATTGGTCTGTAATTCGGGGTCAAAACTCACTGACATTTTCCCGACGTTTGTGGCCCCTACCATGACGAGAGCGACCGTTCCTCGCTGAGTTTGTATGTTAAAAATCAACCGCTCATTGCGAGCAAATAGCCTAGCGATATGGTTGACACTCCAATTATTCACGGGCCACAAATTTCCCGGAACATATTTAATACTCTTTACGAATCCATGCACCGGAGAATGCACCCGGTGATAATCAGTTGGACAGAGGTAGTAGGTGAGATAATGTCCGTCCTCCCATTTCGCAGCAGCATCTGGATCGCTCAAAAAATCCTCAACCAAGTAAGACAAACCCTTCACTTGAAATAAAAGCCCCTTTTCAATCTTTCCTCTTTGAGTCAAACTTGAATCAGCCGGATGGACAATACCCCCCTTCGAAGGCCGAAGCCCTGGTCTCAGCTTTCGAGTGAACAACTCCCCAATACTCAAATAGGATTCTATGGGGAGTTCTGCCTCCTGCAAATTGATTCGATACCTCTTTGCAAACCAGCGCACAGTCCATAACGCAAGGGGGGGAGGCAATCGAAGATGAACAAGCTTGCCCACCCAATAGCTCATCAAATTTTTTGGGATCAAAAATAGCGAGCAGCCTATGAAATGTTCTTTGTAACTCATGTCTTGAAGAGTTCACTCATCCAGATCTCTGAGTCAAGCGAACACAACAACACAGGCCAGCGCGCTAAAACTCTCTTTTTTACAACAAAAGTCCACCTATCACTGAGCAGTTTGGCCGGTAGAACTTCCTGTCTGACCATCGTGTCGTTGGCGATGAATTCTCTCAGACTGACGATCTTGAAGTTGCTCGAGCCTTTGGGCTTCTGCCGGATCCACATAACCGTCCCGTTCTGCACGTGTCTGAGCTCTTTCTACTCGCTGCTGCCCTCTTTCTAATCTTCTCGTCTCTGCTTCGTTGAGCTCAGAATTCGCGATTCCCTGATTCATTCGGTGTCGTTGTCGCTCCTGCCTTCGCTGATCTCTTCTTTCTTGAGCGTCTGTTGCAATTGCCGAAATAAAAAACACTATCGCTAAGAATGCCTTAAAACTCATTTGGGTCACTTTTGCCTCCTGTCACTTATTAAGAAGATTAAGCCGATCGTTTCTCTCTCCTCTCGCTATTCATTCTGCCTAATTTCTCTGCAGTATTCATGCCTTGGTTACAAATCCAACTACTCGATAATATTGCATTTATTTTAAATCAAGCGACTAAGACCCAGCCGGACGTCGTTTCATTTTCCATTCTGGAATCTCTTTTCCAGGCATGTTATTAGCAAGCGATTCTGTCCGATTCTGCCCTTCTGGTGAGGTTCATAAATTTTTAAAGACGCTGCGCATTAATGGAGATCAAATACCCAGCAAAGACAGAAAAGAGGAATAGGGGCGCTCGACCTCCAAAAAACCTGAGTTTCGGATAGGATGTGTGCTACCGAAAAATATGAGTCGAATTTTTCACAATATAAAACTAGGAATAGACGAGGACTTGGAGGAAAAACTCTCCTGGCTAGTTCCTAACTACGGCAGCTATCATATCATGCGCCAGTCAGTCGATGCCCGGAGGCGCCATTCTCCTCATCTCATTTATTCGGTGGAAGTATTCGAAGAAAACGAAACACCTCCAGACACCTCTATCAAGGTCGAAAGAGTCTCGTTTAAGGGCGACCCCGTGATCATCATCGGTTCGGGCCCTGCGGGCTGCAGCCTTGCGGTTGAATGATCTTTAAATTTCATGTCTTGAAGAATTCACTCATACTGATCCCTGAGTCAAGCGAAACAGCCCATACTGTGGTGATTCCCAAAAACCCCTATCGAACTACATCTCCGATGCAATGAAGCGCCGAACAAGATCGTTCACATCAGTTCTGTAACGCCGTGAATTTTCCAAAGAACCCATGTGGATCGCCAAAAAAACTTCGCCATTTCGGTTAAATCCATAGGAAGAAATAACCAGAGGTTCAATGCTGCCTTGGATCTGATATCGATAGATCACATATTCTTGGCCCCTTGAATTGACATCCCATTTGTCGATTTCAATTCCGTCAATTCCACGTAAGACAATTTTTTGGGTGAACTTGGAAATGGCCTCAGAGCTTACCTTCATTGATTTTGGAGAGATCTTTAAATAGTCGGATTTCTCAATTCTTATTATTCTTACCTTTTCTGTACCTTCATCTTCCTTTCGAGACATTATGTAGTTCTCGCGCACCGGGTAATTGATTTCCTTAGCGGCTAGCTTCATTGCCAGCGGATGGGAATTGATTCTCCAGGCAGAGCTTTTCTCAACCAGTTGTGCGGAAGCAATATTGACGGTGGCAAACCCTATCGAAAAAGCTGCTACACATATGCTTCCAATTGGACCGCTCATTTAGCTCCCCTGGTTGAACGCGAATTTTTTGCGATTCCAGTACCTAAAGATCCTTTTTCAGCATCCTTCAATACAAATGTGAAATATTTTAAAGCAGAAGAAAAGCTTGCTTCGTTAGCTCCTGAGGAATTCGAGCTTATTTCGGCTACCTTAATTTCTCCTTCCCGACCTGTGCCGGCCAGCTCATAAATAGGTCCAGGGATCAGCCCTCCAAGCAAAACAACTCTAATTTCAAAAGCTGATTTTGTTGAACAAATTTTTCCACTGTAAGTTTCTCCGGCGACATTGATTTCAATAAGATCACGATCACTTAGCTGCACCTTAAATCGCTTTATTGGAGCACTCCCTGAATGATCAGATGCCTCGAAGACTTTGACCGATAATTGTCGATCAGGAAATAGTGTCCTCCAATTTTTGCCGAAAGTCTCTCTCGCAGCTCCATCAATTTTATTTAACTCAGACAACTTGCTAATACAAATTTCCCCTTGAGCCGATAAACTAATGCCGAAAAACAAAATAATTTTGACTGTCATAAAAATGATTTTTCGACTTTTAATCATAAGCCTCCGCACTTTTATTAAATCTTAAGGTTGACTATGGTGCTAACTGGTAAAGGGTATGCACGAAAAATACCAATTTTTTTTGACTCAAATCATATATATCAATTTTGAGCAAAACACTTTAGTAGAACCCATTCGCCTGTTGAAGGCTTTGACATCTGTAAATGATGTGTCGTCGATTGAAACTACCAGGCGATTCTGTCCGGGTCTAATTCCCAAGGAACACACACCTCTAGGCGCGTCAATCTGAGAGGTGACTTCTTTGAGATTTCAATCTTCAATAATTCTGGGTTTCATGTAGGATATGTGCTACGGGAAAATATGAGTCGAATTTTTCACAATATCAAATTAGGAATTGACGAGGATCTGGAGGAAAAACTCTCCTGGCTAGTTCCTAACTACGGCAGCTATCATATCATGCGCCAGTCAGTCGATGCCCGGAGGCGCCATTCTCCTCATCTCATTTATTCGGTGGAAGTATTCGAAGAAAACGAAACACCTCCAGACACCTCAATCAAGGTCGAAAGAGTCTCGTTTAAGGGCGACCCCGTGATCATCATCGGTTCGGGCCCTGCGGGCTTATTTGCGGCCTTGCGGTTGCTCGAAAGAGGAATCCCTTGCCGGATTTTCGAACGAGGCTCTGATTGCGTGAAACGCCTCAAGGCAATCAATCACTTTTGGCGCTATGGTGAGCTCGACCCTCGAAACAACGTCTGCTACGGAGAGGGTGGGGCCGGTTTGTACTCCGATGGCAAACTCATCACTCGAATCAAAAGCCCCCATATCCCCTATGTTATGCAAAAACTCGTCGAATTCGGAGCGCCCTCTGAGATCCTCTATCTGGCCAACCCCCACGTTGGATCGGATCGCATCAGACGAGTGATTCCTCAGCTCCGGCAACACTTACTCAAACTGGGATGCGAGATTTTTTTTGATACTCGAGTCACTGAACTGCTCACCGAAAATAAAATGATCATTGGGGTAAAAACCGAGCATGACCAAATCTTTCGAAGCCAACAGGTCATCCTGGCGACAGGTCATAGCGCAGGGGATGTTTTCGATCACCTTCTCGAATTGGGCGTGTCAATGGAGGGCAAATCCTTCGCTGTCGGCTTGAGAATTGAACACCCCCAAAAATGGATCGATCAGATTCAATTTCGCGAATTTGCAGGGCATCCCAAATTGGGAGCGGCGAACTACAAACTTGCGGCTCATCGTGAGGAGGAACAGACGGGGATCTATAGCTTTTGCATGTGTCCTGGAGGATATACTCTCTCGAGCGGCACTGAACCTGACGGAATCGTCGTCAACGGGATGAGCAACTACCGAAGAAACTCCGCCTTTGCAAATTCGGCTATTGTGGTCACGGTTGACTTTGAAAAGAGCTTTGCGGGAGATTTAATGGGAGGGATCAAGTGGCGCCGCTCGCTTGAACATGCGGCTTTTCTCGCTGTTCAACAGGAAGGCGGAGGACGAGCGCTTCCCGTCCAAAGAGTGACGGATTTCTTAAGTCAAAAGCGAGGCCCCGCAATTCCCTCTTCCTCACCCAGTGGAGTCGTTCCCGTTCGTCTCGATGAACTTCTGCCATCGAATATCTGCGAATCCCTATCCTGGGGTCTCGAATCTTTTGAAAAAGCGATGAAGGGATTTATCAGTCCTGAGGCCCAATTTCATGGCATTGAATCACGAACCTCTTGCCCATTGCGAATCACCCGAGACCCACAATCTCTTCAGTCCATTAGCCACGCGGGCCTTTATCCAACAGGAGAAGGCGCCGGATACGCTGGAGGAATAACCAGTGCTGCTTGCGATGGCATCAAAGTCGCCGAAGCTATTGCGAGTCTTTAAAGACTTCCAAATCCTTTTCAAAATTGTCGAAGGAGACGTTTCCGATTTTTGAGGAAGGCTTTTTATCAACAGCCTTTACGGGAAGACTCTCCCAGGATTCCTTTTCATCAGGCTGTTTTCCAGTATCAAAAAAGGTATTAAAGGCTGTCTCGATCTCAAGCTCAATCGATGAAGGGTCCTCCTCAGGTGATTTGGCAGAGCTGGCTTCTTCGGTAGGACTCAAAACCTCAGAAGCTGCCTTGGCCTCTTCCAGTGATTTCTCATAGCGCTCGAGCCACTTTCTATCTTTGGCTTCAACGGTATCACCAAGCGTGATCGCATCGCGAACATCCTGAGCTCTTTCTTTGTCGCGCTTTTCTTTGGCCCTCAACTTTTCTTCTTCAAAGAAATTTGATGAGGTCGTGATAACTTCCAACTCTGAAGATATTTTTAATAACTCTTCTTCGCCTTCGGAATACGTGAAACCAGCTTCTCGCGACAAATCACCCGTGATATCCTCAAGACGCTCATTTTTCTTATCAAACTCAGATATCTCGCCGATACCCTCCGGAATCAACTCATCAATTTCGCTGAGCGATGGCAATTCACGAATATTTCTCAATCCAAAGGTTTCCAAAAATTTACGCGTCGTCGCATAAAGCATCGGTTTGCCAGGCAATTCACTTTTTCCAGCGAAATTAACCAAAGACTTTTCCATTAAACCACGCAGGAGGTGCCCCGACTCGACACCCCTGATTTCGTCAATGCCCCCTTTTGTCACCGGCTGTTTGTAGGCAACAATAGCCATCACTTCAAGCGCTGGACCTGAGAGTTTGAACGGACGAGTCTTCACCAAGCGCCGCAAGTAGGGAAGATTGTCAATTTTCGTTCGAACCTGAAAACCACTGTTGATTTCTTCAATTGTTATCCCTCGCCTCATACCGGCAAATTCGACAGCCAATTGGTCGATAGCCCAACGAATTTGCTTTGAGGTCGCAGTTGTTCCTTTAAAGACCTGTCTCATCTGTGCCATTGATATTGGCTTTTCGGTGGAGAACAATAGGCTCTCAACAATTGAAATGACACGATCATCTTCAATAAATTCAGCATCCTCTACGGCTGCTGACTCAAACCCTTCAAGTTCAGTGCCCTCTGCTGAAAATTGCGAAGCTTCCTCTTCAGCAGACAATTCAGGATCGTCCTGCTCCTCGCTGTCACCAAGCGTCACAGCCTCCTCATCCAGAAGAGGAGTCGCTAGAATCAGAGATGGATCTCTTTCGAATTCAACCCAACTGTCTATTTCCGAATGAACAGTTTCTTTGTTCTCGTCTTTTTCGGCATCTTTATTCATGATCATCCACCTTATCTCATTTGATCTTTTTGAAAATCCTCTTCAATGAGCTTCTTCTCTTCCTCAAAAATCTCTTCGTCTGTGGCTCCGTCCTCCATTGACATCTCGGCCTCAAGCACTTCGGGGGAAGGACGATCTTCCATTAGCTTGTCTGCAGCTTCTTCAGGATCAATGGAAATCCCCTGTTGAGCCTCTACCAAAAGCTGTTCTGCCACTTCGGCCGAATGAGAGTTATCGTAATCTTCCACTCTAGCAATCACATCGCGGTCGACGGCATTCTTAGCCTGAATCCGAATTTCTGCCTGATCATCAGCCTGAAACAAAGAAATAAATCCCATTTTTGCCAATTCGAGAAGCGAAATGAAGGTCACTAAAATCTGATTGCTTCTTTTTTTCTCCCGAGCATCAATTAAATCAAAAAAACCGACAATCTTGCCTATGACAAGAGCATCCTTAATCTGCAAAATCCTCTCGGAAATAGAAAGCAGGGCGTCTGCCACAAAATGAACACCCTTTTTCATATTTCGGACAGCGGATCGATAGGAGGAGATCAGCGCAAACAGTGCATTTTCCTCAACAAGAATTTCACCCACGTCTGGGGACCCCAGATCAAGCCTCTCACCTCTCAAAAACAAATCACGTCCCACCAGAGGACGTTCATTGAGCCTGTGAGCCGCATCTTGATACTTTTGGTATTCGAAGAGCTTTGAAACGAGCTCCTTGCGAGGATCCTGATCTTCATCCACTTCTCCCGACTCATTGTACTGAGGAAGAAGTAACTTAGATTTAATTTGAATCAGGGTTGCGGCCATTGCCACAAACTCACCTGCATTCTCCAAATCAAGATTCTTCATTGCCTTAATAAACTCAAGATACTGGGAGGTTATCTGATGAATATTAATATCGAAAATATCCATCTCTTCCCGACGGATAAGATGAAGAAGAAGAGCCAATGGACCTTCGAATCTCTCTAGATGAATAACAAGACTCAAAGCAAATTCCTCACTTCAAATTTCTAATTAATGACACAAACCAGCATCAATTGAATCAAGAGATTCTGGAATTGGCAATCAAACATCTTACTTTATACGATCATCTTAGCGAGACCATCTGCAAACTCAATGAGATAATCTCGGAAAAAAGCAACAGGGTAGGCAAGAAAACGAAATCCACCCATCATAAAAGCACCAATCAAAACCATGTTCAACATGTGTTGGTGTTCCTCCAATTTTCTGTTGACCTCATCAGGAAGAAAGCGAGCAAGCACCTTTCCCCCATCGAGAGGATGAATCGGAATCAAATTAAACACTGCGAGCAAAAGATTAATCCAAATAAAACCAACCAGTAAGCTCGCCACAGACTCTCCAAGTGACGGGCTTAAAAACGGGTGTGCCAACCCCAAAACAAAGGCCCCAATCACGGCCAAAATAACATTTGAAAGAGGGCCTGCCAGAGCAATCCAAAACATGTCTTTTTTAGGATTCTTTAAATTCCTTTCATTTACCGGAACAGGTTTGGCCCATCCAAACAAAGGCCACTGAAAGGCGATCGCCATGATTGGCAAAATCACCGTTCCGAACCAATCCAGATGGGCAAAGGGATTGAGCGTCAGTCGACCCATCAGCTCCGCCGTCCGATCTCCCTTTCTTCGAGCCACCCAACCATGGGCAAACTCATGAAAGCACAAAGCGAACAGAAACGGGACAAAGAAAATTGCGACTTTTGCGCCAACTTCAACGATATTGAAATGATTCATGCTTTGAGCTTATACTACGGGAAGGGTCATGACGAAATACCTTTGCGCTTTTCACCTGATTTTTTTATCTTGCGGAGCGCTGGCTGATTACGGCAACTACAATTCCATCTTGATTGGCGAAAGGGCTGCTGGCTTGGGAGGCGCCTATACCGCCTTCACAGGAGATCCTTCGGGATGCGCCTTTTACAATCCCGCTTCCTTAGCTCGGATGGATGGGACAACTCTCAGTGCCGCCGTCAATGCATACAACAAAACCGACGCCCAGTTTGGCGATTTGGACTCCCTCGAATCCGCGGCCATGCGAGTCAATCGCGGATCCATTGTGCCGATCCCCGCTTCTAGCGGCACTGTCTACTCCTTTGGAAATTTTGCCGTTGGCCTAAGTATTCTATTTCCCGACTACGATTCCTATACGGGCGAAATCAAAGCCAACTCAGACGTCACCTCCTACATGAACCTCAAAGATCAATCTCTTTGGGTGGGAGGATCGCTGGCGCTCAATCTCTCTGAGGAGGATGCAATTGGCTTGACGATGTATTACACTTCCCGAACTTTCTCTCGTTCCCTCACCGACCAACTCAGTCAGGCCGGAACTGTCTTTCTCACGAACGAAGAAAAAATACTTTCTCAAAATTCTCTTGTCTATATTTTGGGCTATTATCGTCAGCTCAGTACCAATTGGACCCTCGGCACAAGTTTTCGTCTTCCATCGCTTTCAGTAAATGGACAAGGTTCCTTCTATCGCTCCAGCATTGATACCGCCGGAGGAATTTCTCCACCGATGAATCGCAAATCTATTTCTGCGGAAACCCGAATCCCCTCACGTCTAAACATCGGCCTCGGATACACACAGCCTGGCAAGTGGGCCTTCTCTACAGATGTAAACCTACATGGACGAGAGTCCTACACAGACTTGGATGATCCGTCTGGAGGCGATCGAATTCGACATAAGGAAACCTGGAATATAGCTCTCGGCGGAGAATATTTTATTCAGCCCTGGGCGGCGCTGCGCATGGGCCTCTATACCAATCTTTCTTCACATCCAGAAATTGACGAAATCAACCTGCGGCAAGGTGATCATTTGGACATGTGGGGATTTTCGACAAATGTGGCTTTTTTTACAACTGGTCGGTCTACCGTGACGCTCGGGGGGTACTATTCTGGAGGAAAAGGAGAAAGCACTCAATTCGTGGGCCAGGAAATCAAAGAAATTCCCAAGAGCGTCCAGATTTTTTCTTTCCTCGTGGGCACCTCTTTTCAACTCTAGAAAAGAAATCAAGCGACCTAAGTCTGGAAATGCCATCAAATAGAATCGATCCGGGCTTAACTTCGCTAAGATAGAGTTATGCCGGAACTCGATAAGAAAGTAATTTTTGATAATATCCATGGATACATAACCCTCAATCGAGTGGAATCGCGAGTCCTCGAATCGACCTACTACCAAAGGCTCCGATGGATTCGCCAGTTGGGCTTCAGCTTTTACATCTTTCCCGGCGCCACTCACACCCGTCATGCCCATGCCCTCGGAGTCCTCCATGTGATGGACAGAATTCTTCGAAGCATTGATCTTGCCGTGCCCGAGAATCTGCTTTTTGATCCCCACGCTCACGACGAAAAAACCACATTCCATCGAATGATGCGTCTCGCGGCTATGCTGCATGATATTGGCACCTTCCCGTTTTCTCACACGACTGAAATTGCTTACATCGCCCATTGGCGCCACCAACAAAAAGTGAATAAGCCAAAGTATGCGGCCAACCACGAAAACCTAGGAAGTCGAATCATACAACACACTGATTTTTCAGGTGGTTTAACCCAAATCCTCAAAGAGGAAGGCATAGACCCCGTCGAACTTTCCAAAATTATTGCAGGCAACAGCACTCGATTGATCGCTAACCAACTGATGCACTCAGATGTGGATGCCGATCGGATGGACTACCTGACTCGCGATGCTCTCCACACAGGGGTAAAAATCGGTATCTTTGATATGGATTTTCTCATTCGCTCGCTCACTGTTCACAAGGAAAATGGAAATGAAATTCTTTGCGTCAAAGAAGATGCGATGAACGTGGTCGATTCCTTTTTGATTTCGCGATA
Organism: Bdellovibrionales bacterium; assembly: GCA_016716765.1. Classification (NCBI taxonomy): domain Bacteria; kingdom Pseudomonadati; phylum Bdellovibrionota; class Bdellovibrionia; order Bdellovibrionales; species Bdellovibrionales bacterium. The sequence continues at coordinate 228,992 of JADJVA010000004.1, read as the reverse complement.
CCTCTGGTATTCTCAAATAATCAACGATGGAACAGGCTACAAGTTTGATTTGATTGCGGCCAAAATTTTTGAGTATTTTCTTGAAAACGGTTTAGCCTATTCTTTTGAACACCTCATGGACCAAGTTATTTACAATCCCAATGAATTCTTCACCTTCAATGACTCCTATTTTATGGCAAAGCTCCATGAATATTTAGCCGGAAGAATCATGCATCCCATGATTCGGGAGCTGAGCGAACTCTTGGCACGAAGAATTCCACCCGCACAAATAAAAATAGCTCCTATCGTGCCAACTCTCGTTCAAAGTGACGAACACCGAAGGGACTTGGTTAAACAAACTCAAATTGCGATGGATTGGCTCAAAGCTGAAGTCCGGAGCCTTTCTCCTGAGGCTTGGATTATCTGCGATATCCCTAATCGAGACGTGATGTTCACTCAAAACCCGGACACTCTCAAAAAGAAATACAAGACATCGAAGGACAGTCTTCACTCCCGAGATGCCGCAAAACTACTGACCCGCCACGATGAGCCAAGGCTCCTTGTCGACGTCCCAAACTCTCTGATGAGCATTCTCAGCCAATACCGAAACTTCATCCCAAGGGTCTACGTAAGTCCTGCAACCTATGAACTTCTGAAAAGCAAAAAAGTCTTAGAAAAAATGCGCCAGCAGGATTTTACTGCTCATCTTTAACGCAAGCTTGGATTTTCGTCACGATCTCTTGAATCGAAGTCCCCGGCCCAAAAATACCGATGACTCCGCTCTCCAGCAACTGACGAGTGTCGTCTTCAGGAATTATGCCGCCCACGAAAATGGGTTTATGAACCTGTTCCTTTTTAAACAAGCCCTGAATTGCGCCCACAATGGACAAATGAGCTCCCGACAGAATTGAGAGCCCAACCACGTCGACATCCTCCTGAATAGCGGCCTGGACAACCATTTCCGGAGTTTGACGAAGCCCTGTGTAGATCACCTCAAAGCCCGCATCGCGCAGTCCGCGTGCCACGACCTTCGCTCCTCGATCGTGACCATCTAGTCCAGGCTTTGCCATCAAAACACGAATGATTTTTCCCATAGAATAAGATTTATACCGGAGCGCGTCCTCGCTCAAGCAGGAGTTCATTTTTTCATTGCGATTAGCGTCACAATCCCTTAAGAATTCTAAAGATTTCAAAAATAAAAGAGGTCTTATGTCTACCCCTCATGCCGCTTTGACTCAATATTCCGAAGATGAAATTGCCTTTCGCGAAGCCATTCGCTCCTTTGCTGAAAGTGAAATCAAACCTCTGGTCGCCAGCATGGAAGAAAAAACCCAGATCGATTCGGACCTCATCAAGAAGTTTTTTGAAATGGGTCTCATGGGAATTGAGTCCCCAGAAAAATACGGAGGTGCAGGCGGCAGCTTTACTCTGGCTTGCATTGCAGTCGAAGAACTTGGGCGAATCGATGGCTCGTGCAGTGTGATGGTCGATGTTCAAAACACGCTCGTCACAAATGCCTTCTTGCGGTGGGCAAGCGAGGCGCAGAGACAAAAGTACCTGCCTCTACTTGCTCGCGATTGGGTCGGCGCCTATGCTCTCAGTGAAAGCTCGAGCGGTTCTGATGCCTTCGCTCTGAAACTTCGGGCTGAAGAAAAAGGCGACAAGTACATTCTCAATGGTCACAAACTTTGGATTACAAGTGCCAAGGAGGCTTCACTCTTTTTGGTGTTTGCAAATGCCAATCCCAGTCTTGGCTACAAGGGCATTACAGGATTTATTGTTGAAAGAGACTTTCCCGGATTTAGAGTTGGAAAGAAAGAAGATAAATTGGGCATCCGTGCTTCCTCCACTTGCGAACTTATCTTTGAAAATTGTGAGGTACCAAAAGCCAACATTATCGGTGAGTTTGGTAAAGGCTATAAGATCGCCATTGAAACCTTGAACGAGGGGCGCATTGGAATCGGCGCTCAAATGATCGGCATTGCCCAAGGCGCCTATGAAGCCACTCTTGGCTACGTAAAAGCGCGGGAGCAGTTTGGGAAAACTCTCGCAAGTAATCAAGCCGTGCAATTTCAATTATCAGAAATGCGTGTTCTGCTCGAGGCCGCTCGACTTATGGTTTACAATGCGGCTCGACTCAAAGATGCAAAACAGGATTTCGTCAAAGAGGCCGCCATGGCAAAACTCTTTGCCTCGCGATCTGCAGAGAAAATCACTTCTTTGGCTGTTGATCTCTTCGGTGGCAACGGATTTACCAAAGAATACCCCGTAGAAAAATTCTGGCGCGACGCTAAGATCGGTCAGATTTACGAGGGCACGAGCAATATGCAGCTCCAAACAATTGCGAAAATGGAACTCAGCAATTGATGGCTTCAACTATTGAGATGAGATTAACTAATTGAAGTACTCAACTTTGACGCTTTTGACTTCGGGAGTGATCAGACTGTCTGTGGTTTCAAAGATCAAGCGATACTGAAAGTATCTGTTTTTTAAGTTTAGAGGTAAAAGATCAAACAATGGATTTCGTGAAGAACCGTTGAGCTGCTCTGAAAAATACGTTGTAGTCTTCCCCTGTGGACCGACAAAAGTCGAATCCGAGCAGTCCGGTAAAAGACATGATCTCACTTGGTAGTAAACCTGAGCTTTCCCTCTTCGATAAAGACTCTGAATTTCACCAGGAGAAAGAACCCTGTTCCAAATGGCAATTTCGTCCAATTTGCCCTTAAACGCTCCGCCAAACGCTCCTGAACCATATTGCCCAAAAACAAGGTCATCGACTGAATCCTTCACTCGGGAACCAGGCATGAGCATCGTTCCAGCCGAGACGCCATTGACGTACAATTCCACCGTCTTAGTTGCATCATTGTAAGGCCCTACTGTATGAACCCAGGTTTGATCCGGAATATGGGGTGACTTAACAAGAAAATATCCCCCGATCGTACTGTTGACTCCAAATGAATACTCCGTGCCTCCGTTATCGGTGTCCCACTCAAAGGCATAGGACCAATTGTCTCCTGCCCACATAATGCAGCAACCCTTCGTTACCATTTGGGCGTAGTCATTTTGAATTCCGTTTCGCTGAAACCAAAATGAAATCGTCAGATTATCGGGCTCTAAATCGGCGTGGGCCGGAACCGTGACGAATTCGCCATCGATATCACTAAATCCAAGCCCCAAATCAAAGGGACCTGCCTGACCATACACGAGATTGCCATTTATAATCCCATCATGTCCTCGTCCCGAGGAATCAGCCAATGATCCCCACTTTTTATCATTGAGATGCCATAAGCCCATGAGGCCATTTCCACTCAGTCCGGCCCCATAACTGCTGTTTTCATTATCAACTCTCGAAATTTCCTTTCCCACGGGCTCGGCCAACATCAATTCAGCCGACCCCAGCGCCCATCCAATGCCCCACTGTCAAAGATCCGGGATAAAAACTCAGCACCTTCAGAGTTATAGCTCCCTCTCTGGCGTTCATAGAGTGTTCGCATTTCAACTGCGCCCAAGGCTCGCGACCAAACTGAAATCTCGTCTATCGATCCATCGGAAAATCCACCCTCACCATTAGTTCCGATCATGAAATTGGTAGATAGATCGGGAGTCAACGAAGGGAGAGAGCCTCCACCGGAAAAGACCAAGGGGACTTGAACTCCATCAATAAATGCCTTGAGGCGATTTGCATCGCCCGTCAAAGTTCCATCAAATACCATGGCAATGTGATGCCATTGAGTATCATTGAGCGCTCTAGAACCACCATAGTAATAACTCGAATTGGTTACAATAGCGTTCAATGTTCCATCGTCCCACAATTCAAGAAAAATCGAGTCATAGGCCCCTGATGGCTCATGTCCCCCAATTAATAATTTGCTGCCACTGCTCGACCTCTTGACCCAAGCAACCAAACTCACCCGAGAAACTTGCTCAATTTCAGGTAATTGCCCGAAATCAATAAACTCAGAGCTTGCGGACTCAAAGGTCATTGCACTGTTCAATACTCCTGATTGCCCATAGGAAGGGGTGCCACCCGAGGCGGTGGAATGATGAAGGTTGCCAGAGGCATCCATGATTTGTCCACTCGACTCATTGAAATGCCACAAAGCCACCAATCCACTCATGTTAAAACTAGCGTCAGGAACCTGAAGTTCACGTTCACTGGCAGATATTGCTCGAAGTCGAAGACTTCCGGACCCATCGACTTCCAAACTCGAAGATAGCTGTCCTTGCGAAAACTCTGCGGCAAGATCATCTCCAAAAATTGATTCCGCCATCTCAAATGCCCCGATATCCCACGCACCACCAATGCCCCGAGGATAGCCACGAATATCTGAAATCAGTGGGAGCGCACTATCTGCCACAAGAGATGTTCCCCCGTTAACTGCCAAATTTCCCGTCAGAGAGAGGCGGAAATCATAAAAAAGTTCGTTCAAAAAGTTGATGGGCGAAGACGCAAGATCGTTGCCGCCTCCAGGGACAGTCGCATCGTCAGAGATATTATAATTGCTCCCCAATCCGAAACCACCGTCATAGTTTTGATTGTTCGAACTTCCCTTCATCAGATTATTCTTGGCGATCACAGTACCATTTTCAGAACGAATCCCACTCGTATGATCAAAGCCAGAGTTGTTATAAATGTACTGAGTTGTGCTCGCCGCATTAACCCGAATCGAATTGAAAACATCAAATCCGTAAATCAAATTATCAAAAATCTTTCCTATACCCCCGGTTGAGCCAATGTAAATTCCAGAACCCCAGCTGACGCTATCAATCTTTCGCAAAATATTATTGGAAACGACAGATGACCCAGTGGATTCAATGTACAAACCACTGACACTTCCCCCATCATCGTCGACCATAATCTGAAGACCATCCACAGTTACAGTGTTTGTCTTCACGCTCAGCCGATTTCCGTCCCCTCCCACCGTCGGTACTCCCATGCGAAAGGCCTTTTCAGTCCATTGTCCAAAATGTCTTTGTGATACTCCCACTTCAGTAGGCCAAACTGGTGTAAACAAACGCAAATATCGAAGACTATCCGTCGTCCAATTCCAAACATAAATCGGGTTACCTTGCACACCGTCGCCGTAAAGAACAACATTCCAGATCCTATTGGCAACCGTGAGATCATCACCGCCTGAGTTGGAAAAGAAATCAAAATCTCTCACCAATAAATCAATGAGATCATTTTCGCTCCCTCCCCCACTATCTCCAATTGCACTCCAAAGATCCGTATAGGCCCTGCAAACAGACCAATCCCTATCTCCAAATGTTGCGTCGGCGCCGCTTCCGTCAGCTTGTTTAACAAGGTATTTCGTTGAGGAAATTCGTCGATGAACAAACACAATACGATCAACGGACCCAAGACCAGAGCCATTTCCCCCTGCGCTCGAATCATACTGAATGGCATCTCCCAAACCAACATTATCAGGCAAAGGATGTGTAAAGGTGGCAACTGAATTAGAGATTGTCATCTGATTTAATGCGCCATCAGCCAAATAGCTATTTTTTCCTGGCCCGACAGACCTATATATTTGAGTTGCCGAACCGACAACATTGAATGGCTCACTCACAGCTGGCTTCAAGCCACTTGCTGAGGCTCCCAATTGAAAATTATCAAATGACTTATTAATCATCAAGTTTGGGAAACGAGCCACTCCGTTTACTGTGGTAGCAGACAAAGTTCCACCCAACCTAGCTAAACCGTAAGAAGTGTCAGAATGTATACTCAAGGAAACCACAACTTGATTTGTCAGAACGCGAACATTGGAACCGCTTCTCACGTCTACTTGGACTTCTGACATTGTTGAATTTACAGCCGCATTCGTCGGCTCAACTACAAACACAAGTTTGCCAGCTGTCAGACCGACAATGGGGTCAGCTGGATTTCCACTGCCACCCCCATTTCCTGGACTTGAACTGCAGTCTGCATGGCAACCAATGGTTCCTTTAATTTCGTTATCATTGAGTCGACAAGACGTGAGTCCAAAGAGAAATAAAATAAAAAAGAGAATGGTCACTTCTCGTCGGAAAATATTCACGAGAGCGAAAAAGGAAGAAAAGATCGAACGTACCACAATAAATGCCACTAGCTATTTTAACTGATTGCTCCATCTATTTCAGTCATTTTCATCTCAAGCATCTCAGAAAGAGACGAACATGGATCAAACTGGTCTGCTTGATTTATGTTCCAAATTCCAAGTTTTCAAAAATATATTTTATAATAACCAAACAGGTAGGTGACGTCAAAGTCGGCTATCATGGGCATGCGAAATTCTCCACCTACGGCACTCTCTCCAAGGGAGTGCTCATAACCACCCAAAACCGTCAGCCCAAATTTTGAGGACGAAGAAGAATCACCAGAAGCATTGACATAGGTAAGTCTGGCGCCTCCTACGAGAGTTCCCAAATGAGAAATTGGAAAATGGTAGTCCACTCCTCCCTCAAAGGTAATGAAATTCACCGAAACACCAAGGACCGAATAGGACCAAAAACTGGCCCCCGCAACAAATCCCAAGTTTCGAACAACCTGAAGAGGATAGAAATAGTCGGCTCCAAGCAAAAAGGGTGAGGCCCCATCTGCTCCAAAGACCAAGCCGCCTCCAAGCTTGACTCCATTCGCGGGAGCTTTGGTTTCTGAGCCCGAGACCACCATGTCCTCGCCCTTTCGATTTGCTACCATCCGGCGAGGTCGCTTTCGAATCTTCGCCCTCCCTCCTCTTGATTCCGTTTGCGCCAACGATTGAGTGTCTAGTACCTCTGATCCGAGAGACCTGTTCATTGATTCAGAGGATTCAGAGAGTGCAGAGGAATGTGCAAACAAGGGGGTCATCCCCCATATGGCAAATACGAACATCGATCTTATGGAAAATGGAATGAATCTCGGCATTGATATTTCTCCCGAATGAGAGCACTTCTCTCAATAGCTTCCAATCATCATAGAATTATTCAAAACCAAATACATCAAATCCTCCATTTGCCGTTAGACTTTGGTCTGACTTGTTGGAAAAAATGTATTTTGATATTTCCATTTTAAAACTGAATTGTTTGAAAATCTCTTTCCAACCATCTGCGATTCTCTCCAACCTGAATTCGCAACCCATCAATTTCAAACTTAATTCCTTTAACTTGCCCCCGGCAGCGAGGAAACACGTGTACCTTTAAGGGACTCAAAAAGTAATTATCCAGGTAACTAAAATTGACATTTCCAATCCTGCTTAACAATGGATGGTGCTCATCGCTTCCATCTTTGCATTTGACGACCAGAACAGAGTCTTCCCACTGAACCGTTACCGGATTCTGCCAAAAAGCCCTGTTTCCAAGAGGAGAACCGATGTATTCCAAGGTCCAATGTTCGCCACTTAAATCAAGAACAACTCCGACTCTGCAGCGATCGGAAATTTCCTCATTGCAATAATTCCAAAACAAAAGATGTCGTCGATCTCCAAAATCTACATGTCCCTTTTCCTCGCTTCCACGATTCTCTAGAAATTCATCACCTCTAGAAAACCGATACGACTTCCCTCGATTATGAAAGTTACGTATGAGACTCTTTGGATTCTTAAACTTATAAGGAAGAAGACCCATCCCATGGGAAAAATCCGGTAGCCCAAATTCTAACTCCTTTGAGAAGGACAGATTCCTGATCTCGCGTGGTAAACTCATTTTTCTTATCCAACACTCAATGCACTGGTTATGCAATTTCTCCATCCAAAATTTCTCTCTGAAAATGAAGTAGCCATCGGGCGTGAAAGAGCTCGGTCTCACTAGTTCAGTTATATCCTCAGGATTGACAGAACGACACACTTCGGTCATATCAAATCCAAGATAAATTCTGATGGTAGCAATCCGCTCAAAAATTTCATCATCATTCCAGGTTGTGTCACGCTTAATGATCGTACAAGCCCATCTGACGGCGCCAGCCGAAACAAATGAAGAGATGCGAACTTCAGGATCACTGGAAACTGCTTCAGACATTAAATTGTGGAATTTATGATAGCTAGCGGCCTGGGAAACAGCAAAAGCCAAAAGAACACTCGTCCAAACAAATAGTCGTGTTTGAATTCGAATCCCAAGCAGATGAACTAAGTGAAAAGCAATTATGAACAAAAATATCGAAATAAAAAAGATCCAGATTGGAGCTTGTTGATAGAAGCCTGTATAATTCTCACCTAAAATAGCGGCCGCAAGAAAGAACCAAGAAGCTAAAAGTCCGTAGCGCAAACGGATATCTTCTTTAGGCAAAAAATATTTCAGAGTGCAGGCGATGAATATTCCAAAAAATATATCAATAGAGAGAAGGAGATGAAAAATGTAACGAAAAAAATTAGTCTGAGACGCCCAATAAATTCCCGTGCTCAACAAAAAGAACAGTCCTATCATCGCGATCTTAAATCGATACCTCTGCTGAGCGCTTGAAAAAACGCGATCAAGGATCTTTTTTGTTAACCCACCGTCGTAAAAAAAAATGGAAATTAATATCAAAGATGATAGTAAGACCAAGCTAAATAAAAAAAAGTAGTTCCCCTGAAACAGGGAGACCACGACACCCTCCCAACCCATAAATCGATTCTGAACTCCTGAAATATTTCCACTCTCACCTAAGAAACTCGAAAAAGGCTGAGGAACACCAAAATAGGGAGCCGGCAAATACCTAAAAATTGACCATGATTTGTAAAATGTCCTCCAAATCAAATAGGGTGTCATCGGAAGAAGAAAGACAATGATTCCAAATACAATTTCTAAAAAATTAATTTTCGGAACCTTTTTTATTTTAAAAACAAGAGAGAGGAACAAGGCCAATAGGAAATAATAAATTATGCTGAAATGAATTTGGCATCCGAGCGAGCAAACAAGACAGAAAAGAATCCAGTGCCATCGTTTTGATGAATCGCCCTTGTCCCCCCATATTTCAAATATCAATATCGAACACAGGACGCTAAAAACAGGCTGAAAAGAGGCGTTCCAATCCGTTGTCAGGTGATTAGTAAAACATTCTGATCCGATATAGAGAAAACTAACCCAAAACGCCCCACCCACTCCCCAGTATCTTTTCATTGCCGACCAAAGAAGGGCGACAGAGAGTGCCATGAGCGCTATGCATAAATAGGAAACAGACCACCAATTTCCACCTAACAAAAGAGGAATTGAGATGATCAAATAATACAGAGGACCAGGAATATACCCTCCATTGGTAAATTCTGGTCCATGTAAAATTGGCTGGCCATCCCACCAAAGCCGGGCTCTCGCGATATCTCTCGCTTGAAATATCGTCGGTCTAATATCATCAAGCAGGAGCGAAAACAAAAGAAAGGACAGCAGAAATATAACTATTTCTGAAACGACCGGAGTGAGGATCAATAACCTGATCCGACAACCCACCTTGGTCATGATCGTCCCCAAACTTGAACTCAATCTGACAACTTCCTTGTTTTGACTTCTAGGCTTCAAATATTGCGCCGGTACTGTCCACCCACTTCAAACAAAGCCTGACTCATCTGATACAAACTGCAACATCTTGCTGCGGACATCAAAGCCACAAATATATTTCCACCACACAAAGCTGTTTCCCTCAACTCTCTTAATGCCACTTCCACCCGATCGTGATTTATATTTTTAAAGGACTCCACTTCGTCCAACTGCGAAAGCTTTTCCTCTCGAGTCGCACGTGCCATTTTAATTGGTGGGGGAGAATAGCTCTCATCCAGGGTTTTTGAATCGATGAAAGTGTTGACACCAATAATCGGCAACTGTCCCGAATGCTTGAGATGCTCATAGTGGAGTGATTCCTCCTGAATCTTTGACCGCTGGTATTGAGTTTCCATTGCACCCAATACGCCCCCGCGCTCATTGATTCTCAAAAACTCAGCCAACACGGCCTCCTCCACCTCGTCTGTTAACCATTTGATAAAATAGCTTCCCTGACTCGGATTTTCATTTTTAGAGAGGCCATATTCATAGTTAATGATCATCTGGATCGCCTGAGCCCTCCTGACCGACTCTTCTGTCGGCGTCGTGATGGCCTCATCATAAGCATTTGTATGAAGCGAATTGCAATTATCATTAATAGCCAAAAGCGCCTGAAGTGTGGTCCGAATGTCGTTAAAGTCTATCTCTTGAGCATGAAGAGAGCGCCCACTCGTCTGGATATGATATTTCAATTTCTGAGATCGCTCATTTCCCTGATAAACATCACGCATCGCCACCGACCAAATTCTTCTCGCGACACGACCGATAACCGTATATTCTGCGTCCAGTCCATTGGAAAAGAAAAAGGACAGACTCGAAGCAAAATCATCAATTTTCATCCCTCTCGAAAGATAATATTCAACATAAGTGAAAGCATTGCTCAAGGTAAGAGCCAGCTGAGTGATTGGGTTCGCTCCGGCTTCAGCGATATGATAACCAGAAATGCTCACCGAGTAGAAATTTCGGACGTCCTTATCAACAAAAAACTGTTGAATATCCCCCATCATCTTCAGCGCAAAATCGATCGAAAAGATACAGGTGTTTTGTCCCTGATCTTCCTTTAAAATATCTGCTTGAACCGTTCCTCTGACTGTACGAAGCGTCGCATCAGATATGCTTTGATGTTCCTCCTTGGTCAGCTTTCTCATCAACTCCTTCTCATGCTTTTCGATTTGCTGATCAATCGCCGTATTAAAAAAGAAGGCTAAAATCATAGGAGCAGGTCCGTTTATTGTCATGCTCACACTTGTCTTAGGATCACACAGATCAAAACCTGCATAAAGTTTTTTCATATCCTCAAGTGAAGCGACACTGACCCCGCTTTCCCCAACTTTTCCAAATATATCCGGACGAAGATCAGGATCCTGGCCGTACAAAGTCACGCTGTCAAAAGCTGTCGACAAACGCTTAACCTCTGAATCCTTGCTCAGAAAATGAAAACGCCGATTGGTTCGAAGGGGCGAGCCCTCTCCAGCAAATTGCCGAATTGGATCTTCTCCCTCTCTCTTTAAAGGAAACACTCCCGCTGTGTAAGGAAAATAACCAGGAAGATGCTCCTCACGCAAAAATTTAAATCTGTCTCCCCAATCAGTTATCTCTGGAAAAATAACTCGTGGGATTGGCAGCCCACTCAAGCTCTTGCGAGTCAGCGGCTGCCTTGTCTGCTGATCTCGAACCGTGTAAACAAGATCGGTCCCGGAATACACTTTCTCCAATTGATCCCAACTTTTAAGCAAAGCCAATTCATCTGAATGAAACCCGCTCTCGAAATCCTGACGACAAGCTTCAAATTTGTCCTTTGAAAAAAACTCTTGGAGGCGAAAGAGAGAGCCCAATTGGCTCGCCTTGCTTGAAACTTCCTTGGTTCTTTTCTTGTAACTGCGAATCTTTGATACTATTTCAGCCAGATAGTTTTGACGATCGGAAGGAACGATCGTTTGTTTTTGAACTCCTCGAAGCTCAGTCGTTGACGACGAAGGCAAAGACCAGCTTTTTCCCTCCTTATTTTTACGCTTCAAGACCTCGTTGATCCCGAAGAAAAGAGTATTCACTCCCTCATCGTTAAAATTAGAGGCCTGAGTCAGATAGATAGGAAGATTTTCTTCCTGGTCGAATTTTTTTCGCGATCGCCGAAACTGCTTCTCAACATCACGGAGTGCGTCCTGTGAGCCACGATGGTCGGCTTTGTTAATCGCGATAAGATCGGCGTAATCAATCATGTCTATTTTTTCGAGCTGGCTCGGGGCGCCAAATTCTGATGTCATGACATACAGACTTGCGTCTGCAACTTGTGTGATCGCCGTTGACGCCTGCCCGATCCCGGAACTCTCAGCAATCAACAAATCAAAATCATATTTTTTTAGAAAATCCAAAAATACCGGAAGTGATCTTGCAATTTCATTTCCCGATCCACGCGAGGCCACTGAGCGCATAAAAGTCCCGGGTCGACTCAAAGAATTCATTCGAATTCTATCGCCCAACAAAGCTCCACCCGTTTTTTGCTTGGTTGGATCGACACAGATAATCCCGATCTTGATCCCAGGGTGGCAGTTCAAAAATCTCTGCGCCAGTTCATCAATTAAACTCGACTTTCCAGCTCCTCCCGTACCCGTAATGCCGAGAACCGGAGGCGTCCCTCCCGATTTTCTCTTGAACCTTTCTAACGAAGTTAAGTCAACTAACCCCTTAGGGGCTCCCGACAAGCTTTCTTCTAGCGCCGATAGGGCGAGACCCAATTCCCAATGAGGAATCGGGTCATGTTTCTCGATCTCATTATAGTCCGAATATTCCGATTGGGTCACCAAGGACAAATCCGCTACCGAAGACAAAGAAAAATTGGCCCCCTCCATCATCGTCCTTGCCATTCCCTCAAGGCCAAGTCGACGTCCATCGTCAGGATGAAAAATCTGGGCGATTCCATATTTTTCTAATTCTGCTTTCTCTTCATGAACGATGACACCACCACCGCCCCCATAGATCTTCACGTAGGGAGCGCCCGCCTCCTTCAGAAGGTCCTTCATATATTTGAAATATTCCATGTGACCGCCCTGATAGGAGCTTATCGCAATGCCTTGAGCTCCCTCCTGTAGGGCTGCGACGACCACATCACGGACAGAACGATTATGACCCAGGTGAATAACCTCGGCCCCCTGATCTTGCAAAATTCTTCTGATGATATTGATACTGGCATCATGACCATCAAAGAGGGAAGCCGCAGTGATAAAGCGCACAGGGGTTTTTATTGGAGAAGAACTCACATTATTCTCCCGTAAACTGGGCTGGTCGTTTTTCGATAAAGGCTCGAATCCCCTCAGTGTGATCCTTCAATTTAAAGGCCTCACCAAAGAGTTCAGCTTCGATTTTCAATCCCTCATACTGACTCAGGTCATAACCCTCATGAATAGCACGTTTTGCTAGCGCAAGAGCGCCAGGAGCTCGGCTGGCAATTTTTTCGGCAACTTTCATACTCTCTGAGAGCAATTTGCCAGCTTCTACGACCTTGGATACAATGCCCCAATCAAAGGCTTCCAGTGCGCTGTAAATCTCTCCGGTCAGCGTCATCATTCGAGCCCGACTCTTTCCAATGGACCGAGCCAAGCGTTGAGTCCCGCCATAGCCAGGAATCAAACCTAGTGTGACTTCGGGAAGTCCAAAGCGCGCCTTCTCGCTGGCAATGATAAAATCACAGGCCAGAGCCAACTCAAAACCACCCCCCAAGGCAAACCCATTCACGGCCGCGATCGTCGGCACTTTCAAAGTTTCGATCCTATTCATAATAGCCTGCCCATGCTGGGCCATTTTCAGGGCTTCCTCTTCGCTCAGTTGCTCCATTTCCTTGATATCGGCGCCGGCAACAAAGGCCTTTTCGCCCTCACCAGTGATAATCAGACATCGTATCTCTTTGGGTAGATGATCCAGAAATTCTTCTAGATCATCAATGACCTGGCGATTAAGAGCATTCATGGCTTGTGGTCGATAAATATGAAGAACTCCAACAGCTCCTTGAGTTGAAAATTTGAGAGATTGAAATACCATCTTGTTACCTCGCGAATTCGTTAAAAAGAGAAGAACTCCTCAGCCAAACCATTGCTACTGCTCATTGCTCATTGCTCACCGCTGAGAATCGTAGCGATAAAAACCCCGACCCGATTTGCGTCCCAACCAACCAGCCTCCACATATTTCACCAACAATGGACAAGGACGATACTTGGAGTCTCCGAGACCTTCATGCAGCACTCTCATGATAGCCAAACAGGTATCAAGACCAATAAAATCCGCCAAAGTCAAAGGACCCATGGGCTGGTTTGTTCCAAGCTTCATGCCGTTATCTATGTCTTCAACCGACGCAATTCCCTCGAGCAAAACATAGACAGCTTCATTGATCATAGGCATAAGAATTCGATTCACAGCAAATCCCGGCATATCTTTGGCTTCGAGCCAGGTCTTTCCGAGAAATTCCGCAAAGTTCTTAATCTTCGTAAAAGTCTCATCTGAAGTTTGCAAACCTCTGATTCCTTCCACCAACACCATCAGCGGAACAGGATTCATAAAATGCATACCCGCCACTTTTTCAGGCCGCTTCGTCGCCGAAGCAATTTTCGTGATTGAAATAGAGGACGTGTTTGTCGCTAAACAAGTCTGGGGTCCACAAATTTCATCCAACTGTTTAAATATTTTAGTCTTAATCTGGATATCTTCTGTGACGGCCTCAATGACAAAATCACAGGCCTTCAAATCTCCCATCTGAACACTCGTTTTGACCTGACTCAGAACCTTGTGTTTTTCAGATTCTGTCATCTTCTCTTTCTTGATCAGACGATCACAGCTTCCCGAGATCGTCTGAACTCCCCTATCCAGAGAGGACTGACTCATGTCAACCATCACAACTGGCAGATGATGCATAGCCACGACCTGGGCGATGCCATTTCCCATTTGACCAGCTCCAACAATTCCAACCATTTTAAATGACACAAATGCCTCCCTGTTCCAGAATCACTAATTAAACTCTTCTTATATCCCGAGAGCCGAACAGGGTCAAAAAAACGAATTTCTTTAAAAGGACGACAATCATTATGTTGCGCAATGCATTTAAGGCGAGATTTGACTGAAGGACTGAGCATTCAAGTGCCAAACAAGGCGAACCATATCATTGTTGACTTGCTGACGAGTGTCCTCAACGACCTTCGTTCCCATCAAATAAAGGCGCGAATTTCTCTCTGAGCTTTTCCATACCCAAGCCAAAGACACTTCCCGTTGAGTTTGTTCGGCAAGCCTATCATTAGGATCAAAGTAGTCACCCCGAAATAACAAGCCACTACGCGAGTTAAAATCATATCCCACATCGACATGAGCGCTCACAAACCCATTCCCTCTCTTCATTTCTTGCTCGACACTTCCCCATGTCCCCTCGATCAAATAATTCCAGTTTCCTCTGAGGGCTTGCAAGTAGATTGTTCCCATTCGCCACTTAGCCCGAAGGGCTGGATCGACGCCCGCCAATGAATCACCGCTTGTCGATGTTGCCTCTGGCTTTGTGGTGCCCGTGCTGCCGCTGACCCCCAAATTGAATCTCTTCACATCTATCCATCCCCAACTGGCTGTCACCCAAACGCGAGCGTCCCTATTGACCCGACCCTCCCCATTGTGCAGCGCCAATCTTGTGTAAAACCCCTGATTATCAGTTGAATACCAAAACCCATAATCCCTTAACCCAACCACTCGATTTCGAAAAAGAAGAGTCCTCGGCCATTCTAAATCTCCCTCCCTTCGAGATCCTTCCACTCCATAAGCCAGAGGCAAAAGACCCGCGCGAATCCTCCCATACACTCCAGAGTACTCGCCATAGGCCTCAACCAATCCAAATTCTTCACTCTGTGAGCTTTCAAAGTGAGCTGGAATATTGAGCAAAGAAAGAGACCCCAGATTAATATGGGCCCCAATGTTTGAATCCAGTCTCCATCTGACTCCGACAAGACTGTTCTCCAACGAAAACTGCGCCAACTGACCTTCCTGTAAAAGAAATTCAGGTCGCAGAGTCAATTCGTCGAGATCTAGCTTCCCTAAATTCTCACCAGAAGCCAAAGAAACATAGCTAAAAAAAATCATCCCGAGTAGGAACCGAACAAGAATTTTCACAAGTGCCCCCATTGCCACATTAACCGAATTCAACCCGCAGCCTTTCAAAAGCCTCCGTCATCGATCGAAAAGCCTGATCCTGAAGTTGGGCTCGATCGCCAATCTTTAACCCCTTTGTAGAAATAGGAGGAAGCACTTCAACAACCAATCTATTTCTCCACTTTCCACAGGCCGGCAAAATTTGACCTTTTGGCTGAATGCGCCAGGCCCCATAGATCAAGACCGGGACAACCAGGCACTGCGCCTCAATGGCAAAAACAAAGGGACCCGACTTAAACGGAAAAATGCGACTCCCATCTTTTCGTGTTCCCTCCGGAGCCAAAAAGAAACACTCTCCATTTCTAATTCGCGGAATCGATTCAGAGTAGACTTTAAAGACTTCTTCGCGGTTGGACCGTGTGATGGGCAAAACTCCCATGCTACGCAAGATGGAACCAAAAATCGGGATTTTAAAAAGTTCAATTTTGGCCCCCCAACGAACAGACCCTCTCAGAACCGAATTCACAACAGGAATATCAAAATTACTGGTGTGATTGAACAGACACACGGAGCCAGGCTGCCCAGGCATTGGAAAGAAAGAGCCCCCACGCAACTCAACTTCCACTCCAAATAGGAACACACAAACGGCTCCCCAGGTTCGATAGAAAAAGTCTCGCAGACTCTGACTTGGAAAAATCATAAGCACAAGAACGGCCAGACAACCATATCCGAAAGTCCATATAAAAGAAAAAATCGTCCCAAAAAGGGATCGCACATAACTGAGTACGACTAGGACAATAGGTTCGCTCAAACTGTCTTCCAAATGCAACTCCAAGGCTGGTCAACAGATCAGCTCTGCCAGACAAAACTGTCAACTCTCACGCGTCTTTCGACTTTTCTAGAAAACCTAAAACTCGACGTCGAGCAAACTCTTTTTGGCGCAACTTATACTGATCGTGAGCAGAAGGTCCACTTAAATTTTGTAGATAAGTGCCGTAATCGAGGATTTGAATTTCATAGGGATAAAAGAAACTCAACTGCCTTGGCTTTCCACCTTCAGAAATTTCAATGCGTATCAATCGGCGGGTAATAAATTTTAAAAAGCGATAGTTCCCGCTCGAGAACATATTCAATTTTTTTCTGTATTCAGCATGACGATCCGGCTCTTCCAACTTGGCCGCAAGCCTTCTATCTATTTCCTCCAGAGAAGAATCGCTCCCCTTCGACAAGGTCTCCATTGTCTCAAAAAAAAGATTGAGAGGATAAAGCGTGTTGTTTGCCTCTTCAGAAATAACATGAGCAAAATTCACCAAATTATTGTCGCTCAAAAATCTCAAAACTCGAAACGCATCAAACAAATGGCGCGTGACAAAACGAGCCCCTAACTTGTCCAATATCGTAAAGGCAATCGCCCCTGGCTTTGCCAAAAGTTTGTTAACTGCAGAATCAATGCTCTTAAATGATTTCACGACAAACTTATCAAGGCGGATCCTGTCAGAGTCACTCGAGCCGCCAAGCCACACTCCACTCACTGGATCTCGATGGACACAATTCTGCAGAGGCGAGAGTATTTGTTCTTGAATCTCCTTGGAAAACTGAGCAAACAAATCGTTCTCCAGGTGCACCAAAACATGCATGACTCTCAAGATTGCACAGGCCCAACCCTGGACTGAGTTGTGTTGAATGTTTCGCGTGGAAGCATAAATAAGAAGATAAGAGAGATCTTTCAATTGATTTGGATCACTCAGCATCTCAGGAATTTGTTCATCATCCCTTAAAAGGTAGGTGCGAAGATAATTGAGCGCCCTCCTGTAGTACTTCCAAAGATTATCTAGATGGACCTCGTTGTTCATGTCATAGCCGTAAGTCAATATGAATCGTCTGGCCTCTTCAACATTGGAGATGTTGAGGGTTTGAATCTCTAGTGCAGGCACTCCCCCTACGAGGGTTTGAAACATGCTATGGTCGAAGCGAAAATTGATACTCATTCCGTGCACGCTATAATTGGATATCCACTGAAGCAATAAAAAACCCTCGGAGAAATTGGATATTTCTTATCCGTCTCCGAGGGCCAGGGGTTGGGGGGAGGAACAGGGACATTTCTACATCAAATCTCAATTACATTTAAAAAAGCCACAGGTTGCCACCGAAAAGCTTCCGATGGTACCCTCAGCTCCGGGAGTCGCGCCATCCCAGTAGCGTGCATTATCAAATTTCACAACTCCTTGAAAATTATCTTTGCCAATGGTGCCCTCAAGTTTAATGCTTCCGTACGAATCGCTAAAGGTAATGACTGCTCGCGTGCCTTCAACGTATCCATCTGCAGAGCCGCGAATATGGATGGGATATTCGGGTATGAGATTTCCTGAAGCATCTGTTTTTCCCGCAAAACTATCCCATATCGAAATTCTAATTTCAGAAACATCGCGACGAATACGCTGATTGGAAGGTCCTGTTGTAAATGAAGCCTCCGTTTCGACATAACCCCAGAATCGAACTCCCGTGCTCTGTCCAGAACGGCCACTCACTGTACCCAGCTCTTTTGGATCAATTGAAGCAGAAACCAAATAATAGATCGCATCCTGAAAGGCATTTTCAGGACTGCCAGTCATCTCTCCCCAGGATGTTCCAGAGGAGGGATTGTATTTTATAGGCTGACCATTTTGATCCGTCGCTCCTCGATCGGTAATCTCGCTCGGCCCTCGTGCATTGCGACCCACTCGAATCTGCTGACGTTTATCCTTCTTTGCACATCCAGATGCCACAGCAGCCACGATAAAAGCCAAAATAAATTTTTTAAAGAATCTCATGTTTCACTCCATCGACCCATGTTCTCGGGTCAACACAGCTTCTATAAAGGCAAGGAAGGTGCCGGCCAAATATCCCTCTTCTCTTGATACTTTTGAGCTGAGATGAGTCTCTGGCCACTGAAATGGGCTCTGACTCCATTTTCGTCCAACAGCTGATCAATTCCTACACACTGTTTGGCTAACAGGGTCTCACGAGAAAGAGCCGTTTCTATGAGTCGGCGGGCCGATCCAGCAAACGAGTTAAGTATTTGAAAACACTTGTATTTTCTAAACTCTAGTAGAAAGTGCGATTTGTCTTGGCTATGTTGAGGTAGGGCTGCGTTGGCGCAAATCGTTTCCCGTACCGAGTCGCATAAAGCTCTAATTCCTGGACCACATAGGACGAACCAAGAGAGTCCGCATAGCGCAAGAGACCTCCACGGAAAGGGGGGAACCCGGTGCCCATAATCATCGCCAAATCCACATTCTCTGGCTTCTCCACGATTCGATCTTCTATAAGAGCAAGGGCAGCTTCGTTGATCATGACAAATAGACCGCGTTCAATAACTTCTTGGCTCTCGAGTTTGTCCGTTGGAGAGGGCAAACCCAAAACCTGATAGATCGACTTATCTACTTCGATTTCTTTTCCTCGCTCATCGTATCGATAAAACCCCAAGCCACCCTTGCGCCCCAGGCGTTTTGATTCCTCAATTTTTTGAACGAGCTTTGAGGCCTCTATGCGGTCTCCAAACGACTGCTTAAAAATCTTCAACACCTTCATCCCCACATCGAGTCCCACTTCGTCCATCAAACGACAAGGTCCCATGGGCATTCCAAACTCATGGGTAAAAATGCGGTCCAACTTTTCGACAGACATTCCATCTTCTAGCAGAAAGAGGGCTTCACTCATCCATGGCAGCAAGAGTCGATTGACAAGAAAACCGGGGCCATCTTTTACGACAACTGGCATTTTTCCCAAAGTCTTAGACAGCTCAAAAATAGTGGCGACGGCCTCATCACTTGTTTTTTGACCGCGAATGACTTCAACCAGTGGCATCTTGTCCACAGGATTAAAAAAATGCATTCCGACAAAATTTTCGGGATGAGGAAGATCAGCTCCCATCTCGCTGACGCTCAGAGAACTGGTGTTCGTTGCCAAAATCACATCGGGCCGACAGTGCTGAGTTGCTTCTGCCAAAACTCTCTTTTTAATTCCCATATCTTCAACGATAGCTTCGACGACAACGTCCATATTCTTGAAACCCGAATAATCTAAGGTTCCGCTGATAAACCCCATCTTTTTTTCGAAATCATATTTATCCATTCGCCTCCGGTCCATTCGCTTTTTCCAAATGTCGCGGGCCTGTTTAAATCCACGGGAGATGGCATCGTGATTCACGTCTTTCATATGGACTTCGATGTCCTTATCCGCGGCAACTTGAGCTATTCCTCCGCCCATGACACCAGCTCCAAGAACTGCCATCTTTTTGACTTTGCGGCCCTTGATCGACTGCGCGACCCCCGTTTGCTTTTTGATTGCTTCGGTCATGTAATAAAGTTCAATCAGATTTTTAGAGATACTCGTGACCGCAACATCACAGAAGCCCTCTGCTTCAATTGTGAGTGCCCTGTCCCTGTCCGCCAATCCATAAGTCTTTTTAATGATTTCGAGAGCCTTCAAAGGAGCAGGATAAAAACCCTTTGTCTGCTGTAACAACATCTTTTTTGCTTGATGAAACACAACCGACTTAAGGGGGCCGTTCAGTAGATAATCAACGGATCCGCAGGATCGAAAACCTTTCAAGCGCTTTCCTTTTTTTCCCTCGACAATTTCTTGGGCCAAAGCTTCTGCCCTCTGTAAAAGCTCTGCTGGGGCCACCACTTCATCGACAAGACCAATTTTCTTCGCTTTTCCGGCATCCACTGACTTTCCAGCTAGAATTATATCTAGTGCAGCTTGAAGTCCCACAATTCTTGGCATACGAACACATCCGCCAAAACCGGGCAAAATCCCCAACTGAACTTCGGGAAGCCCAATCTTAGTTGATTTATCATCGGTCGCAATTCGATAATCACAAGCCATGATGAGTTCACAGCCCCCTCCCATACAGGCTCCATGCACCGCTGCTATAACAGGGATCTTCAGATCCTCCAGTTGATTGAACAACTTATGGGCCGGCCCCAATTTCTCCATAAAGGCTTCGCGAGTGGACAATTTCTTGATTTCATCGATATCGGCACCAGCGATAAAAATATTTGGCTTTTTTGAAATCAAAATGACGGCCTTGAAAGAGGAATTCTGAATTTCTTCAACCAGCTCTTTAAAACGAGCCATGATGGGGGTAGAAAGCTTATTTACTTTTTCTCCCGCTAAGTCCCATTCTATAATCGCAATTGAATTCTTGGGAACAATTCTTAGACTTTCTTGAATACTCATAGGAATAAGTCTCCACTTGGCAAATTCACGCATAATGAAACTCGAGACACTCGTGTAGAAAAGGTGCCCTGGAAGTCCAATTGATGTCAACTTAGGGAGGGGGAAACTTTGGTTGATGTGATGCGGCAACTTTTGCGAGTGAAGGGGTTTTTTTCATTTCACACTCCGTCATCTGATCCGATGAGAACAGGGCTCCGGGCCCACTGAAAACTCTCGGTAAAACCGAGCCTCATTGGGGCGGCTATTTGACTTTGGAAAAGTTTAAGAACAAGGTTGAGGGAATGTTTCTAGCTAAAATTGCGAGGAGATGATTTCACATGAAGAATCTCGATAAAGAAGCCTTGGAGTATCATTCGGCAGGAAGCCCTGGCAAAATTGAAGTGGTGTCCACGAAGCCAGTGAACACCGAATACGCGCTATCTTTAGCCTATTCTCCGGGAGTAGCGGCCCCATGTAAAGCAATCGCTCTTAACCCCGATGACGTGTATAAATACACGATCCGAGGCAACCTGGTTGCAGTGATCACAAATGGAACGGCCGTGTTAGGGCTCGGAGACATCGGTCCTTTGGCCGGAAAGCCTGTGATGGAAGGAAAGGGAATTCTCTTTAAGCAATTCGCCAATATCGACGTCTTTGACATTGAGCTCAATTCGAAGGACACGGAGTCTTTTATTGCCACGGTTAAAAACCTGGAACCAACTTTTGGCGGTATCAATCTCGAAGACATCGCCGCACCTGAGTGTTTTGTCATTGAGGAACGCCTCCGCAAAGAATTGCAGATTCCGGTGTTCCATGATGATCAGCATGGAACAGCAATTATCACGGCGGCAGCGTTTATCAATGCCTGTGATATTTCGAAACGAGAGCTCCAATCAACGAGAATTGTTTTTAATGGAGCCGGCGCCGCTTCGATCGCTTGTGCTAAGTTGCTCAAGAGCTTGGGAGTCAGGGGCGAAAACATCATCATGTGCGACTCCAAAGGTGTCATCCGAAAGGGACGCACCGAAGGAATGAACTCTTACAAAGAGGAATTTGCGATCAATACAGAACGAAAAACTCTTGCCGAAGCGCTCGATGGGGCTGATTGCTTTATTGGCCTCAGCGTTGCCGGCGCTATCACTCCCGATATGCTCAAGGTCATGGCCCCCAATCCAATTGTCTTTGCCATGGCCAACCCGATTCCCGAAATTGATCCCCGCCTTGCTCTTGAGGCCAGACCAGACGTCATTGTGGCAACTGGCCGGAGTGACTTTCCGAATCAGGTGAATAATGTACTGGGATTTCCCTCGATTTTCAGAGGGGCCCTGGATGTTCAGGCGACGACCATCAATGAAGAAATGAAAATTGCAGCCGTTCATGCTTTGGCGAAACTTGCTCGCGAAGATGTTCCGGAGAGCGTCTCCGCCGCCTACTCAAACAAAACCTTTCATTATGGCCCGGAATATATCATCCCTAAGCCTTTTGATAACAGGGTTTTGACGACAGTGGCTCCCGCAGTAGCAAGAGCTGCGATGGAATCTGGAGTTACAAGAAAGCCCATCGAAGATTTTAAGAAATACAAGGTTCGCCTTGAAAGCATGCAGAGTCTCCGACGAGGCTTTATTCGCTCACATATGAACCGAGTTAAAACACATGCCCGAAAGCGCCAAGTTCCGGTCCCAACAATCATCTTTCCCGAGGGAGCGAGCACAAAAATTCTTAAAGCCATTAACATGCTCAAAAATGAGAAAGTGATTCGTCCCATCCTGCTCGGCTACGAGGAAACCATACTCAAAAAAATAAAGGAAATGGAACTCGACAATCTGACTGGAGTTACGATTTGGCAACCCAACAAACACCCCCGATTTGATGAATTTGTTAATCGATTTTATGAACTGCGCCTGCGTAAAGGGGTCATGATGGCCGAAGCCGAGAGACTCGTTTCCGATCCCTACTATTTCTCAGCGATGGCGGTCGCCCTCGGTGAAGTTGATGGCCTCGTTTCTGGGGCTACTCATCCCTATTCAGAATGTGTGAGACCCATTCTTGAAATTATCGGCACCGGACGACGACAGACCATTTCGGGGCTCAACTTCGTCCTCTGGCAGGACCGCATGATCTTCTTTGCTGACACGACGATCAATATTGATCCAACAGCCGAGCAATTGGCCAGCATCGCCATTCACGCCGCAAGAGTCGCCAAGTATTTTAAAATTGAGCCGCGAATAGCCATGCTCAGTTTTACCAATTTTACCGCGGCTAAGGAAAGCCCACGAAAAATGCGAAAGGCTGCCGAACTTGTCAGGGAAAAGTGCCCCGATCTCATCGTAGACGGAGAAATGCAGGCAGATACAGCGATCAACCCAGATATCATGGAAAGAATCTTTCCCTTTAGCAACATCAAGGGAGGGGCAAATGTGCTCATTTTCCCAAATCTTGACGCCAGTAACATCAGTTATAAGCTGGTTCAGCAACTCGGTGGAGGAGAAGTTCTCGGCCCCTTTATCATGGGAATAAAAAAAGCAGCGAATGTACTTCAGAGAACTTGCTCTGTTGACGATATAGTCAATACGATAGTCATGACTGCCCTTGAGTCCCAAGCCCTCGCTAAAGGAGTAGAATAGACTGCCTATGTCGGGTCAAATGCAAGAAAAAGCCGTCGTCGTCGGAATTGGACTTAAAACAGATTCCTTTGTTGAGCTCAAAGACAGCCTCGCTGAACTTGAAGAACTTGTTTATGCGGCCGGTGGAGAGGTTGTGGGAACCCTGGCCCAAACACTTCCCCAATACAATCCTGCAACACTTCTGGGAACGGGAAAAGTATCGGAAATAAAGGATCTCGTTGAAACTTCAGGGGCGAATTTGGTGGTGATTGATCATCACCTGTCTGGAGTTCAAGGCCGAAATCTAGAAAAAGAAATTGGAGTTCGAGTGCTTGATCGCACGCAGCTCATTCTGGATATTTTTGCCCAGAGAGCCAAAACCTATGAAGGCAAACTTCAGGTTGAACTGGCACAGATGCTGGACCAACTCCCTCGAATGGTCGGAGCCTGGCAAGGATCTCTGTCACGGCAAGGAGGCGGGATCGGCACGCGAGGCCCCGGAGAGACCGCTTTAGAAATTGATCGGCGACGCATCCATGATCGCATCAAACAATTGCGAAAAAAATTGGAGAGCGTCACAAAGAGCCGCGCCCAATACCGGGCCGCTCGGCAGCGGTTTGAAATTCCGAGTTTTGCTCTGATTGGATACACAAACTCAGGAAAGAGCACTCTGCTCAATCGACTTTGCAATGCGAAAGTGCTCACCAAGGATCAACCCTTTGCGACCCTTGATCCCGCAACTCGCAAAGTCTATTTGCCCGAAATCAAAAATGCCGTTGTCACCGACACAGTGGGCTTCATTCGGCGGCTTCCGACAGAGCTCATAGAAGCATTTAAGGCAACACTTGAAGAATCGCTGGACGCCGATGTTTTGATTCACGTTGTTGATCTCAGCAGTGATCAAATGCAAGCGCAAATGAATGTCGTACACACTCTCATTAAGGAATTCGGCTGGGAGAGCAAACCCATCATACATGTTTTCAACAAATCTGATAAATCTCCCTTTGAGCGCCAATTTCAAATCAAAGAACACCCACGAGTCTGCATGAGTGCTCTGACCGGTGAAGGAATTGAAAAATTGCGCACCTTAATGATCGAGCAAATTCGAAAACTTCACACAGATACCCAATTGTTTTTTCCACGTTCTGACGAACACCGCATTTACGAATTGGGACGAGAGAGCATGATCAATCGAACCGAACCCAATTCACAAGGAACCGTCTGTTTTGCCAAACTCACTCCAGATCAATTGCACAAATGGCAGGGCTTTTTAGTTAAAGCCCGCTAGTTTTGGAGAGTGGACAAGACACTACAACTGTGAAATCCTTCTTTTATGGAATATTTGCCATCAAGATATTTTTCTCCATTGAGCTTGATGGAAATTTCTTGTTCTCCAGCATTTAATTCTATACGCCCGGTAGTCGCAGTCAGACGACCTGCACCTCCAGCTACTTCCCAAATGACCTGGAATCTTACAGAGTTTACCCTACCAGTAGTAAAGCCATACACCCATAAACAGGGTTATGGCTTTTTAAACAACTGCGAATAACCAATAATTTTCCACGAATCTGAAATCCAGGGCCACACTTTGAAGCGCAGGGCTCGCGTCAATCGAGGTCCCAAAATAGAACGTATAAAATTCACTGTCAAAGGCCACGCAAAATATTTCAGAATATGAATGATTCTGGACATCGCATGGGCATGAAAATATCGAAAAAATGCCACTCCCTTATACGCAGGGGCGTCGAATCCCTGTGGTATCGATTCCAAATCCTGACTGAGAATCCACTTCGGTGAAAATTTAGTCGCGATAATATCCGTCCCGCAATAACAATAGGATTTTGAACAGAGAACAGCACTGGTTGGGAATTTAATTTTTTTATTCGAAATATGGCCGATTATTCCTCCAACTCGACAACCAGCTCGAAGTACATTCCCTTATGAATCAATAAAAGTCTGCTCAAGTCCTATTTCACACTTCCATCCGATAAAATTGGTTTGCCCCTGGGCGAGAAGAGTATTGGCGTCCAGTTCAAATATTTTTCTCGGGGCACCAACGATTCCCCCATCCACATTCTCAATGGAGGCCCTTTCTTTGAACTTACGATCCGGTCCCACTGCGAAAACGGGATCCTCAAAACGACCCTTCTGATCAGTTGCGTATTCTGTCGGACGAGCATGAAGACCGCTAAAATCCTCAGAAATGGGAGCGTATTCAATTGTTGTCAAAGATCCAAATCCAAGAGCGGACTTTAATTTCTCTCCAAAGGAAATTGACCGATCCCACAATCGACGTTCAACTGGCATCATTAGGCGAACTCTGACATCACAAAAAAAAGAGGCCCCAATCACTGTCTCCATAAAACGCTGCTCATGGGAAAACTCTGGGTGATAACTCAAATTTAGCCAAGACAATAGGGGCGCAATCCCTTTGAAATATGAAAGCCCCCTCGATCCGTTGCTCGTGAGGCCCATTGAAATTCCGCGAACATGAAGCCACTCGACAAGCTCTGTAAAATGAGGCCAAAGCGTTGGCTCACCTCCACTAAAGGAAACAACAATTCGACGATCCTTGTAATGTTCAAGAAATCTCTCCAGAAAGTAAATCGCATGATTAAATTCAAGGCGCCGGCTCGATCCACCCCAATTGTTTTTGTGACAATAAGAGCATCGATAATTACATTGACCATGTATCATCCAGCTCAAATGAATATAGGGGGATCTTTTCTCTCTCAGATAAGATCCCATAATTGCGTCAACAGGAGGACGTTGAGCTGATTTTGCAAATAACATCTAAGTTGTAACTCCGAAAATATACCGCCCCACTGGAGGGTGAGTGATGGAGTATACTTGGTCCCCATCTCTCATTCTACTTTTTTCTTTGAGCGTACTGTTTAATAGTGGACGCAGGATGTTCTGCTAGCCTTGGACAATGGATTACGGAAGTTTTTAGTTGCGTGGACATGACTCTCTCGGTCGAGACAGTTCACAACTTAGTGCATCAGTTCTTTGATTGCCACCTCCGATTTCTGATTTTGTAAATTTTGACTTTTGGAACATTCGTCGTCAAGCTGATTCTGGATGCCACTATCGGACTCCAGATTCGGACGAGCCTCGGCGAGGGGGGCGCCATCGACCGAGTTAGAATCAAGAACATATTTTTTGTATAGGTCATATCCGTCATCCCAGGTTTGTTTGGGAACTCTGCCTAGGCAGCAATTGCCGCTATTGGTTCGACTGGTATTGTATTCCTCCCGACTGACACCAAGATTTCGGCATGTCTCAGAAATATTTCCGATCTTCTCTGCAAGTTACACTACGTTAACTTTCCGATTAATAATATACTGACTCTGAGTCATAGGGCTCTCCTTTGTCAGATGGATATGGAGTGGGCCTCGGGTTGATCACAGACGGGACCAGCGTCCAAGGCTCCAAACTTTTTGATGCGAATCTGAGCAAGCTCATTCTAGACAAACCCTCCGGCACCCATCATCTTCTGGCCGACAAGGCATACGACTCTGATTTAAATCGACACATTTCTTGGGCTTAGGGGGCTATCAGCCGACCATCCGATCGAAAGGCGAATGAATGGATACAAAGCAAAGATATCCAGGAAAACGAAACCTTCGCTGGGTCGTAGAAATCCCTTTCTGGTGGCTCAACAAATTCCGCCATCTCTAAGTTCGTTGGGGAAAAGGTGGAAAATTATGAGGACTGTCTGCACATAGCTTGTTCTATCATAGCTTTCAGAGCAATTGGAGTTTTAGAATAGACTCTTAGTTGTTTCCGTGAGCAGGCCTTATGGTGCTCCGAAGCCGCTCAGGAACGTAACTCTCAAAGCCAGATGGTACAGACAGGAAATTATCAATCTCGTCCGGCCAGTCGATATTCGTCCCATCCTTCAAATTAGAAAGCTGTAAGTAGCTAACCGATTTAGGGAGTCGGAGACCGCTTCCATTTTCAACTCCAAATAATGAAAGGCCCGCCATTCTGTTCGGTAACACAAGTTCTTCAAGTGGCCCGGTTAGATTGTAGATTGCGAACGCACCCTGAAAGCCATTGGGTATAACTAACCCATTCGCAGATTCAAGGTTTATAAACGTAAGAATCCCGGCAAAGTGGGGAGAGATCCTAATACCTCTTGCACTTTTAAGTTTCCCAAATGAGATATGCGACGTATAATTCAACGCGGGAATCGTAAGACCCTCGACAGACTCAGCTTCTCCAATAATTAGAGTGCCCTCAAAATCAGCAGGAATCTCGAGATTCTTTACATCTGCTGCTTCAAGTTGAATGCTACCTTTGAAAGCAGACGGAATCCGAACTCGCGTCGACGTTGAGCCTCCAGCCTGAAGCTCCCTCGTGATTCCACCTTCAAGGAGCGAAATCGATATGTCTGTATTTAACCTAGGGAGCACGACTTTGCCCTTCACCTTCAGCGGAAACGTAACGTTATGTATGGTCTTAAGGTTGCGCGCCTCAAATGAACCCGTAATCAATTCAGGCAGTACCACATCCCCAAGCGCCACATCGCTGAGTTTTAAGTCTCCAACGTGAATTTTCATTCCTCCGCGTAAAGCTTCGTCGGCGTTGGTCGAAATCAAGGCGCCTGAAATCCCAAATATCTTGATCAAGTCTTTTACTTTATCCCGGCCATTAATTAGTTCACTTATACGCGGATCTTCCGAATTGCCAAACCCTTCAATATGGCCAAATCCTTCAATCTGACTATCAACCTGATAAAGAAACCGCAAGTCTTCCATGGTCATTGGTCTTTGAGCGCGATTTTCATAGAGGTTTGTGAGGCGCTTCATATCTGCAAGTCGTTTTTTGTAGCGATCAGCCTCTTCGCCAAATTCGTTTAATTTATCGTGCAGAATGGGAGTAGCCGCAATTGCCGGGTCAATATTCTGGCCATTGGCCACGCCACGGACTTCAGCCACTTTTGATCCATGCATGCGGATGGCAATTCTAGGAATATTAGTGTTTCCATTTTCGTCCTCACTCATAAAAATGTGAAAGTCGCCTTGCTCGAGCTGCAGCTTTGCCGTCGTTTCACTAGCTGTGCACCAGCCGGTATTTCTACCATAAAGAGAGCCTGCAAGTTTCTTTGCATCAGAATTTCTCGGAAAGAGAACCCATTTACCCCGAATATTTGTCAGATTCGTCACCTTCCCATTGAGACTGAAAATAGCGCGCCCGTATAATGTTCCGAAGTTGGTCCCCTGAAAAAGTCGAACTAATCTTTGATCGCGTACGTTAAGCGGCTCTATCTTTTTGGCAATTTGATCGATTACAATTGCAAGACCCTCCCTATTTAGTTCGGCGAACGGTGCCACCTGGCCAATGCCGCGGTTACCAAACTTGCCAGAATTAGAATCGTAAGAACCAAGTTTTACCATACCGTTAAAGGCCCAATATTTAATCCACATGGGATATATATCAGTATCGGACGAAACGAAGTAGTCGATCCATTTGTTGATGGAATCGGTCTGATTTCTAATTAAGTGGCGTGCCAATTGCTCCTTGGCTTTCCGATCTAGCTCGATATGTCCATGGCCCTCTTCCAGAGCCAATCTTTGTTGAAATGCATAATAGCTGTCCGGGATCTCGCTAGCCTTGATGACATATTTTTTGTGGTAATAATTTTTCAGACGATCAACAACGAATTGATTGTCGCGACGTCTCAGATGAGTGCGCACGAGGACTTCCATCCAACGCTCGATCTGTGCAACGGGGTCAAATCTAAAACCACTTCGGGCGTCCATGTTTGATTGGGCTCTCACAGGTTGAGATGCAGCTAATTTAGGAAACTGCTTATTTAAGACAGCAGCACCACGAAGATCGGTGGTCAAAAACCACTTGCACTTTGAGGATGCGTAAGAATTTGAGCAAAAAAAAGCGCAGGCCAAAATTGCGAGGTGGTAGATATAGCGCATGTGAGGTCATTGTACAAAGCGGCAGAAATCCCTATGACTCCACAGCTCTGAAACCGTCCTTTCTGGAGCCTACTACAGCAATCCGAATGCCACCTTCAAATCCAATCAAATGGGTGATGGGTATTTTCTCTTAACACCAAGGCTCTAAAGAGGCATCTGTAAGTCCTATTTCCGGCGCCTCTCCGTTTATTAGAAGGGGGTATTTTGTGCCAACCTGCTATTTGGCCCCCAAAACCACCCTGTCGTATCGATATGGGTAGAGTTTAAGTAGCCGCATCTTTGGAGGATTTTATTGAGGTAGGAGGTTTCATTCGTATAGCCATAAGCTGATCTCCTTAAAACTTTTATTTTATTATTGATCCCTCCGACTTTGCCGAGGTAAGGCGGGAGGTAATATAGCTTTCAATCTCTTCTCGGTACTTTCTAATCAAAAGGGCCATCTTTTTAAACGGTTTGAGGTTGGATTCTCTCACTAGGCGATACCACAGTAGAAGTGATTTCCTAAACTCGATTACTTCCGTTTTATCAAGAATGGAGTGAAAGTGTTCGACCAAGATCATTCCATTTAGAATATTTTTATTTATCTCTTTGAGTTTATCCAACATGCGTAGGTCTTTCTTCGAGAGCATCTTTTCACGCTCTACGAGTACAAACCGCCTGTGAGGAGCAAGCATATCCACTTGAAACCCATCTTTGTTTTCCTTGGCCTTTCGGAACTCGCATTTTCTTACATCATCAAAGACATTATTTACATATTCAGCCAGGTGGAATCTATCAATGCAGATTCTAGCATTGGGGCACATTTTGCGAACGGCCTTGATAAATGGTTCGTGCATATCGAGGGAAAAATACTTTATCCTTGCAAGCTGCTCAGGAGATAGCTGATTTAAACAAGTGAGTAGGGATCTTTCCGATCGGCCAGGAGCGTTGGCTAAAACCTTTGACTGATCGTAACAGACAAGGTTGGTGACATACTTGATCTCAGGTCGGTCAAGGCTATTCTCCTTCGGCATCGTTCGGAAGTGAACCTCATCTCCACTCATTTTTTCTAGATCTATATTTTCTGGGAATTTCATGAGTGGTTTTAGCTTAGCCATTCGATTCTGATCCAGTGACCAAAGTGTTTTTGACGATGCATTTAAAAATCTGGCTACAGCTTCGCAGGGCATTTCCTCCATAAGTCGACCCGCAAACTCACAAAATGAATAAGTTAGAGTGTCAAAATCTGGATATAGAAAGGAAATATGAGCCGACCTAATCTTATCGTCACACCCTAAACAATACCCTCTCAGTTGAAAGAGAATCACCTCCACATACAAAAAGGCCCCAAACGGCGGGGGCACGCAAAGATCGCTCTTTCCACTCATGTACATAGCCTATCTGATTGCCACATTGATGGCAGAGGCAGAATGCTCGATCTTGTCTCGCGAATACTCTTAAACTCAACTTTGACCGGTCAAATTCAAATTTTTCGATAGTCACATCTTGTAAACCAAGAGCCGTCGTGATGAGATGAGAGAAGTCCATCCCTGTACCTCCGCGAGTTTTTTTCTGCAAATTAAAGCTTATGCGAAAGGTCTTGTTTGATGGACTTTTTTATTTCAGCGACAAGGCTCGACTTAGGTATTAACAAAATGAGTCACCTTCTATAATTCGGAGACCCGAGGACATCTCCGATTTTTAAACTTTCTGGCGCATTTCCTCAAATTGAATGTAACCGAAGACATGGCCAAATTTGTGCGAAGGAGAGTATTTTTGGTGCGATAAATGTGAGTCATCCAGGAAGATGGTTTGTGAACACCCAAAAAGGAAAAGCTCGCTGAATCACAAATGAGCACCCTCTGAGTAATAGGTTTTACGCAATAAAACTAATGCCCTGAAGGAGACTCAGTCATGACCATCGAGCACCGACGACCGTATCTCAACCAGATCCGCCTGCGCTAACAAAATGGCACCAAAAAAGATAAAGGTAAGATATTGGACGAGTTTTGTCCTGTGTGTGGTTCCACGAGAAAATATGCTATCAGGATCTGTCGTGGGAAAATTCAACCCAGACTTAAAAAACCAGGCCGTCGAGCCAAGTACACGGGAGGACGTTCTCTGTTTTATCTAACAGAGTTCTGGGAGCTAATGGGGCGCTTGAATTCGAAGTCCATGAAGGTGGCTATCCCTGTTTGGCTCCCTTTCTGTAAAGACATACCAGCAGAGTTTAATACGTTGGTAAACTTTGGTATTCAAAGGCAGCCCATTTGTTCATGCTACTTTTTTCTTTGAGCTAAGACTTCCAGCACATCCTTCCAACTCATCCCGCGAGCCAAAAGCAACACCAACAAATGATAAATTAAGTCCGCGGTTTCGTTGGCCAAGTCTCCCTTGTCTCCCGACACTGCAGCAATAACTGTCTCGATCCCCTCTTCTCCCACTTTTTGGGCAACACGGCGAATCCCCGATTCAAGCAGTTTGGCCGTATAGGACTGACCTGTCGAATCCTGTCGACGAATTTCTAAATGAGCCTCTAGTTCCTCAAGAAATCCCCAAGCACCTGAAGCACCATTGCCAAAGCAACTCACCTGACCTGTATGGCAAGTCGGCCCATCGGGTTTAGCCAAAATCAAAATCGTGTCGCTGTCACAGTCAATTGCCCAGCGGACCAACTGGAGCGTGTTACCGGAAGTTTCGCCCTTTTCCCAAATCGTGTTGCGACTACGACTAAAAAAAGTAACCCTGCTAGTGGCTAAGGTTCTCTCCATTGATTCTTGATTTACATAACCCAACATCAATACTCGGCCAGAGAAATAATCTTGAACAATCGCTGGAATCAAACCTCCGCCCTTTTTCCAATCCAAGTCAGAAATTTTTGGTGGTTCCTGGATCTTATTTGATATTGGCAAGCACTTATCTTCAAGCTTATTCATCTCGCACTCCTATTTTACTGGCATTATTGGCGAATTCTAATTCCGCGCTCTCTGCAGTACTTTTTCACTTCGCCGATCGAAAACAACTTTTTGTGAAAGACACTTGCCGCGAGGGCCCCATCAACTTGAGTGAGTCGAAAAACCTCCTCAAAGTGAGCCAGCGTGCCCGCTCCGCCCGAAGCCACCAAGGGCACATCACACAAGGCACGTGCAATCAGTAACTGCTCTAAATCATATCCCGTGCGCACTCCATCTTGATCCATGCAATTCAGGACAATTTCACCCGCACCAAGCCTTTGCACTTCGACAATCCAATCCAGAGTCTTCCAATTGGTACTCTGTTGCGTCGAAGTTCGACCCGTGTGAGAGCGAACCAAATATTCATCCTGAACTTTCATGCTGTCGATGCCAACGACAACGCATTGCCGACCAAATTGTTCAGCCAATTCGGTAATCAATTGCGGGCGAAGCAGGGCGGGCGTGTTAACCGACACTTTGTCTGCACCTGAGAACAGAACTCTTTTTGCAGCATCAACGGAGCTAATGCCTCCAGCCACGCAAAATGGAATATTAATTCTTCGAGCGATTCGCTCCACCCATCCTTGAGAGATATCTCTTCCGTCTGCGCTCGCTGTGATATCATAAAAAACCAATTCATCTGCGCCCTCATCAGAATAGAAAGCAGCTAAGTCCTCGATCTCTCCGACCACTTCATGATCACGAAATCTCAATCCCTTAACAACCTTTCCATCTGCTACGTCCAGACAAGGGATTACTCTCCTTGCAAGCATTCCAAGGCCTCCTTCAGACTAAATCGCTCCTCATAGAAGGCTTTGCCAACAATCACGCCCTCACATCCTGTTTTTTGCAATTCTCTCAGATCATCAAGGCTGTTGACTCCGCCTGAGGCAATAATCTCCACCTCACCTAAACTTCTTCGCAACCTCGAGTAAAGTTCGACGCTCGGCCCGCTCAATTTACCGTCTCTGCTGATATCGGTACACAGAATCGACTTCGCTTTTGGATAATCCGACACGATGGACTCGGGAGTCATTTTGCTCACGACCGTCCACGCATGAGTCGCCACAAAGTAATCTCCCCGGGAAGCCTGGACATCGAGGGCTAGAACGCAACCACCAAAAAGAGAAAGTATTTCCTGAGTCACCCTTGGGTTTGTGACGGCCAAACTTCCGATGACCAAGCGCTTGGCTCCTGCCGCTATCAGGTCCTTGGCATCTTGCAAGGATCGAATCCCTCCTCCCACCTGAACCAAAAGTTCAGTTTGTTTACAGATTCTTTCAATCAAACCAATTTGCGAGTTCATCGGATTTTTGGCTCGACTCAAATCGACAACGTGAATCTGCTTAGCCCCCTCCGCCTCAAACTTTTTTGCAACAACCACGGGATCACTGTCATATATCTTGCACTGACTATAATCTCCCTGAGTCAGACGCACGCATTTTCCCTCTAATAGATCAATCGCTGGCCAAATCTTCATTTTTTCACCTCAAGAAAATTTTTTAATAATCTTTGACCCGCCTCAGCCGATTTTTCGGGATGAAACTGGACTCCGTACCAATTCTCCTTCTTTACCACCGCTGAAAACTCACAACTGTACTGGCTGGAGGCCAAGGTGCAGCCACCCTCAGCCGCGGGGGCTTTGTAGGAGTGAGTGTAATAGAACCAGGCCTCGTCGAGCCCTTCCAAAAGAGAATCTCCGCGCAAAACTCTAATTTGATTCCATCCCATGTGTGGAACGGGAAATCCCTTCTGTGGAATAAACCTATCAACTGTTCCGGGCATGAGGCCCAAACCGAAACAGGGTCCTTCCTCTAGGCTTTCAAATAAAATTTGCATACCAATGCATATTCCGAGAATTGGTACCTTCAATTCACATAAAAGGGGAATAATTCCTGATTGATCCAATTTTTCACGACACTTAAGAGCTGATCCAACACCAGGCAAAACAAGACGGTCTGCCCGTCTCAAAATTTCGGGATCACAAGTCAACTTCGCCTCTTCCCCGAGCCCTTCCAAAGCCGTCACAATCGATCGAATGTTAGCTCCACCAGAATCGACAACAGCAATCATACAAGCAGACCTTTAGTTGATGGTATTTGATCTCCACCTTGGACAATAGCAGCCTTAAGTGCTCGTGCAAAACCCTTGAAGGAAGCCTCAACCATATGGTGTGTGTTTTCTCCATTAACTTTGATGTTCAAGGTGGCGCGCAAACTGTCTGCGAGAGAGCGAAAAAAATGAGGCACCATCTCGATGGACAGATCTCCGACTTTTTCTCTCGAAAATTGTCCTGAAAAAACCAAGAAGGGGCGCCCGCCAAGGTCGATAGCCACTTCTGCCAAACTCTCATCCATCGGGAGCAAACAACCATACCTTTCGATTCCGCGACGATCTCCAAGAGCTAAGCTCAGGGCTTGCCCCAGAGCCAACCCCACGTCTTCAACTGTGTGATGATCATCCACTTTTAGATCTCCCTCGCATTGAATTTTCAGACTGACTCCCGAATGCTTCGCAATTTGCTCAAGCATATGATCAAAGAAATGAATTCCTGTTTGAATATTCGCTTGACCTTGTCCATCCAGAAAAACTTCGGCAAAAATATTTGTCTCTTTGGTTTCTCGACGATAGGTTCCCGTGCGAACTCGAAATAAAACATCACGGACCAGATTCTTCCAACCGTATTGATCCGTTAATTGAATTCCCCTGATTCCCATATTCTCAGCCAATTCAATATCTGTGTGGCGATCACCTATCACAAGACTGTTCGATCGATCGATAATTTTCAAATAGTCCTTGATTAAACCAACACCAGGTTTTCGACACTTGCAAGCATCGCTCGGAAGATGAGGACAAATTCTTACGTCCGAAAACCTGACCCCCTGAGATAAAAATATTTTTGTTATGAAATTCTGACAAAGATCAAAATCAGCTTGCGGAAAGCTGCCAGTTCCCAAGCCATCTTGATTGCTCACCATAACGAGTTCAAAGCCAGCGGCATTCAATTTTTGCAAAGCCCAAATCACATCGTCCATCAATTCAATTTTATCGAGACGATCTACCTGCTGATCAGCGGGCTCCTTAATCAAGGTGCCGTCCCGATCAATAAATGCGATACGACGATTCATAAGGACCCCTTCGCGCGATGATTCCATTTTTCTTGCAATTTCGGAAGGGCACGTAAAACTTCTTGGTTCTCTTCTTTCGTCCCCAAGCCTATCCTCAGAGAATTTGGCCAAAGATGAGATCGATTGCGAACTCGAATACCCTCTGCGAGCAGTTCGTTGTAGACCCAAGTCGCATCCTGAACCGTCACAAATAAAAAATTCGCATCTGAAGGCCAAACCCTTTCAACAAAAGAAATCTCCCTCAGTGCAAGAGCCAAAGCATTTCTTGCCTCGAACAAGTCTGTCAAAGGTGGAGGTTTAATCTCCAAGTGACTCACGGCAAGACGCGAAACGACCTCGGCAATGGGATAGGGAGCCAAAACCTTTCTCATCTGTTCAAGGATGTCTGGATGAGCGATTGCCACTCCACATCTTAAACCGGCCCCTCCCCAAAATTTAGAGAGTGTGCGCAAAACGACAAGTTGACGGAATTCACTCAAACGCTTAGTCCATGACTCCCGTCTTGAAAATTCGATATAGGCTTCATCAACAATGACAAGAGCTCGCTCTCCAACTCCTCTCAAGACTCGCTCGATCCGATCCGTCGACAAACAGGAGCCCGTGGGATTATTGGGAGAACAGAGAAAGACCAAACGCAGGTCATCACGATCCGCCGTTTCCAGAAGCCTTTCGCAGTTCAAATCGAATTGATCGTCAAGAGGGACTGAGAGAACTCTCGCCCCTTGAATTGTGGCCGCATGAGCAAATATTTCGAAGGTGGGAGGATGCACGATGATCGAAGATTGTCCTGGCTCACAAAATGTTCTCACGAGTACATCAACGGCCTCATCGCTCCCTCTTGTCACAAGGACTTCATCAAACTTCACATCGTAAAGCTCGGACAAACTTCTTTTGAGCTCCCGAGGCTGAGGCTCCGGATATCGACTCTGAAGGTTCCAGGGACTCTCGTTTGCATCCAACAAGATTTCACGGGAACATTCGAGGCTTCGTGCCGAAGAATAGGGCTTGAGATTTGCGATCACGGGCCTCACCAATCGCTGGACTAAATCTATCATTTGATTCTTCTCCCCTTTTCATAGTTATCATCAAGAGAATTCTCCAAGACCTTTCGCCGAACTCTCACGGCCTGAGCGTGGCAAGTTAAACTCTCGTGTGCGGCCATAGTCTCCACTGTCGCTGAAAGATTTAAGAGCCCTTCCGAGGTCAGCTCCTGAACGGTGATTCGACGCAAAAAAGACGAGAGGGAAACGCCTCCAGTATAGTGGGCCGCTCCTGAAGTTGGAAGAACATGATTGGTTCCGCTCGCATAATCTCCAACGGATTCAGGCGACCAGGGCCCAAGAAATACAGATCCAGCTGCCGTCACCTTTTCAAGAATATCACGTGGATTTCTTGCGTTTACGATCAGATGTTCAGGACCATATTGATTGCTGCAGTCTATCGCTGCATCCAAATTTTCACAAAAGATCGCTCGACTGCTGGCCAATGAACTCCGAACAAGATCCGCTCGCTCGAGATCCGGCACGATCTGTTCGAGCAAGCTCAGCACTTCACGAATTTTATCTTCACTTGTAGAAACCAATAGAACTTGAGAATCAGGCCCGTGCTCTGCTTGGCTCAGCAGATCCCAAACAACAAAATTGGCATCAGCTGTTTCATCGGCAAGAACTAAAACTTCCGACGGCCCTGCTGGCAGATCACATCCCACGGATGGGCACATTTGCGTCACCTGGCGTTTTGCTTCTGTCACCCAGGCATTGCCGGGTCCAAAGATTTTTTTCACAGGAAATAGCTTGTCTGCTCCAAAGGCCAAAGCCGCAATGGCCTGAGCCCCTCCCACCTTAATGATCTCCGTCACACCAGAGAGTTGACAGGCTGCGAGAATGTCCGGATTTATTTTTCCATCTCGTTGAGGAGGTGTAGCGACAACAATTTCAGTGCATCCCGCAATTCGCGCTGGAATTGCCAGCATCAAGACCGTTGAAAAAAGCGGAGCCGTACCTCCAGGAACATAAATTCCAACTCTCGAAATAGGTCGGGAAACCTGCTCGCAGACAACACCAGGCTCAACGATGACTTTGATATCTCTTGCCAACTGAGCGCGGTGAAAGGTTTCAATGTTTCCAGCCGCCTGAAGAAACGCAAGCTTCAGTGAGGAATCTATCGCATCGAAGGCGCTAGATATTTCGTCCTTTTCTACAAAAATGTCTGTCATTCGAACTTTGTCGAAGTCCTCCGTGTAGCGAAGAATCGCCTCTGTTCCCTGCTCCCTGACATCGGATAGAATTTTTCGAACGACCTCCTTGTCGACAAGCTTGTCAGAGGGTCGCAAGAAGAGAGACTCTCTTTCTTTTCGACTTAATTTTGACCACGAGTAGGTATTCATTTTTGCGTGCTCCAGGCTATTCAACCGATTATGAAAGTATTTTTTCGATGGGCATCACGAGAATAGAACTCGCGCCCGCAGCTTTGAGTCGTTCCATCGTTTCCCAAAAGACATTCTCGTCACAAACAGTATGAATGGCCACTCGGTCGGAGGAGCAGGCAAACGGCAGAACCGAGGGTTCTTCCATTCCCGGCAATATATCTCGAATCGCAGCGAGCGCCGATCGCGGCGCATTCATCATAATGTACTTATTGCAAGAAGCTCTCATCACTCCATTGATTCGTCGAAGGAGGCGATCCACAAGACTTTGTTTTTCTTCGCTCAAAGGCTTCGAAGATTGAACGATCACGCTCTCTGACTGATAAAGGCATTCAATCTCGACCAATCCATTTGTGCGAAGTGTAGAGCCGGTAGAAACCAAGTCACAGATTGCATCGGCAACCCCAAGAGTAGGTGCGATTTCGACCGAACCAGAAATTTCAATGATCTCGGACTCTATTTCACGGCCTCTGAGAAAGGATTTCAAAGACTCGGGATAAGAAGTTGCGATGCGCTTTCCTTGCAGGTCATTGACGCTTCTCAAACTTGAGGATTCAGGAACAGCGAGGGACAGTCGACACTTTCCAAATCCGAGTCGAAGAATGATCTCAACCATGGATTTATCCTGTCCATTGTGTTCGCGCAGAACATTTTCACCCACAACTCCCAGATCACAGATTCCTTTGCGGACATATTCAGGAATATCATCATCACGAACCAAAAGTATCTCGAGAGGAAAATTAGTCACCTGAAGCATCAGTCGATCTTTTGACCAATTGAAGGACATCCCGCAGTCTTCCAAAAGTTTCAAAGACTGTTCTGTCAAACGTCCCGATTTCTGAATAGCAATTCGTATCATGACTGTCCTCCTAAATCAGACCCATCAACTTGATCTTGCCTTTGCGCTGGAGATTGAGACTCCGGGCTCTCAACTTTAAATCGGGCGAGGGCCAATTGATATCCTCTTCCCGTTCGAATAAATCGCCCAACCCGAGTGATTGTGGCGGTACTAATTCCTGTGTTCTTTGAAATTTCACGATAAGAGTCCCCCCGAGCGATCATCACTGCCACTTCCCAGCGATCCGCCAGAGCCTGAATTTCGTTGGGAGTGCACAAATCAAGGAGAAAGCTGCGAACCTCTTCAGAACTCCTCAGCCCTGCAATGACCTTGCAAAGGTCTCTAAAATTTCTGTCTTTTAAGTCAAAATCTCGTTTCATCGGATTAGCGTAGTAGCACGTTAAAACATTTTTTGCAAGTTTTAAGAAGAAAGATATCGATTCTAATGCTGCGGCTGGCCCGCAGGCCGTCGGTGAATCTGTTGTATCCAAGACACAGGGGGAGCTGGCTGAACCAAATCTCAGGGGTACAGCCAGGGACCCCCTTGGAGGTTTGGAACAACAATTAACTAGGCCAATTTAAAGATGGCACTTCGGAGAACGTCCGCTCTTGCGAGCGGCCTCAAAAAGACTGAGGGCCGGGCCCATAAAAGACTCAAGATCGGCAATTCGACGACTGTTGGATGGATGTGTAGATAAAAACTCAGGGGTGCCCGAGCCTCCCGATTGCGACATATTATTCCATAGGTCAATACTTTCTCGGGGGTCAAAGCCGGCCTCAGCCATGAGATCAAGACCAATCCGGTCAGCCTCAGACTCCTGTGTTCGACCATGAGGGAGAATAACCCCGAATTGGGCCCCGAGACCCAAAGCAGCCATGACATTTTTCTTCGAACTTCTATCGCCCATCAAGGCATCAGCAACCATCAGACCCGATTGCGCCGCCAATGAAGTCGAGACTCTCTCAGCTCCATGTCGAGCTATCACATGGCCAATTTCGTGGCCTATGACTGCCGCCAGCTGCCCAGGTGTTTTCGCGACTGCGAACATGCCCGTTTGAACCCCAATCTTTCCTCCGGGTAGGGCAAAAGCATTTGCTTCTTTATTCTTAAACACAACCACCTCCCACTTGTCGGCGCTAACAGAACCGGAGACAAAGGGAGCCAATGATTCGACGATACACCTCACGTACCCGTTTGCCGAAGTGCTTCGGTCAATCGGTAATTTTTCCTTCATTTCGCCAAAAGCCTGTCCGCCCATGAGATTCATTTCTTGGTCACTGACGATGATGAGCTGTTTTCTCCCTGTTGGCGAAGTAGCACAGGAAAATGCAAATGACACCATTGCTGTAAATAAAAAAATAAGTATGGAATTTAAATTTGCCATGACAAAAACCCTCCAGGCAAAGCTCCACAAAGTGAGCGCAAGATATCACAAAAAACAAAAAATGGCTTTGCTAAGATAATATTTGCGATACCAACCCAGTCAATGCAGTTTGCCGTTTTCGATTGTCAATCTTGCTCACAGCCATTGCGAGAGCTTTTCGGCTCCCCACGAAGACCGCCAACTTTTTGGCCCTCGTCAAGCCTGTGTAAATCAAATTTCGAAAAAGCATATTAAAATGTTGACCGAGAACCGGAATAATAACCACTTGAAACTCTGAGCCCTGACTCTTATGAATTGTGATGGCATAAGCCAATGAAAGCTCATTCAAATCTTCTCTCTCAAAGATAACTTCCCTGCGACCATCTCCTCCACCAAAACTGACATGACAAGATAAGCCTTCCGTATCAATTTCAATGATTCGACCAATGTCGCCGTTGAAAACACCCAAATCATAATTATTTCGAGTTTGGATGACGCGATCGCCTGTTCTCAGCGTTCGTCCACCCATCTGGAGCTGACGCTTGTTGGGAGCTTCGGGATTGCTTGCCGCTTGCAAACAATGGTTCAAGTTCATGGTCCCGAGCGTACCTCTGACCTGAGGGGTCAGCACCTGAATTTCGACGTCCATTCCCCCCATCCACTCGCGAATGGATTTTGTGTAGAGTCTCACCACAGAATCGACCGCTGTCAGACCATAGTGGAGCGACGACCAAGGGTGAATTGATTTCAATATCGTCTTCAACTCGGCGGCTCCCGCTCCCGCATGAAGCAATTGATTCAAATCCACGTTTCGAAATTTCTCTGGGATCATCAACACCGGCTCTCGAACACTTTGTTCGGTTACATCTGACGGAAGAAGGAGTTCATCGATTTCAATTCCTTGAACCGCTTTTTGCAAGCGACCAACCCATTTCTCCCCGCTCCTCAGCAAATGAGCCTCGCCCTCACTCACCGTGCGCTCAAGCGCAGACTTCGCACGACTGAGAAATCTCAACTGTTCTTGAGTTGCCTCATCAGAATCCACAAAAAGACAGTCAATC
Organism: Bdellovibrionales bacterium; assembly: GCA_016716765.1. Classification (NCBI taxonomy): domain Bacteria; kingdom Pseudomonadati; phylum Bdellovibrionota; class Bdellovibrionia; order Bdellovibrionales; species Bdellovibrionales bacterium. The sequence goes on along the minus strand of JADJVA010000004.1, from coordinate 187,938 downwards.
CCCTGAGCGAAAGCCTGAGGCTCTGCCAGAGGAGAGAGAATTTTAGGCAGGACTCCACTGTTGATTTCGTGAGCAAAGCGAATGATCGATGAGGATTGAGCCTGACGAAAAACCTGGGTCAATCGAAAACGAGGGATCTCGGGACTCTTGAGCAAATCAGCCAATACATCTCCAGCTCCAACCGCCGGCAACTGATCTGGATCGCCAATAAAAAGGACTTGCGCTCCATTAGGGACAGCTTTAAACAGGCTTGCCGCAAGGCCAATGTCCAACATCGATGTTTCATCCACGATCAGAAAATCGACCTGCAACTGATCCGTTTCGTCCTTCTTGAAGCCGTTCTTTGCAGGTGCCCATTCTAACAAACGATGAATTGTCTTGGCTTCGATTCCAATCACTTCGCTCATTCTCTGGGCCGCTCTTCCCGTGGGCGCCGCCAGCAAAACCCTTCGCTTCATGGCAAGAAGCAGTTGAACCAAAACCCTGGTGCACGTGGTCTTTCCACATCCGGGACCACCCGTAAGAACCGAGAATGTATGGCCTGAGATTTCACACACCGCTCGCAACTGTTCCTCGCTCAGTTCAATGCCCTGCTGACCGCAGTACTTTGCAACCCACCCCTTGATTCTCACCAAATCAATTGCCACCTGATTTTTCATGAGATCCAAGAGGCGATCGGCCGTCGTCAACTCATCGTAATAGAGACTCTTTGAATAATAGCAATCCTGGAGCTCACCCCCTCGATAATTCATTCGACGAAGCTTGATTTGATTTGTATTTTTGAGAAGAAGCAAGATCTCCAGCAGATTTTTTCTTTCGATTTCTTCTCTCAAAAGCTCCAGTGTCCCGCCAACAATCTGTTCTTCAGTCAAAAAACAATGCCCCTCATCACGACTGGCCGACAAAACATGTTTGATTCCCGCCTCAATTCGAAGCTTGCCCGTTTTTTCAAATCCCATTGCCAAGGCAATCTTGTCTGCAGAAAAAAATCCAATCCCATAAATATCATGAGCCAGCCGGTACGGATTTTCAGAAACAATCTGGATCGATTTGTCTCCGTAAGTCTTATATATCTTTGTCGCAAACAGAGTGCTAATTCCATACCCCTGCAGAAAAATCATCACGTCACGAATGGCCTGATGCTCCGACCATGAGGTTCTGATTTGTGCAATTTTTTTGTCCGCAATACCCGGGACATGAAGAAGCTCATGAATGCTTTTTTCAAACACTTCCAAAGTTCTTTCTTTGAAATGTCCGACAATTCTCTTTGCCGTCGCAGGTCCCACGCCCCGAATAAGACCCGAGCCCAAATACTTCTCCAAAGCCGCTGCAGATGCTGGCTTTTTCTCTACGGCCCGCACCGCCTTAAACTGCTCTCCGTGCTGAGGATGATGACCATAGGTGCCCCAAAATTCCATCGTCGCACCGGCAAAGACTTTGGCCTGATGAATCAGAACTGTCACGAGGCGGCCTGGATCACGAAAGGAAGAGACCTTTAGCACTGTCCATCCGTTTTCCGGATTGTGAAAAGTTATTCTTTCAATGATTCCTGAAACTCTCTCTAAATTTTCATCAGATGTGGTCACGGAGTTGTTCATTCAAAAAGTCCTGGGCTGACTCCAAATCCAGTCGGAATTGGTTTCAAAATTGGTTTTATAAATGGACATTAAGAACAAGCGCATGTTCGGCTTACATTCGGCGAACTCATCGAATGAGTCAACATCAGAATCACTCAACAACAGGAAGAGGGCCCCGGACCCTCTCTCTCAAAATTTGCAATTATCTCTTCGAAACGCTTCGAACTACTTCGAGCCCGCGCATGCCGTGGAAGCACTATTTGTTCGACAGAAGCTCTTGCACCCACTCCCCTGCCTTTGAGTCGTCGTGCAATAGTCATTCATGATATCAAAGCAAGCTGGTGTAAAAACCTTCTCTTCAAGATCACAGTTATTATCAGGCAGTCCCTGATTCGTTCCGGCCGACGCAACTGTCGTTGTGGCTGCAACACCGGACGGCAATCGACCACCCGAACCAGAACCAGAACCAGAACCAGAACCGGATCCCGAACTTGACCCTGATCCAAAGGGATCTCCACTTCCTCCCGTACCTGGCGCTGCTGCTGTCGGGGAAGCTCCTAAACCCTGTCCGTAAGAACCTGAGCGCGGATTTGAACCCCACCCACCACTTCCAGATGAAGAGGAATTCGTGCCCGATCCAGCTGATCCTGATTGTGCCGAACCTGAACTTCCTCCGCCCCCTCCTGTCTGAGCCGTGAGGGCCATTCCACCAGATGAGCCAGAACCTAAGCTGGAACCGCCACCTCCAGTTGGAGCGGCAGCGAGTGCTGATGAGCCGCAAGGTCGGCCCGACGGAGTCACGCAGGGAGCAAGAGGCCCTTTTCCGCCATTCCATATCGAACTCGGCGTATCGACCGCCACATTATCGCCGCCGAAACCCCCGGTGCTTCCTCCCGTCCCGCCTCCAGTTGGGACGGCAGCGAGCGCTGATGAGCCGCAAGGTCGACCCGACGGAGTCACGCAGGGAGCAAGAGGCCCTTTTCCGCCATTCCATATCGAACTCGGCGTATCGACCGCCACATTATCTCCGCCGGAACCCCCGGTGCTTCCCCCCCAATGCACTCGCACCTGTGAGGGCGGTCGCTGCCGCCGTTTGCGTTGCGACCGACGAGGCCTGTGCGACCACGCTTGATGCCTGCGCCACCACGGCCATCAGGCAAGATTCAGCTTCCCGAAAAACTCCTTCGCAATACCTGATCGCCGTGGTGTGTCCCTGGAGGAAAACAGATTCGGTTGAGGGGTTGAGGGTCTTGAGTTCGGCCTGACAAGCCTCATAGCAAGTGTTGCGGAGTTTAGCGCAACTGCTTGCAGCCATTTGAGCCGCCTGCCCGAGCATGGCCCCATTAGCTGCCATATTCTTAGCAGCATCATTGATGGCCTGACCACCAAAGCCGCCTAGTAAGCCGCCTGAAGAACAACTGTCTGGGGTGAGACAACAATCCAGAGCCGCATAAAAAGGCTTTCCGCACACTGGCTTTACCTGGGGAGGCTGACTTGAAATGGCATCCCGCTGTGCGATTAATGAAGTGCAGGCTTCGCCACTCGCGAAGGCCACGCCTAAATCAAGACCAATCAGATTTCCAAACAAAATAACCAAAGAAAATAGACCAGCAAGAAATCGGATCATCATTCGGATCATCATTTTCGTTCCCCTTTAACAAATTCTCACTTTACTCCTCTCTTCTGATTGCAATAAAAGTGCTCAGAGTTGGTCCTTTAAAAGAAGCTGCAAAACTCCCTCAATTCAATAAGTTAACACCTTATCTCAATCTGAAATATTTGAAAAAATAATGCTGAAAGCGATCACTCTTGCCAGCAATCGACCAACACATAGACAATTCAACTGTCTCAAGATGATTCAGAAGAATTTCACTTCAGCAGTTCAACCACGCCAGGCAATTCAGACAATTCAATTGTGAGATTTATTTCTGTGAGATTTATTTCTTTGTTTGAAGTCTTAATTCCCGGCGTTTTTTTGCGGCCTCATAGCGGCGCTTCTCTTCGACACTCTGAGGAATGACCTGTGGCACAGGCATGGGTTTGCCATTATCATCAAGCGCGACAAACGTGAGATAGGCCGATGCAATCTGGAATTTTTCGTTCTTTACCAAGTGTTCAGCTTCAACTCGAACGCCCACTTCCATTGAAGTTCTGGAAACGTAATTAACGGATGAAACCAAAGTGACAATCCATCCCTTGTAGGCTGGAGCCATGAAATTCACAGCGTCAATACTGGCGGTGACAACCGGACGATTGCAATGCCGAAGGGCAGAAATAGCGGCGCAAATGTCGATCCAGGACATGATTACGCCGCCAAAGACACTATCAAGCGAATTTGTGTGGGAAGGGAGTATCATCTCCGTCATGACGACTGCCGAGTCACTCACAGGACGAGCTTCCACCACACAAACCCACTCTGTTAAACATTAACAATTCAAAAAACGCGAATCAATTACCACCGAAAGAGTCAGCACCAGGTCCGCGATTAATTCCTGTGGGAATAGACATGCTAGAGGCAACTGTCTGACTTCCCGCGGGTATTGTATCGGCGATCACATTCTGAGATCCGCCAACAATGCCAAGGCTATTACTCGCTTCTTGTGCTGCTTGACGCTCTTCTTTTTCCACGAACCCGAAGTGCGGTAAGCACCATACGATCAGCTGGGCGCGCGACTTGACGTTCATCTTTTTATAGATGTTAGTCAAATGGAACTTCACTGTTTTCTCTGTAACGAACAATTGGTTCGCAACTTCCTTGTTGGATAAGCCCCTCGTTACCAGCTCAGCTACTTCTGCCTCGCGGTTTGATAGACCTTTTTGAATCAGGACATCTCTGAGCATCCTTGCTCCCTCCCCCGAATTAGGTGTTTTAATTATTAAAAGATCCGCTTCCTAGATCATGCGATGGCCCCCATCTGACCACCTGTATTAAAGTCTGCCCAGAAATCCAATGATTCGCAAGTCCTTCTTTCCAATTTTTTTTTAAACTGGACTGATTTTTTTAGGTTCTGTTCTTAAAGATTATATAAGGGTTATCTTGGCTCAATTATTTGATTTTGTTCTAAGCTCTACCTAGATCAAAGGATAAGCTGCCTGTAAAGTAAGCACAATTTCAGGTCGTTTTTCTAGCTATATTCTCGACCCTCTTTGCAAGATCAGGCTCCAGTTTTACTCCGAAAACATCATCGACCTGACGCCCCCAAGTGAAGGCCTTTGCCCAGCGAATACTGCATCCCTCTTGCGCCAAGGCCTGAGCCGCGGTCAGCAAAAGGCCTGGGCTGTCTTTTCCGCGAAAACTGAGAACAGCCTCGTTTTCATCCTGATTGACAAGCTTCACTCGGTCAAACTTTGCCTCAGGCAGGCTCACCTTCTCCAGATCAATAAAAGACATCCATTTTTTTAACTGTGCCGGCGTCCGGGACGATTTGACCCGAAACCAATCATAAGCACCGAAATTCTCATAGGTCTGAACGACCGCCTGCAGAATCTGACAGCCGGAGGCAAATAGTATTTTGTCCATTCCAAAAAAAGACCCGGCCGATCTTCACGACTGTGAAAGCGAATCCAATATTCCTTTCCCTTTGCCTTCCATATAAACAATTCCAGATCACCACGACCAGAACCTTGCAACTTCCGAAAGTCTGCCAAAAGATATCGATCAGGAATTTGTTCCGGAAGAGAGGGATCTAACTTATCAATGAAATCATCGCTCAATCGAACTTTTGATTGATCAGCTCCCTCCAGAAGCTTGACGAATTTACCCGCTCGCGGAGAGGTCACAACAGAATAGAGATCCATCAGCAACCGTTCTTTCCAATTCGACCAAGCCTCGGGGTTGGTCGCCATGATGTCTACCGCTGTAAATAGCGTCAACCGCTTGAGCCGATTCCCTTCGATCCCAAGCCGATGCAATTTTTGCCAGGTCGATGAAGAGTGGGGATTCATTCGAAAGGCAGCAGTGGAGATATCCAGGTGTCTTTCGACCATCCAGGCCACTTCGACAGTCAACCTCAGAGGCAGCTTCATTGCGATGAAATCACGCTTGACGAGTTCAGCTCCTTTTTGCGAATGATCTCCGCCCAAGCCCTTGGCTAAGTCATGATAAAGAGCCGTCCACATCAAAATTTTCCAGTCGTCAGGGGTCATTTCCTTAACCAGGAGCTTCAGTTTTCCCACTCGACTGGGACGTCGATAAATTCTCTGAACCTCTCGTATGGCCTGCTGAAGGTGTGCGTCCACTGTAAACCGATGATATTGGTCATGCTGAACCAAGCCCCCCACTCTTTTCAAATCTGGAATACAACAATCCATGATTCTTGCTTTAAAAAGGGCCAGTAAATATTCCTCCGATTGATCGATCTGAAAATACTTCGTCAGCCATCTTCCGACCGAAGTCATATCTGGATTTTGTTGAACCAAATTTTCAATGACAGAACGCACCTTAGCCTGCACAAGCCTTGATGGATCAAACTGCAGAGCTGCAAAGCAATCACTCACCCTGTTGAGAGCAAGGTTCTCTACCTCTGCAATACATTTCTTAGAAGCTCTCGCTCTGTTGACCATCCAATCGGCGTAAAAACTCACTCGGCTGAGACCCACCTGAATATCTCGCATAAAGCTCTTCACCTCGGTATATCCGAACCAAAGGGCGAGCTCCTTCTGATCTCCAGCGCTGACGCTGTCTCCGCTTCCCATCAAATGAAGACGACGCCTGATTGTCAGAAAAAACTGACGATATTTTGCAAAAACTTCGAGTGAATGATGACTCACCTGATCTTGAAATTTCTGAATAAAAAGCTCGTGAACATAAAGGGCCTGTTGAAGATCTCTCAGCCCCCCAGGTCCGTATTTCAAATTTGGTTCAAGATAATTGGTAATAGAATCGTAGCGCCGATTGCGTTCCCTCCGCTCCTCCCCCATGGCCCTCATGAGAGTTCTTAAAAACCGGCTTCCTCGTTTCCGAATCATTGTCTTTTGATGCTCCAGAGCCTCTGCGACGCATTCGTTCAGAGCTCGACCGTGAAGCACCGCCAAAACATCAAATGGCTCTACTCCCACCGTCCAATCCTGAATATCCTCGGGCACTCGATATCGAAGCTTGACACCCTCAGAAGTCAATTTCGTCACAAAAGACAAAATCTTTGACTCATCCCCGACCAGCAGGACATCAATATCTGAACGAGGACTTAATTCTCCCCGTGCCCAAGATCCGAGAGCCACAGCTCCTACTTCTGCCCATTCTGGAATCTGACTTAATCTTGCGACAAGCTTTGTTTGCAACCACTCAGAGAATTCAATTCCCTGACCTCCCTCAGATGGGAGCCATTGACCGGAGGCCTGAAAGCCCCTCAGTCCTTCCGCGATCTCTGCTGCATTCAAAAATGATTTTGCCATTGAGGCATTCTAAAACGACATTAAAATCAAAACAAGGCTTCCTGTTGACTCTCTCCAACCAAAGACGCCGAAGATTCCAAAGACACCGAGCTCGCTGGCGAATTGTAATCCAAAAAGGTCAATTGCCCCGGAGTCGACGACTTAAAGACTTCAATTCTCTTCAAAAGCCCTTGCGCCCTCTGAGTGACTTCCTTTGGCAGACCCGCCAATTTCGCCACTTGTATGCCATAAGACTTGTTCGCGGGTCCCGCGACCAAAGTGTGCAGAAACTGAATGTCACCAGATTTCTCCACGATCGACATATGGGCATTTTTCACTCGCCCAAGGCGAGACTCTAGCTGGGTCAGCTCATGGTAGTGGGTTGCAAACAAGGTGAGGGATTGTTTTCGTTCAACGAGAAACTCAAGAATAGCTTGAGCCAAACACATTCCATCATAGGTGGAAGTCCCTCGTCCCACCTCATCTAAAATGACAAGGGATCGCGGGCCGGCCTCATGCAACATCTCTGCGGTCTCCTGCATCTCAACCATAAAAGTCGAAAGGCCTTCCGATATATAGTCACTGGCTCCAATGCGCGTAAATATTCGATCAAAAATCGGCATTGAGGCCGACTCAGCAGGGACAAAACCTCCGACCTGAGCGAGAATTGCAGAAATGGCAACTTGCCTCATCAGAGTCGATTTGCCGGCCATATTGGGCCCGGTTAGCAACAAGCACTGTCCTTCATCCAAAGAAATATCATTTGGAACAAATCGCCGATTGACCTCTTGTTCTACAACTGGATGACGACTTGATTTCAAATGCAATTGTCCGTTTGCAAACACTTTTGGTCGGCAGTACTTGTATTCTAACGCGAGCCAGGCCAGCGAACTCACAATATCAAGCTCACTCCAAACTCTAGAGAGAACTAACAGATCGGCAGAGGCTCGCAATATGTGCTGGCGAAGTTGTGCAAATATATCGCGCTCCAACTCAAGGCGCTTTGTCCGCGCAGTTAAAACCTTTTTTTCGAGCTCGATCAGCTCGTCGGTTGTAAACCGCTCCGCATTAGCCAATGTTTGTTTCCGCAGATAATGACTGGGGACTTTCGTCTTATGGGCATTTGTGATCTCAATATAAAACCCAAAAACACCATTGTAGCGAACCTTTAACGAAGAAATATCGGTCGCGGCCTTCTCGCGCGCTTCTAACTCTGCCAGCAGTGTTTGGCTGTCCTCGCTCAACCGAATCCATTCGTCCAATTGGGGATCAAATCCCTGCCGAATAATTCCGCTGTCTTTAAAACTTGGGGGAGCGTCGTTTTCGAGTATTTGATCTATTTTTCGCGTGAGCTGCGAACAGGTCTGCCAAAGAGAGGGGTCCACATCCTGATCACAAAAAGATTGAATGGAAAGGCCGACTTCAAGGGAGTCTTTTAAAGACTCCACATCCCGAGGAGAGCAGCTAGGACTGGAAATCTTCCCAAGGCGTCGTTCAACATCGCCCATGGCGGCCAGTGTCCTGCGAAGCGCCTGTAAATCATCAAGACAGTTCGTCCACTTTTCTAAGCGATCCAGCCTCTGATTAATTTCTTTTTCATCAGCGAGAGGGAACTGCAGCCAACTCTTCAAGCACCTCCCACCAGCCGAGGTCTTCGTCCGATTGATCGCAAAAAACAAACTCCCCTTTGAGTCTCCCTTGTAGGTTGAAAATATCTCCAGGTGCCTGAGCACGGTGGGAGACATCACAAGCCTCTTTTCAAGGCGTCTCTCTACAAATTCTCCCAGAGTGGAACTGAGCTCCGCCCCCTGCATCGATAAGGCATAGCTCAAAACTCGCAAGGCGCTGACGGGCAAGACTCTATAGCTCTCTCTCAAGGATTCAGATAGCAATGACTCGTTCAGCTTGTGGCCAGACAAAATCATATTTGAACCTTGATTAAACGTGAAAGATCCATCATGTGAACTCGCAAACTGGCCATCCAACCACTCTGCACGCTGCCCTTCTCCCAGCACCAATTCTCTTGGGCAAAGTATTTTCATCAGTCGCCTCTGTTCATCAGCACTTGTTTCACGGTAAAAAAATGCCTCTCCTGTGGTCGTATCCAAGAAGCTGACATTCTCAGAATCGTAGGCACAAAGGTAATTGGCCGCAAGTTGATCCAAAGTATCAGGATCATAAACCATTCCAGGACTCAAACAGCGGGTCACAGCCCTCTTCACAAGGCCTTTTGCCTGCTTTGGGTCCTCAATCTGATCGCAAATAGCGATTTTTTGCCAGCTGCAAGCAATTTCATGATGGGGCCAGCGATGCTGTGATGAGGAACCCCACACATCGGCGTATCATCCGCCGATTTCTTGTTTCTTTGGGTGAGGGCAATATTCAGAATGGGAGCCGCAATGCGGGCATCCTCATGAAACATTTCAAAAAAATCTCCCATCCGAAAAAGTATCACTTTGTCTGGATGCTGATTCTTTACCTCCCAATATTGGGTCATCAGTGGAGTGAGGTTTTTTTCGCTTGCTGCTAATGTCATGGTTACCCCCAAAAACTCAATGGCTACCGAATGCACAAGAAGGGGTCAATGAAACAAATCTCCCTCTTCATAGTTAAGGAAAGGGATCGAATATGGCTGGATTGGGGCATGTCTTCCAGAGAATGGGAATTTGCAATTAGTTCATTGTCCCACAATTTGATCTTTCTCCTTTGGTCCAATTGTAGTACAGCCTTTTGTTATGCAGAGCGTTGTCACAAAGCTAAGGAGGTTTGAAAATGCGGAACAAGATCTCCCAAAAACAGAGAGGCTCAACAATTGTCTTAACGAGCTTGGTTCTCTTTAATTTGATCTCTGGCCAATTTTGCTATGGCGGATTTCACCCAGACCGCTCTATTGATGGCACCTCTTGGAGCGATTCAACCCATCACCTCATGAAACTGGAACAGCAAATTTCATTGGCGAGGGCCAATCTGACAATCCCAAAATTAGGCTGGGATGATCTCAACTACTTGAGTGCAATAGCCGAGACCAAAACTTCCGCACTATTTCAGACCAAACCACGGGGGTTTCCGGATGACGTCTCTTACCTCAAGGTCAAGGCCTCTATTTTTCTTCATATTTTAGAAATTTCTTTATTGAGCCAAGGCAACAGGAGCCAATGGCTTTTTGAAGAAGAAATTCCCTCCCTTCCCTCCGCCGCATTCGAACACCCTCAGATTATTCCCAGTCAGAAACAAATGGAGAGAAGTGGTTCGGTTTCATTAAGGTCATTGATGGGGACAAATTTATTTGGACTCCCGACTCTCGATTGGAAGCATTTCCATTACTAAAGAAATTGATCCACACTCTTACTATCGCCTACTATATCGAGCCAAGACTCAAGCTTTTTTCTCGCTCTTCGCTCCCCCTGTTCCAGCAAACGCAAGCGGGGCAAATTTTAATTTCCACTCTGGCAATGGAGGATCTATTTTTTAGAATTATGAAGTTTGATTTTCTCCGAAAGAGCCTTGAATCTGAGGTTTCGGGCGTCTCCAAGGAGACGGGATCAATTGATTTAGAAAGTGAAAGTATTCAAAAATTATTCAGCGGTCGGGTTCGTAATACTCAGAGTCGGGGGCCTTCCGAATATTTCCGATCCGTGCTGATGACCACTCAGCCCGCTTCGGCCTTTCTCCCAAAGAATTTCTTCCTTGAGATGGGAACATGGTTCTCTTCGTTATCCCAAGGTTCTTTGTACACCCAGCAAGGTGGTCTTGGTTTAGCTTCCCATAAACAGCAGGTCCTCGATGAATTGAAATCTGTTGACCGCTTCTCACTTGAAAGAATGAAAGCAAACGCATTGCTCTCAAATCACTTTTATCAATTCACTTTGATTCAAGATTTTATAGCACTCGGGTCGCGCGGCTCTTGCCTTAAGCTTGTTCGCTAAAATACTAAAAAACTTTTTGTAATAATAAGAATAACTTTTATTAATGACAAAAAGGAAAACTATTCACCCCTCCCAGCAATAACAATTACAAAAAATCTCAATTGTTGCGCAGCGAATATTTATGGGCTACTGAAAAGGCCAGCAAGATCAATATCTGGAAATTCCAGGGTGAATTCAACTCTCAATCGATTTTTATGTATTTGGACTAAGGAGGTTCGAGCATGGCACATTGTAGGCAGCAGACAGTTTTTAATTTACGCGGTCTTATCAGTCTTGTCATTTCAGGACAGTTGATCCTAGCACCGCTCGCTGCCTATTCTCAGGTTGCCACTCCAACAAGAAACTCCTCTGGCGCGGTCCGCCAGGCCTCAAGCTATCCCCTGGGCACTCAAACTAACACAGGCCTAACCGATGACTCCGGTGGCATAGACCGAAAACAACTGGCTCAGCATGTTCAGACGGCTTATTGGGGTGCACTCGATCAGGAAATGCCCTTGTTGACTGAATTTGCGCTTGGAGAACCAATTGTACCGAAAGGGAGTTTTTGGAGGCTCGATAATGACAACCCCCTCGTAGACAAAGATCCCTTCTTTATGCGAAGTCAAGAATGGACTTCTGTGACTCAGACCGAGAGTATTGAACCTATGCGGGCCTTTTTTGAAAAGGATGCCACGGGAGATCTTCATCTTGGTCTCGGCGGAGTATCTAAACAGCTTCACTTGAAGCAAAAATTCACTCCCCTTTTAGAGACACCTGAATACGTGCTCCTCTCTGCAGACTCGCTGGAATTATTCAAGAATAAAAATCCAAACGAAAAGAGCCCTGGCGAGGGAGTTTTCTTTATTACAAAAAAGGACTTCGCGTTCGCATCCCAAAATGAAACTTCAGTCCCCGTATTTTTCTTCGCACTACCAGGCGAGGGGTGGACAAATCTCAAGCACTCATTTGAATGGATCATGACTGACCAGATTGTTCTTTATGATCAGGCCAACGAGGGTCTGCCCATTGATAGATCTGATTTTACAGCTATGGAAGAGGTGGGGCGAAAAAATCTCATCCTCGCACAAACCTGGACGGTCCTTGAAGGACAAGGCATGGATCGCAGCACAGTTCTGCCCCGCCCCTATACCACGGCCGCCTTTGGTCTTTTTCTTTCGGGCCAATTGCCAGAAATCGGCAAGTACAAAGCCAATGCTCAGGCTCCTGCTTCTCGGAATGGCCAGCTGGTCGCAATCAATAAAAGCAGGGCGGAACGCCTCCTTGACACGATTTCAAATGCGCTTCTTCCAAAAGCAACAGCGAGCGAAGAGGATTCTGGAACAAAAGTAGGTCTCCTAAACAAAATGAGAGGTTTTTTCAAGCGTCTCGGAGGCACAGCAGAAAGGCAAACTGAAGCCAGTGCAGAGGCAGCACCAGCAGCCAGCAGTCCGCCTGCTGCTGGCAACGACGGCGGCCCTACTGCAAATGGTGGCGGTCACAACGGTAATGGAGAGGTGGAAGGCCCATCAAGCCGTAAGCTCTGGCTGACAAACGCAATTCTTTACGGTGGAACAGGTGCAGCAGCCGTGGCCCTTGCCCCCCAAATCGATTGGCAGGGCTTTCTGACTGTCGACTTGAGCGAGCGAGTCATGATTGTGACTGGCATGATGGCAAGTGTTGCTGCTGCAAGTCTGTACATGAAACTGACTGTGTACAAAAAGAAATTTAAACAAAAATATCCCTATGTCAAAGGCAAGGATTCTATATTTAAAAAAGAAGCGAATGCGGGCAAGGCCTTTTTAGACGTATTCTCACACGCTCAGTGGTTTTCTCTTTCCATGATTCCACAAGGTATTCGCCATACCTTGGAATATCTAAAGGACAGATTTCTCCACGACAACAAATTAGTCGGAAAAGCTTGGGATTTCACAATGGGCTTTCAGATGCGCCAAAACGAACAACTGGCGATGAATTATAAGACTTTTTGGCTTGGGGCAATTGTGTTTGGAATGACGGATGCCTTCCTCTTAGGCGTGGATCTCCTTATCTTTTATCCGTATTTACTTCAACACTTCGGAGCCGAGATTGCGGCTGGAGGAGCGACTGCAGCCTTCGTGTCTGCAGAGATTTTGCGCAACTTTTTGTCCTATTTGCAAGCTGGAGCCCATAGCTATTCAGCTGACGTAAAAATGATTAACCTGGAGTCCGTTGAAAAGCAGGTCAGAAGACAAATGACAGAAGGGGGCCTGAATCCAAACTCCCCTAAGCATCAGATCCTGCTAAGAGATCGAACCAATGAAGTCATGGAAACGCGATTTAAAAATGTTGGTTTACCTGATAAAAGTCAGTTCCTGTTTGACCCCCTCAGTTTTATGCGAAAGGTAATTTCAAAAATGGGATTTTCATTACCTCAAGCCCATGAGTATGAAGCATATGAAGGGGGCGGCGCACAAGCACGAGAGGAACTTGAGAAATTTGAGTACACCCTCCGGGATAGACATTGGGGCTTGGTACGGCCTGCGGTAAACAGGGCTCTTCGAATAGCCAAGAGATTAAATAAAGACAATCCGTCCGAAGTGGGAAACCAAACAGTCAGCGCTCTGACACTGGCGAGCCACAGTCTCAGTAAAATAAAAGCCCGAGCCTTAGCTCCAATTAAAACGGTGACATCCAGACAAGGATTTGTTGAATTCGTAACAACAATAGGGGAGGAAATCAGGCTTGCTCACTACGGATACGCAAGAATCCCACCCTTTAGGTATTTGGGTGCTGTCATTGCAGGAGCTTATCAGGCCCTGGCAATCAACAGTACGAGAAATGTTGTCACGGCAAGAAGCGTCGTCTACGCCATGAGCGCAACAAGCACCGAGGGAATCGAGCGTAATTTAGAACTTCTGCCCAAATCCTGGGTCGAAATGGCGGGATCTCGGGAAGCTGCTCTCGCGATGGCAAAATTAATTCACAGATCATTTTTCGCTACCTATGACCAGAAACCAGAAACGCTTGAATTTGATTCAGAGTTGGAGACACAGTTTGGGGCAAGAGCTGAGAAAGGCCTAGCAGCCCGCCCTGATCTTGTTGCAAAGATCCCTTTCTTTACCAGATCTACAAAGAGGAGGGAATTCATGAGCTCCATCAAGCAGCGGTGGCCGATGCAGAAATTCAGAACTACACGCCGCCAAAAAAATCGTTTTATGAAAAAATGCAATGGCAACGGGCTCTAAGAAAAACTGAGTCCGAAAAAGCTGCGCCGTCTGGCTCGCCTGGTGAATCAAGCTCAGATAAACTATGGGCTAGCTTGTCCGAGCGCTATCAAAATACCTTCGATATCAAGCTAGATCCTGAGGCCCAGAATGAGTGGGTCGAGGATGCCAAAGCAAGAGTTCCCCTCGCTCAATCGATGGGTGGGAGAGTGGGCTTACACATTGAAGATCCTGACAATTCCCCATTTGTTCAAGAAGTTATTCTTCAGGCAGTATTTCGAACAGAAAATGCTCTGGGGCTCCCAAATGAAGTTGCCTATACAAAAACCCTGACAAATGAAGAGCGGGTCATATACGAAGCACAGATTTTTACAGAACATTTTTTGGATATCTACGTTGAGCGTTCTGTACACAGTCACGACCACATGAGATCTGATTCTCCTGAATATCCTGGAAGATTGCAGTTTGTTCGTCGAGCCTTAGTGGGAAAACCTGGTGAAAAATTCTTCTCTGGAGTTGTTCGAGTTGCAGAGGCCTTTTTTCGTAATGAAGAGACTTCCTATAAGCCGGGGTTCTGGAAGATGGTTGAACGTTCTCTTCCGTTGATCCCGGACGCATTTCTCAATTCTTTCCGAATAGCCAGGGTACTACCCTATGCACTGCTCTTTGGATACCCCGTTTCCTATTATGTCTGGCAAATTCACTTGCCTTTTATCCTCTACGCCGTTTTAGTTGCTTCAGGTGGTGTGCACATGATGATCGTTGAGTTCAACAATCGGATCATGAAGAATTTCAATATTAAGCCCATGAATGACGTTGCTTCCAAACTCATTTATGCGTGGATACACAGTCGCGGGACAAACTTACCGGCTGGGGCAATCCAAGTAACTGCCGATCGAGCGGTAGAAGCCTACGATACTCATGTCGTTCAGCCCGCTCAGAGGGCAATTGACTCCGCAGTCATTCAGCCGGCGAGAGAAATAATTGGTAGATGTCGGGGGCTCTTGGGCGCATCTGCTGAAAAGCCCTAATTGATCTAATTGATGGCCGATCAACTCGATCGGCCACAGTAATGTATTATTTAAAGACGATTCCAAAAGTTACAGTTCTTAATTATTAAGTCCGTATTCCGATATTTAAAGAGTGAAATTGTCACTGTTAGGAATCATCATTTTTACGCTGCAGTTTGCAGAGATTCTAACTGATCCCTCAGTGGCTTGGTCATATTCTGAGACGGCCACATCGGAATTAACCCCTGGACGGCCAGTTCAACCCGCGACGAGATCTAATGCGACAGTTGACTGCCCACCTACTCTGCAAAATTGGATTGAGGATGACTTGACGGATAAAAATTCCTTCTTTTTTGAATACAAGAGCGAAGCAAAAGCATGTCAAGGTCCCGTTGAAAGCTTTCAAAAATATTTAGCAACAAAAGGAGGCACATCCAATTTTCGCGACACTTCCGACTTGAACTCATACCTGAGCAATCGATTTAAGGACAGAATCAATCCAATTTTTGAAACATACCTTTCAAAATGCTCAGGATTCAGCGATGGTCAAAAAAAAATGGCCCAGGTTCGACTCTACAATGCTGCAAGAAAATATGAAGCGGTCAATTCGCTGGTCCTCGATCAAATATCCTACATTGACTCAGTTTTACCAGTTTCAACACCTTTTCTTGACGGAATAGATTGTACCTCCGGCTCATGGCCAGCAATCAAACAAAAATGCGAAGAGATTAAGAAAGCGGCAGCAACTTGCGAACACGAAAGAATCAACCGTCTATCGGACTTAGTTAAAAAAACTCAGTAAAAGATACCTCAGATAGAAAAGCTGATTTCATTTTATCAGAAGTGTTTACAAGGAGATCCCAACTATGATGAACCTCGGCTTTCAGAACCCAAACCATTGCACAAACCTGGCCTGCCACGACCCAAATCATATTATAAAGGTGCAGATGAAAAAACAAAAGAAGCAAAAGAAAAATGCGAACCTCTTGCTTCGGCCATTGAGCTTCTAAAAAACGACATCCCATGGATTCGTGGAGAAGAGTTTCAGAAAATAGCTGTCAAAGTGAAACCCAGCCGTGGGCATGGCTCCTTTAATACTGGATATGATCTTTCGACAGAATCAATTACGAACGCAATTTCCAAACAACTTACAGCTAACCGTGGTGCCCTAGAAAACGGATATAACAGTAATCTGTCGGATTTCAATTGCCTCATTAGTCAAAAATCTTCAGATTCAAAATGCAAATTTGAAGAAATCAGAGGAAGGCTCAATGATCAACCAGACCTGATTGACATCGGTAGCACACAAAATACAATAAAAGATCGAGAGGCCAATTCATTTTTTGAAGCAGAGAAGTGCATTCTTGAACGTCATGAAGACCGCCACGAAACTCAGAGGCTCGTTGACAGGCTGGCCTTCGATGCCATCCTAACTATCGGGACCTTCGGAATTGGTGAAGCGATTGCCGCCATTAGATTGGGTGGCGCCGTAACCAACTACTCAATTCTAAGGCATCCCCTTCTATACTTGGGAGGAAGTATCCAATTCAGTACAATTGCTATGGCGGCAGAAGCAACTGGATCCGCTTGTTCTAATCAACATAGAAAAGTGATAGAACTAGTTAAAACAACTGACTTGGCAAAAGAAAATGTGTGCTCGACAAATCAATCTCCGTTAGAGCAAGCCAAAGAAGCCGCTAACAATTGTGCTATCGTAGCTCTCCTCAGTGCACCAGCCATAGTTGCTATGCCTGGCTTGGGCAGGGCACTTGGGGCATTCATAGCTCCGCTAAAAAATCTTAAGATCGCAGGATCTAACAATGGAGAAAATGGGGTGACGCTGGTTTTTTGGGATAGCCAGGGACACTTCGACCTCCTTGTAAATGGTAGATTGTATGGAACAAACCCAAAGATTCCCAGTGGACGAGCTCTATCTGAAAGGGAGTTTGAGATGATGGCAAAAATCATTCCGAACGCTTCCACCAAAAGATTCAAAATCAGCGTTTCGCCTGACGAACTGAAACAGATAGAGGCAAATGCAATGAGATTTTCAGCAGATTACAGGGAAATGTTAAAAATGAGCTCCAGTGAGCGCCTTAAGTATGGTTTCAAAGAATTTTGGAGTGGAAATGGCGTCTTATGTTCTGGTGTTGTGTGTGGGTTAGTTGGCGATGCGACCGGATATTATGTTCCTCGTGTGATTCGAGAAGTCCCCCACCTAGTCTCTGCCTACTTGAAGGCTCGAAAAATTATGGGTGATTCGCGAATACTCTCCATTGAGACGTCTGGAAAATTCAATCCATTGGCGTATCTAAAATCTAGGGATATGAAAGACAATGTGACTATGTTGACCTCAGCTACTGGCACCTATCTCATTATCAAATATCTCACGAAAAATGGCGAAGTGAAGGAGGCTGCAGTTGAGATAGAAATTCCAAACAATACCGACGGTCCCATTCCCAAGTAGAGGACGGGAGCTGAACCTAGGACCTTTTAATTAAAGACAAGTGTGCTGCGCTCTGCTTATTGAGCAAAAGCCAAATCACCTGCTGCTGAGCCGTCACGTCCCAAGAACATCCTGCAAAGAGAAGCCTTCTGTCCTGACAGGCCCGAAGCCTCCTCAACTGCTGGAGCAGCGATTGTGACCATCGTTGCACCACTCATACCATCATGAGTAGCGACTGGATTTAGCGATGCATCAGGTGCCGCAACAATAGCAGTTGGTAGTTGCTGAGCCACTTCCCTCTCCTCAGCTAACACTGCCGTCTCCACAGCAGTCGATACGGGACCGTTCACATTAAAACTCAATTTAAGACCAAACTCTTCCTGTGCTCTTTCGAACATTCGCTTTGTCTTTACGAACTCGACATGACTCCAAGTGAGTTCATGTATTCCCCACTTAAAGCCACCCACTTTCTTTAAAACCTCAGTCAAAGAAAGCTCACTTCCCGTATGAACCATCAAACGAAAGAAAATCTCTTCGGCAGACCTAACAAGTGCGTCACGAACCTTTGTTCGAACTTCGCTATTTCCCGCGTAGACACCCGGCACCAAAACCTTTGCGTCCAGCCCCGTCTCAAGATGTTGAAAATAAGGCAAATCTACATCCGAAATGACCAAAGGGGAAATTTGAATTTGAACTGCGTCCCAAAGTAAATATTGAATTGCGGCAAATGTCGTAATAAACCAGGGACTCCCGTCAAAATGAGTGTCTTCCGCATATCGCCCAAACAACACTCCTGGCAGGTGAAGGCCACTCACCGAATCAACCCCATGTTGATTCACATTATAACGATGCCTAAAGTCCTCTCTCAGCCTGTCAAAAGTTGCACGCATCAACGGATGACTGGGGGGATAAATAAAATCTTCTCTCACCTGAGGAATGTTCATCTCCCAGTATTTGTTCATTGCAATCGAAGTCATAATGACCTGCATATCCAGCTGCGACGTTTTATCTCTAACCGTGCTGCCATCCGGAATCATATCGTATTTGGCCGGAATGAACCCTGCGCCAACGCCTATAAAGCGCTCTTCGATTTTGTTAGCTAAATCAATCATTGCTGGTAACAAAATTGACGGATTGAGAGCCACTCGAGCATTCAAAGAAGGATCAAACATCTCTGCAGAAGCGTAGGCCGTGTGCAATCCTCGCAGCATCTCAACTGAAATTGAAAAGTGCGCCCGGGCCTTTTCCTCCTCCCATCGCTCGACCGCCGGATTATCATAATGCTCGACCATATAGTCGATGTTACGTTTCATCACCGTCAAAATTAGCCTCTGCAGCGGAATGTCGACAGTACGCAATTCTCTCATCAGCTGAAGAACTTCAGAAAGAGCGATGACTTGCAAAGGAGGTCCGTCATTTTGAGGATAACCCCATTCATTGGGATTTGGTTTACCATCGGGCATGACAAGAGCGTGACCTAAATCATATTTCCCATCCTTAAAATGAATGCTTTGGGCCTTTTCACAAAATTGCACGTAGGCCCTGGCTAGGGCCAATTTCCGTTCCGCGGGAAGATAATCCAATTCTCCTTTGGCCATAATTCTAAATACCAACCGCATCGTGATTGCAGCATCGCGAGTCCAGTTTTTTCGATAGTCTTGCCATTCCTTTCGCCTCTCATCCCATTCCTTACTTGGGGCTGCCAGAACTGCTCCTGGAAGCCCTCTCGAATCCACCGGACCGTCAAACAGAATTTGATTGGCGCCGATAATATTGTTTAAAATTTGATCCAGAGAGTAGGATAACTGCGCCGCCATATGACGACTCAATCGATCTGAATGCTTCGAAAGATCAACGCGCCCAGGAGACATGGGGGACTCTTCACCTGCTGAAGACACCAAAGATAAATTGAGGAAAATATATGCCACCATGAAGATAACACAAATAGAAAGCAGGCCTGGCCGACGCGATTTACCCATGGAAACCCCCAACTTTGCGTAAGGTTGAACTAATCCTATTGTACTGTGTAGATGATGGCCAACGAGAGCCACCACCGATCGGCTACAGTGGTACCAACCGGGAGGCCAAAATGGAACTATTTTTATTTCTTCTTAGTGATTTTAATGCGTAAAATCGCTCTACATAACATGTAAAATCGACGCGGCATTTAAATAATTTTACAACAACTCACTTTCTAAAGCCTCTTTTGACTGCCAAAGTCTCGATCAGCAACGAGTGATCAGCAAGAAAAACGCCTAACTCCAATTCCTCGCATGATTTTATTACAAAATTTGGTATGGTGGTCGATCTATGGCGGACGTTCTCTTACAGGTACACAATGGATCCAAAGCCTTTGGCTCTCGAACTCTTTTTGAAAGAGCCAGTTTCGCGGTCAATGAGGGCGAACATATCGGCGTGATCGGGCCTAACGGTGCTGGAAAAACCACTTTGTTTCGCTGTCTCACTCTCCAAGATCAATTAGACAGCGGCCAAATTATTCGCTCTCATTCCCTGCGCCTTGGCTATTTGGCACAAGAGGAATTCCTAGAGCCTGGGTTAACAGTTTCGCAGTATTGGGAAAACATCTGCCAAATGCCTCTCTGGGATCTCAAGAGACTCGGACAAAAGATGGGTCTCTCCGATAGCCATCTCTCCACTCCCCTTGCTGCACTCAGTGGTGGATATCGGATGAGATGCAAGCTCATTGGGCTTATCGGGCAACAGCCAAACTTGCTTCTACTTGATGAACCAACAAACTATTTGGATCTCGAATCTCTGCTTGTCTTGGAAGAATTTCTCCAAAGCTTTGGTGGGGCTTTTTTACTCATCTCACATGACAGAGAATTTTTGCGGCGCACAACAGATCACACTCTTGAGGTGGAGGCTGGAGATTTTACAAAGTTCAATGGACATATCGATGACTATTTTGAACAAAAAGCCCTTTTGCGAGAACAGCTTTCTAAGCAAGCCATGTCTCAGGACGCCAAACGTAAAACGATCCTTCAATTTGCCGCCAGATTCGGAGCCAAAGCAACTAAGGCCCGCCAAGTTCAGAGTCGCTTAAAGCGACTTGATAAAATGGATTCTATCGAACTCAAACCCATTTTGGTGGGAGCCAGTATTCCAATAGCCCCTCCCTTTAGAACGGGCAAGACTGTTCTCTCTGCAGAAGATCTATGTATCGGCTACGGAGACCGGACTATTTTATCTGGTATTGGACTCACCCTTGAACGGGCGGATCACGTTGGAATTGTCGGTGTCAACGGAGCTGGTAAGACAAGCTTATTGAAAGTCCTCGCCGGAGTTATGGCTCCCCTCCAAGGGACGCTAAAGTCAGGACATGGAGTCACGACAGGCTATTACGCCCAGCATGTCGCAGAGGAGCTCAATCTGACGGATACTGTTTATGAAGCTCTCATGCGAAAAGCTCATCCAGACATCATTCCTCAGCAAGCAAGAGATTTGGCAGGGGCACTTTTGTTTTCGGGAACAGACATCGAAAAGAAGGTCAAAATTTTATCTGGTGGCGAGAAGGCACGAGTCGCGCTCGGACAAATCCTCTTGAAGCGATCACCTTTGCTTATTCTTGATGAGCCCACCAACCATTTGGATTTCCATACCGTTGAGGCGCTCACTCAAGCCCTCCAAACCTATGAGGGAGCCGTCGTCATCGTCAGTCACGATCGAAGTTTTATCAAGCGTCTCGCGAAAAAGATTATCGAAATCAAAGATGGCAAAGCCCTACTCTACCCGGGAACCTACGACGAATATGTTTGGAGCCAGAGGCAAGGGATTCTATCCACGCCTTCTCATCAGTCAGAACCAGCGATGGGCAATACGACGCTTCACGCCATGGCCTCAGTAAACAATCTGCATTCAACCAACCCGAGCTCAGAAAACTCACTTGGTCACTCCTCCAAGCCTAAAGAGCTGAGAAAAAAAATTGAAAAAGAAATTTCTGCCTTCGAAAAGGAAATTTCTCTTCTTCAAAGAAAAATATCCTCAGACGAAAAGCGCTGCATTGAATTGACCGAAGCTTTACAGACATCGTCGGGATCAGAGGCCCAAGCTAAAATGAGAGAGCTAAGTGATTTAGGTAAACAAATGTCGAGTCTGGAGGAAAAATGGTTTTCTCTTATTGGGCAACTTGAGCAAGCAAAAGAAAATTTGAAATGAACTAATATCTGCTGAAAACAAGAAACAACAAGGTGGTCCCATGCATCCCTGGCACGACGTAGCAGTCGGAGAACAATCTCCCTTTTTTGTAAATGCTATCATAGAAATTCCGAAGGGCTCTAAGGTCAAATACGAGCTCGATAAAATGAGCGGTCTGATCAAAATGGACCGAATCCTTTTCAGCTCTGTCCATTACCCAGCTAACTATGGATTTATTCCTCAAAGCTATTGCGAAGACAATGATCCTCTGGACATTCTCGTTTTGGGACAGGAGGCAGCAGTCCCTCTTTGTATTATGCGAGCAAAGCCAATTGGCGTTATGAAAATGCTGGATCAGGGCGAGGCAGATGACAAAATCATCTCAGTTCACGCCGATGATCCTGA
Organism: Bdellovibrionales bacterium; assembly: GCA_016716765.1. NCBI lineage: Bacteria > Pseudomonadati > Bdellovibrionota > Bdellovibrionia > Bdellovibrionales > Bdellovibrionales bacterium. The sequence goes on along the minus strand of JADJVA010000004.1, from coordinate 165,864 downwards.
ATATACCCAAATTAATTCTATTAATGACCTACCTCCGCACAGAATCAAAGAAATTCGACGATTTTTTGAGGATTACAAGGCACTGGAAAATAAAATCGTCAAGGTGGAAGAGTTCTTTGACTGCGCGGAAGCTCATCGAGTCATCGAAGCAGCATTGACTCTCTACAAGAACACCAGCTTTAAATAGATCGAGGCTGATCTCAACACAGCACCAACCCCCCTGATATGACAGTTCACCCAAGTTTCATTATGAGACGGGTGTCAGAGAGAAACTGACAGGTGTATGGATTTAAGGCAGTCGCTCAAGCCTAACTACCTGATTCCAAACAAACGCGGTCGACCCGAAAAATTGCACTTCCACCCATTGAACAATCAATCGAGGGGTTTTAATGGGAAAAATTAACAAATCTTATTTCAAAAAGATCTTAATCGCGATGAGTGCACTATTTCTGACTTTGGTCGGTAATCATTGCGGGAAGTTTAGTCCAACGGATTTGCGACTTTCTGCCGACGGATCTCGTGGATTTGTCACAGCAAGATTTTTTCAAGACGATCAAATCTACGAAAAGGATTTGGCTTTTAGAAATCTTAGTGGATATGCGCTTTTTGAAGATGATATTGTTTTGGGAAAAATTGACGAACTCAACTCTAAGCCTCTTAACTTTGTTCTCCCGTCGGCAAAAACAGGGGTTCTTGACTTTGAAGAATTCAACGGGGTTCAGTCATTTGCTTTTGCGATTCAGGGCGGACGACTTTGGACAAAAGGGATCGTGCCCTATGTGATTACTTCCGCTGTTTCTGGCGCCACTGGCAGTGTCGAATCTGCCATGCGAGCCATTACTGACAACACAGGGATCAAGTTCGTAAAAAGAACAAATGGAATTCCCCAGAAAAACTGGATAGTTTCTCAGGCGGCATTTAGTGTTGATTCATACTCCAAAGGACTTTGATAGCCAAGCGATGAATGCAATCTTTTTTATTGTACCAGGTTTCAATATACTCAAAACTAAGATTCTCAACTCTGCTTCGGTTTTGTAGTCATGACGGTAAAGACACTCAGACTTGAATGACTTGAACCAACTCTCAACAATCGAATTGTCGTAGCAGTTTCCCTTGCGACTCATGCTCGGAATCACATCCTTCTTCTTTAGCAAAGCCAAAAATAATTTGCTCGCGTACTGAATCCCGCGGTCCGAGTGAAAGACGATCTTCGCTCTATTTCCGCAATTAGCCAATGCCATCTGCAGAGCATTCAAGACCCCGGTGGTTTCTAAACTGTCAGTGACCGACCAGCCCACAACTTTTCGGGTACAAACATCGAGAACTATGGCCAGATAGAAAAAGCCAGATCCAAATCTCAGATAAGTGATATCTCCGGCAAAGACCTGATTAGAGTCTTTGGGCAGATCATCCTCGATCCTGAAAACTCGTGGAGCAATTGGGCCCTCGTGGTTCGAATTAGTCGTTCTCACTCGATATTTTTTCTTTAATCGGGCATCCAATCCCATCTCCCTCATATACTTCGCAACAGTATTTTCACTTACAGAAAATCCCTTGCTCCTCAGCTCATGAAAGATCCTTGGTGAGCCATAGGTACTTTTGCTAGCTTTGAAAATCTCCTCAATTTCCTTGCAGATTTCCCTTTTTTTCGTCAAGAATTTGAACTGACTATTCGCTTTCCATTGGTAATACCCACTGGTACTCACCCCAAAATGTCTGCACAGGCGGTTGATAGGAACTTCATTTGAAAGGTCCAAAATCATTTGGAATTTCTCATTTGATCCTTTGATATGATCCCTAGGCTTTTTTTTAGAACATCGCTGACTTTGTTCAAATACTCATTTTCCTTTCTGAGTTCTCGAACCTCAAGCTCCAGTTCTTCATAGGTTTCGCGCCGCTCGCAGGGCGCTCTGATTGCGCTTCGATTTTCCATCGACGAATATTTGCCGGATTTATACCTAGATCTTGTGAGGCCTTTGTTGTTCCCATTTTCTCTGCTAAATCAATGGCTTCGGCCTTATACTCTTCTGAAAAAACCCTTCTCTTTGAACTCATTGTTATCTCCCATCGGTTTGTTTAAACCGCTCGAAGAAAACTGTCCACTATTTTTGGGGAACTCTAAAATGAGGCTGACTACCTAGAGTTTGTAAAGTCCGATCAGGCCAATACTTGCGGCTCTTACGTGGGTCGACAGGGCGGTGCTCAACCCGTGTTTGTGCAATCCGGTGGGTGCGGTTTGGCCGCTGATGTTCACGAAATACTTCATGCTTTGGGTTTTTGGCATGAACAATCACGAACAGACCGTGACACTTTCGTCGAAATTTTATACGAAAACATTGTAGAAGAATATAAAGATCAGTTCGACATTCTACCCGGTGTTATTCTTGGCGCCTACGATTTCAATTCGATTATGCACTATGGGGTAAAATTTTTCTCCAAGAACGGAAAAGATACCATCCGAAGTCGCAAGGGCGAAAAGATTAAACAGATCGTCCCAATGAGCGGACTCGATGCCTCTGGAGTTCAAGAACTCTATCGGTCTGAGTTGAGCAGCGGTGGAAACGAATGCGATCCTGCGACGAAAGGTGGCAGTTGCAATATAGCCAACGGCGTAGGACAAATGGAAGGTCAAACTTGCAATACAACAAATCAACAGTGGACGGGTGGGGTCTGCCGAGTGAAATCATGCAACAGTGGATTTCAACCCGATACTGCCAGAGCTGCCTGCGTTACCTCTGGAAGCAATAACGAAGCGCCTCGTGGAATCGTTGATGGTTTTATTGGAGATGGAATCTTGGCTGGATGGGCCTATGATCCCAACGATGCCAATGTCAGCATCGCCATACAATACTACATCGATGGTGCACTTGCTGGAGACAATATCGCCAACAAAGTGCGCACCGACGTCAACGACATCGTAAAAATTCCAGGCAACCATGGCTTTGAATTTAGAATCCCTAATAGCTATCGAAATGGTCAGGCACACACGATCAAAGCCTTCGGAATCGATCTTCAAGGGCAAACCAATCCTGAACTCGGTTCAAAAACCTTCACTTTGGGCACAAAGCTAAAGCCCGTTAGCGCCTCATTCAGCACTTCGGGCGGTCGTTTCAAAATCACCGTTCTCAATGCCGGTCCACGGGGAGAGACAAAAGTTGATGGCACGTTCGATTGGACTAGATTCTTACCTGAAAAATGGAGCACCGACGGCAATCACTACTACCTGGATCAACCTCTGAGTAATTATCCTTCAGGAGCCACTTATGTAATTCGTTTTAGAAATCCCGATGTTTCTGGGGAAGCTGCTATTACGGTAAGGATTCCTTAATTTGGATAGCATTATCTGTCTATTTATTCATTTTCATTCGAAAGAAACTCCTGGCACCCGTCCAGGAGTTTTCTCAAATACACCTTTTCAATTTTCTCAACACCTGAATCCTTTTTGCTGACGATCCATGTCTTGATTTCGGCAGTGGGCCATTCAACTATAAGATAGAATCTTTTTGTGAGCTGATTTCTTCCTCCAAAATCCAATTTTCCGACATACACCATGCTCTCATGCTCAACAAAACCCAGATTCCTTTGTCTCTTTTTCAAACGCTCTTCATTATAGTAGGTTTTATAAGTATCGTAAAACTCTCCTGCCGAGGTCAGCGGCCCAAAATCGATATTTTGAATACCTCCACCGGCGAGTCCTATCCCTGCTTTCAACTCTATCCCGCCATTTCGATCGCTGGTGATATCTTGTAGATGTAAGACCAAACGAATCTGATCTCTTCCAGAGTTAACAAGGTATTTTCCAACAAGACGGGCTAAAACACTATCCGCAAAACCGGCTGCCTGTCGTTTCTCGGCTTGGCCCTCTTCCGGTGATGTCTGAATTTTATCAAACTGCCTTGAAGTTCTTGATGACTCAAGCGTCCCGCCTTCAAATTTCTCATTACCCATTCCTGATCGACTCACCACCCAGAGATTGATTCCAGATGAATCGTAATCCACGAACAGATAAAACTCCTTTGTGATCCGATTCTTTCCTCCTAAATAATAGCTGGCCACCGCCACACTTTCCTGAGAAATCTGAAGGCTTTGTTTTCGACGCCCTCTCTTATTCCTGTTATAATCACGAAGGGCTCGGTCCAAGACCTCTCTAAAGTGATGTCCCTCACTTCCCCATCCTGCCAAGGACTTTAGAACGATTGGAAAAGCTCTTCGCCCAACTTGTCTCAAACTGCTCGCGATCTCCATTTCACCATTTTTATCCTTCTCAACTCGCCTGATCGCCAGCTCCCAGCGCATGCGGGCTGGATCATGACTGTAAAGTATGCTCCCTTCGCGAGCCGACAAGGTTTGAAATGTAAAGGCCTTGACTTCAAATCTGCTGATCAATCTCTCAGTAGTCGGCTTGCCTAATGTATTTGAAGAAGGCTTCGAAGGAGAGCTCGCAAAGCAGATCTGAGTGGCTGTAAAAAAAACAGAAGGCCACAAAAATACATTCCAAAAATATGACCCAAACAAGCACATTGTTCTTCCCTCAAAATTCACGCAAAGCATTCTATTGGGCGACAGACTGCACTTTCTGGGCCAACGGCAGCCTAACAATGACAAGCTAACAAGCATCCTTTGAAAATTGAGACTCAATCCAGTGCAAAGGACCTTCAAACGCACTGACAAGATAACGAGCTCTTTGATCATAATAAGAATCTGAAGTTGCTCCAGCTTCCAAACACTCAATGAGCAACCTCTTAATGAATCCGCTCTTTGCTCTTTGCGATCATATTGGCCATCTGTTTTAGCCTTGCTGTATCAGTACAAGATACAATCAAAAGGGACGTACCCAATCAGAAATAATAACGCAATCCAATCGAAATATCAGGCTCGCCCTTAGTGATCTGTGTGAGGTATTGGGTGTAGGAAAGCTGCCCCACCAATTCCAGGGCAAGAAAATCAAATGACTTTGTCAACCCCCCAACCAATCGAGGACCGGCCAGGTATTCCTCCTCCAGGTCGGGATCGTTTTCTGTCCTAAAACCGACTCCGCCGCCCCAAAACCAACCAAAATCAACGCTCATAACTTCAAGAGAGCTGGGGTGGACCCATAGGTAATCAGCCCATGTGCGAATATTTTGTACGCCCTTCATTTCCATAGCTACGGCTGCTTCTATTGTGTTAGTCGAAGACCAAGCATAGGAAGCCGAGATGCCAAGGCTTGGACCCAAAGTAGCCCCAAATCCTATGTCCCCCTTTTCTTTAGAATACTGGTAGCGACTCTCATAATCGGCGAACGCCGACAATGTCCATACAGCTAGAATAAAAGTACAGACCGCCTCAACTATCTTTGTTTTTTTTGTCATTGAGTGCATTTAAAGCTCCTTCTATATTTTTCAACAATCCGACACAATCTAGAGCAAGAGCCATTCCGATACCTGACGGACCTCTACTGCAAAGGGATTGGCGCCTATGAAAGTCGCTCCTATATTTTTTGCCAAAGGCGTGCCCATTATCGCCAAGGCCATGGCATTGGGTCTTTCTTGAATCTGGGTCTTTTCTAAAATTAGGCTTTTTTTTAATTTTCTAAAATCTTGGATTTTCTGCCAAATCTGATCCAAATATCTTTCCTTTTTTCAATAAATAATCAAAGCACACCTTTTCGATATATTTTCTAATCTCTTTTTGTTAGGAGCACCAGTTCCGTCCCATTATATCACTCATAGCCGAACCCCAAGGACTCTCATTCCCACTGCGAATTCGGGTCGAAAAACATGAATTGGTGGCACACTTATGGTAATTGCGGAAATCGATATAAAGATAGCTTTTGGTCGCCTCGTCCTCTTGTTTGCTTCTCTTACTGGAGCTCAAAGTTCAATCGCCAATGCTGCCTGCACATCCGCGCTCCAAAACCCCAATGGAATTTCCCGTCAGACCTCTATTGGTTCTCCTTACGACTCAGAAGAGTTCTCACCTCCGGCCCTCTTCAGACAGCAAAAATTTAGACCCCCGATGGGTCTAAATGAAGACCAAATGAAGATGCTTTTGAAAGGACTCAAAAGCAGTCCACATTTGCAGGCATTTGATGTCTTTGTCATCTATGGAAGCCGAGTTCATTTTGACTTCGGTTCATAGCCTTCCACTATCAGCGATCTTGATATCGCACCTATCCCTAGAGAGCCTTCTACTATTTCGGCAGAAATATACAGAGAAGCGAGGAAGACCGCGAGCGTACTCTCAGAGGATCTTAAGGTCATGATCACGTTCGATTTACGCACCAATCAGAGTTTTTCTGCTCTCATTCAGAATCCTGATTTTTTTAACCCCTCCACCGTCGAAGAGTATGTCCGTGCTTGGGAGGAGTTTCAAGACAGCCCAGGGGCCAAGCTAAATCATGCCCTGATGATTAAAAAAGCCTGGCAAGCCTTTTTGCAGGAAAGGGGCCTTGGCACCTGGTTCACAAAAAACTCAATTGTGATTTTTCGAGACAACGAAGCTGCCGAAGCATGGGCACCTGTGCTGAAGTCCAAGGGATTTCACAATTGGACCCCGCTCCCCTGAAGAACTTGGTGTCAATTGGAATCAAGCCAAATAGGCCATCCAATTTATCAAAGGGTACGAAGGGTGAGCTCCGAGCGAGTCGAGCGTATGCCCCCTTATTTACCAGAAAGTTGATACACCATTTGTCTCCCCTCATAAATTAATTACATATTACAGTTAGTCTTGCCCATATTTGAGATTTCCTCCTATGTTCTGCCTAGGCTAATAAGTGGATTTATCAAAATTGAACTAACAACCAGAAGCCTAAAGTCAAAAGCGACCTAAGGCTCGCTAGGGGAGGAATAATGAAAAAGGTTTTTTTTATTTTAGCTAGTCTCGTTCTCAGTTCTGCTGCATTCGCTGATGTCGAAGTGGAACTACTCACCTGCTCAAGAGCTGATGTCCTGGGCGCACCGACGTATATTGTTAAACAGGTTGCGGGAGCACCTCATATTCCTAGTAGCTCCTATTGGACCGTCACAGAAAAGCCACTCAACCCCAGGGCTGAACCCAATGTTGAATTTATCCCTGGTGACGGTCGAGTGGTTTATATCGGGGACCTAACTAATCAAGCTTTTATTCTTTCGGCTGACCTCGGCAAATCCGGCTACGCCCACCTTTATTTCGACCCGGAAACAAAAAAGTCTCTCATTGATATCTCCACAATGCATATTTCAACAAATGGCCCCCAGACGGAATATTCTTGCACAACAGCAGGTCACTACCAAGTTCAGTAACCGACAAAGCAACTACGATAAGGCGCTATAAAACTCTGAGATGTCATTTAGATATCTCGGATTTTTTTATTTTGGAGCCTTTTTGCCAAGATTTTCTGGCATGACCTTTGTAATATTCTAGTTCGTATCCATCAAAAGTGTCATTTCGACTCCGATGGAAACGGGGATTCAATAATACAAGGGGGATAAACTTATGAAAAACATGAAAAGCTCGCTTCTTTTTGCACTATCGACAATTTTGCTCTTTTTCATTCATACTCAAAAGAGCGAAGCCCGTGGGGCCGGTGATTTTTTTGATATCATTGACGTCATCCGTGATCACCGAGATGGGCATAGACCACCTCCGCCCGCCAGGCCCTTTCCAGGTCGTCCTGGTCGCCCTTCCGATGGCATGGAATGTCGCGCGGTAGATCGGGGACATGAGGAACACTCCAATGGCCATGACTCTTGCTGGTCTTGCCTTCGAGAACACGGGGACTGTGTTGAAAGATGTGAAAGCACCTCTTACAGATGCGTAGCTCAAGGACATGATGGACGTGGTCATTTCTACAAAAGCGATCCTGGATATGGATCCTCCGAAAGAGAAGCTTCCCGAGATGCCATCTTCCAATGCAGAGACGAACGCCTTTTGGGCTGTCGAGTCGTTGAATGCCATCGGGGCCGTAGCGAAGTCTTTACTCGGTCCTGCGGTCGCCGCTGATACACGGTCTTCTTCTTGGAGACAATGATACTCTGTGCAGGCATCCGTGAGAAATAATCAATCACCACTGGGCCGGCCCTTCTTGGGTCGGCCTCTCTGCTTAGATAGCACAAAAAAATCAATTCTAATTCACTGATACTTTTCACTCACTCCGATCAAGCTGCTTCTTCAGTTTCTTTAAAAATACCGGGTCTTCCAAAAGTGCTCTCTGAATTTCGTCAAAACTCATAGAACCGGTGGCCTTTTGCCCAACTAAATGAGCTTGCGTCAAAACATCGATGCTGTGGACAATTCGAGTAGAGCCTTCCCAGACTTCAATAAAATCCTGCGAGTAACCCACTCTGATCTCGCGGGCAAAAGGCAAAAGAGCTTCCGCAGCAGCACAATTTTTCTCTCCATAAATGACCATATCCGTAAAGACATTTGATAGATCTTGGCCTCCCGCCATGCCGCCCAGGTGCAGAGTTAAAGTGCAGACCTTTGAGAAGAATCCCCAACGCTCGACCTCAACCAAAATACCATTTCGAGAACCATCGGGACTGTATCTTCCAAAACGCCCTTCCGTCTTTGGCACATCGATTTTCTCAAAAGGCGGAACAGAGCCGATGGGTTCAACATCCTTAATCTCAGTGATCAGCGAATGAGTATCGTTCCAAACAGGATTTAAGGGATGAGGATATTCATAAACAAAAACGTAGGTTTTGTTGAGATCAAGGGAGCGAAATTTCTCTAGCACAGCTGGAGACTTGGTTGAAACCGAAGAGTTCAATCCGACATACTTATCGTGCCCCTCTATAGCCCCGTAGCTAACCTCAAGTTCCATTGTTCCAAGACCAGCAAACATTCCCTTGTCCTCAGAGGATTTGAGAGGTCGAGCAAGAAAATGTCCGTTTGACCAATAGGTACCATGAGATTCAATTTTCCCCTCGGCCCGGCCATCGCGTGCCCCCCCAAGAACGAACACGAAAAGACAGAGATACAATATTTTCTTAAGAACCTTTAATTTCCTATTCTGCGTATTCACAAAAATGCCTCCCCTAACGATTTGTTTAGTTGTTCATTTTTTTGCTCAATTCCTTCATCATCACGATCCCGATGATAACAAAAAATCTAGCTCCATAATTTCTGCCTATCGACCCGCGAATCGGAGACAAACTTCTACAAGGTTCTTAGGAGAATTCAATGGTAATAATTATACCTGTATCCTTGCTGCTAACGACACTCATAGCATTTAGGCTTTCGGCTTTTGCTGAACCAACTGTTAGGATACTCCACAATAAAGTGATAGCTAGATAGAGGTCTCTCTCAAGAGGGGATTCCCTGTGAATTTTCAAAACAATAAACATCAGGAATGAGGAAAATTATGAAAAAGTGTATTTTTGCTCTTATGGTTGCAGTGGCCAGCGGATCTGTTCTTGCAGAGGAGGTCGGCGCATTTAGAATGGGCTCCAGGGGCTGGAACGTCCTAAGTAGCAATCGACTGAAGGTATTGGCATTTCAAGATCCAATTGTATCTGGAGCGACCTGCTTTATTTCAACTGTGGAAGCAACTGGTCTGACTTTTTCAAGTGACCCATCAGATTCAAGTATTGCATGCCGACAAACGGGTCCAATATCTGAAAGTGACTTGAGGAAAATTGAAAAGAGCACTGAAGGAGAAGATATTTTCTCTGTCGACAAGGGTGGCTTTAATAAGAAATTTTTTAACCTCTTTAAGGAACTAAATGTCAGAAGAATCTATGATAGAAAAAACAATACTTTATTATATGTCACCTACACGACTAAGCTCATCGAAGGACATATAAAAAATTCGCTGAGCGCGATTACTCTCTACAATAACAAATAGAACCCAAAAAAATTGAGGTGATACAATTGGGCGGCACTTCTTTTCTATTGTTGGCTGATCTGAAGTAATCATCTTTGAGTCGTATAATAATTTGAGTGGGCCTTCTGGCTTTGAATAGGCGAATTTGTAAAATATTTATTTTTGGTAAAGTTTTGAGTGATCTTTTCCTTTTTACCATCTAAATCTCATCTCTTGTGCAACATCAGCTCTTCCTAAATGGCACGCCAATTGCTCTGGGGTAACCTTCAACTATGGTTATTTTTGTATCTCATATTTCGTTCATTTCCAGACTGAAAACATTTTCGAGATTCATCAATAGTGCACTAAACCGAACTCCCGAAATACTATCGATTGCAATCATATGCTGGACCGGACCAGGATTGAGTGAAACTGTCAGCTGCCATAAGGCAATTCTTGCCAGGGATTTCTACAACAAACCACCCGTCCGAATTCGATTTGTTTGCTCCGATGGGATGTGTATTTCGCCGCGATGGGAGCTCGTGGTCCGGAGACTCCTTGCAAGACGTCGTGTCGATAACGTGGAGGTGAGCCACATCAGCATGAAGAGTTCAACTCCCGAGCAAATTCTGAGCGGCCAGGACGTGGTGATTTTGTTGATCCGTCCAAAGGATCCCTATCTAGACGACTTCCTGGAATATTACGCCTGGGCCAGCGACGCATCTGAAGGTCGTAGCATCAAGGTTCTCAAATTGACAGAAGGATCACCTGAACTAGAGGATGTTCGTAAAATTATTGATGATGGTATTGGCGACATTTACACGGCTTTCTATTTGTACCTCGCTGTGCATGTCTTGCCACACCGATTGCACCATTCCTCCCCGGTCCGAATTCAATAGAAAAATGGCCCTCGGCCATATTCATATCAAAATGAGACGAAAAGCGCTAGAATTTTAACTTTTTGTCGATTTTCTATCAATCAGATTTCTACAATTTAGAATTAGCGGTACTATTATTAGGACGTGGCTTAGCTCTGCTGTGGGTGCGTAAAATTCGGACATGAAGTTGATAGACCGTTCTTCTGCGTAAGTCCTAAAAAATTGGATTTAATAATACAAATTGGCTCATACCGATTTCCGAATGCGCATGATCGGGATGTTGGCCAAAAAAAGGGATGGCAGGTCAGGACGATGAGAATTTTAAAATCAAGAAATAATAGAAGTCACTATAGAAGTCGTTTGGGAAGGCAATTGCTTGCAGTTTTTTTTACACTTGGATTGGCTGGCTCACCTTTTTATCAAAATAATGCAATTGCAGACATAAGTCCTGGCTGCCAAAAAGAATATGAGGAACTTGGAAAAGTGTGTATCACAGCAATGGCAACAAATGATGTGGCTGGACAAGTAAGCGTGGCGAGCGCAACTAGTTCGGGAGGATGCCCCGCAGGACAGAGCCTTCAATACCCCTCAAATGGCCACCAAGAGGGCAGTCTCGCATGTCGACCGGGCCTGAACCTCGCTGCCGAACAGGCTCAGAAAACAGCCTTGATCGGTCAAGAAAAAAATGCCAACGTGTCGGCTTCTTGCGCTAAGACACTTAAAGAATGCGAACAGATCTGTACACAGGCAATACAGAGACACAACAAAAGCGCGAGCGTAGCCGCCTCCACCCAAAACGAGGCCGAAGCCAAGCGCCAAGAAGGCTTAGCTGCTACTGCCAAGGCAAATGCAGAACGTTGCCAAACACAAATGGGTACTGTCGTAGCTGAAACTGGTATAAGCGCCACCACACTTGGCCTTGCAGCGGCCGCTGCAGGTGGGATTTTTCTTCTTACCAAAAGTGGGAATAGTGACAGCGGTTCCTCCAGCGGTGAACCCACCACTCCTGGCGATCCTACGTCGGTGGATCCGATTGGCACCGACCCGGACTCGGGATTTCAGACTTATGATGATATGGTTGAGTATTGGACCACCAACCATTGTGTGGCCGTTCTATCAGCCAGGATTAGTGCTTCTGAGGATATAAAGTCTAAATGCTCAATGATCTCTAAGGATCCAAGCTTTAGCTCCTCATTGGCTTCTCTGGGCACTTGCTCTGATGTGGACAATTATGGCCGCCCTGATTGTTTTGATAGACTTAACAATTATTGCCTCCAAGTCGCAGAAGGAAGTCGCTCTGGTGATCCAACATGTGCTGGCTTTTGTGTTTCAAAGCCTGAAGCTGACTCCTGCAAATACCTTGTGGGATACGTGACCCCAGGTGGAGTCCCAACAATTCAACCGATAGATCAAAATGCAACAACAGATCAGACATCTTCATCTGGATCACCGTTTAACACAGGAACACCAGGTACCTCATATTACCCGCGCGTTCAGCAGACACCCAGCGGCACTCCAGGTTACGTCTCATCATCAGCGCGCGGCACACCAGGCTACATCTCCGCAACACAAACTCAATCTGGACCTTCAATGAGTCCCAGAATTGCAGTCCCTACTTCGGGAACAAGAACATTGGCTTCTGCCGGACAGCCAGATTGCTCGTCATCACAAATGACGAACAAACCTGAGTGTGAGGCGCCGATGACCAAATACTGTTCTCAATATGGCTCTCAGGGCAAAGGCTGCGCAGAGTTCTGTAAAACACATAAGGGAGTATGCAAAAAATAAGAAGGGCAGTTTGAAAACGAAGAGGGGGAATACAAGAAAATGGAGAATCGTCTCTGTGTTTTCAGATTTGCTTCATTTTTGAGGCTTCACCTGCTTGTCGTGTTCGCGCTCCCATTGTTGGCCCACGCGCAAGGCGCAAGCGATCCGGGTTGCGAGAGCACTTACCAGAAGATGACGACTGCTTGCTTAGCAACTAAAAGCGCGCAAGAGAGTGCTGCTACCTCTGTCATCACGACCATGGGATTCCAGCAAAGCACTGCGATCAACCCAAACGCAATTATTCAGCAAGGTGCCAGTCAGACTGGTCAGGCGGCAAGCGCCGCCATCGGATCAGCTTGCGAATCCGCGCGTGAGGTTTGCGTGAAATTTTGTGGAGAGCAAATTAAATTCCATAAAGCTGAAGCCGATCGATATTTGAAAATGACTCCGTCTTTCCCACAGGCCGCAAAAGCCCAAATGGATTATGCTTACATCGCGAACGGCCACATGGCCTCTTGCAATACAAACCTTGGTACCATTGCAAGCACGTCGAATACTTTAGCTTGGACATTGGGAGGCGCTGCTGTTTTGGCCGGTGCAGTGGCGCTCGCAACCAAGAGCGGAGGGGGCGAAGGTGGCGGCAGCGGTGGCGGCGAAGAGCACACCGATTCCTCTGAGTCTCAAGCCATGGGCACAGATCCCATCACAAACACAGGCACAAGCACAGGAAATGGAACGGGCACGCCAGGGAGTCCGAACACAGTGTCCCTCCTAAATAAATTGGGAGATTGTGCAGATTCGACAAACTTCTCAAAACCCGCTTGCTTTGATCCAATCAATGATTATTGTCTGGAGATTGTTCCCGGCAACCGCTTGAGTGATTCGATTTGCTCAGGGTTCTGCAAACAAATCCCGCATGCAGATGCTTGCCACGTCACTCTTAACTACAATCACCAGGTCAACCAAGTGGCTATGAGCCCAAATCTTGGGTCTCAAAATCAGACAAGGACAGCCTTTAGAACCCAAGCTCTCGACTGTTCAGACTCCCAGATGGTAAATACTTCTGCCTGCCTTGCGCCAATGACAAAATATTGTACCCAGTACGGCACACAGGGCAAAGGCTGCACAGAATTCTGCAAAACACATAAGAACATCTGCAAATCATAAACAGGCACTGGAACAAGAACAAAAAATGAGAATGAGAATCAGATTGAGTACAGAGTTCTTATTTTGGTTTGTAGGTGCTTTTCACGGGCGAGGCCGCAGCAGCAGTATCCAACCAGGTCCAAACAGTATCGGAAGACACTTGAGCGCTCAAGCCGAGAAAGGAATGCCCGACACCAGAGGGGTAAACTTCTTTGATCGTATGACCCGCAGTTTTCCAATCTTTGGCAACGTCAAGAATCGCATCAAAACTGAAATCAGCAGTCCCTGTTAGAAAAAAAGAAGGCACAAGACGAGGGAGACCGGAACGGTGACCGATAGCGCCCGCATAAAGAGCCACGGATTTCACCTGCTCAGAAGATACGAGTCCAACATACCCCGCAAACACCGCCCCTTCCGACATCCCAATAAAATGAATCCGCTCCGTATCGATATTGTATTTGGTACCCATCGAATAATAGATGCATTCAATGATATCAGAGATTTCTTTTTTCGTTGCTGGCTCATCCAACTGATTACTTCCCATGAGGTGAAGAAAACTTTCCCGATCATTATTTGCATCTGCTGGGGTCATTAAAATAAGATTTTTATTTTCAGCTGTCTGATGCCATCCACCGGCCTTAATAGTCGCATCAAAGTTCTGATAGTCATCACCGAGGCCATATGTTGCAACCACAATAGGGCTCGCATTCGCCGGCGAATAAGACTGAGGGACAAGCAACCTAAAGGACCTTCCACTTTGACAAGTTTGATTTGTATTTCCTTTTTGACCACCAGATCCCCTCGTGTGAAAGCGCTCTGGATCCTCCGCTGGAGGTGGAGGAATTGTCGGTGGCGGATCATTGTCGTCAGGAACATTATTATTGCTATTGTTCGCTGATTGCCCAGAAGAAAGTGCCCGGTAGTCAGCTTTCCCGCAGCTAGAAGAAACAGAAAGCGCAAAGAGAAAACCGCAAATTATGCTAATATCTTTTGCACTTGTCGTTTTCATAAAGTTATCTCAGTCCTATTGGGCTTTATCTCGATTAAATCGCGTACGGACCCCTTTCCCATTTACGAAGCAAACGGCAAGCCAGTCAGTTGGACGTCGTCTCGTGTCGTTGTCTCATGTCGTTGTCTCATTTTGAGGCGACAGGGCTTGAATGAGTTTTGAATAGATACCATCAAAGCCCCCATTGGACATCAGCAGAACAACGTCACCGGATCGACATTCATTCTTTAGTAGCTCTATAATATGAGAAACACCCTGCCCTTCGTAGGCAACACCTCCCGCCGCTTTAAGCTCACCCACAAGTTCTTCCGTTGAGAATCTATCTTCTTCTTGAATTTTGCTTTGGTCATAGGGTTTGGCAACAATTGCAATATCTGCTCCTAAGAGAGCTTTCACGTAATCTTTCTGAAAAACTTTTCTCCGACTTGTCGCCGATCGGGGTTCAAAAACTCCGAAGAGCCGTCGTTGAGGAAAACGCTCACGCATTGTCCTGAGAGTCAGACTGACAGCCGTTGGATGATGAGCAAAATCCTCGATGAGCGTGATGCCATTTGGCTCACCGATCAACTCTTGTCGCCTCTTCACCCCTTGAAAACTTGCCATACCGCCGAGTATCTTGTCGAGGGGCCACTTCAGCTCTCGCGCAAGGGCAAAGGCCGCCAGAGAGTTGAGAGTATTGTGAGGACCAAATTGTTTGATTGCGAGTTCGACAAAACGCTGTCCCTTGTGATCCACAGTAAATTGGTTTCGTCCCAATTCGACTCGACGATCCAAGACATGATAGTCGCCACTCTCCAATCCATAGGTAACGACTTTGCATCTACAAGCCTGTGCTAATTCCATGGCGTGAGGGTCCTCGCCATTCACGACAAGAAGTCCATCGGCAGGTATCCTATCAATCAGAAGCGCGAAGGCATTTTTAACTGCATTCAGGTCCTGATAAATATCGGCATGATCAAATTCCACACTCGTCAGAATGGCATAGCGAGGACGATAATGAACAAATTTTGGAACCTTATCAAAGAAAGCTGTATCGTACTCATCTCCTTCAATCACAAACCAATTGGACAAAGGAACTCGAAAAGACTTCGAAAAATTAATGGGGATCCCCCCAATCAAAAATCCTGGCTTTAAGCCACAGGCCTCAGCGAGAACTGCGACCAGTGCTGTCGTGGTCGTTTTCCCGTGAGTTCCTGCCACGACGATTGAATTTCGGTCCGCAATCGCATAATCCCCAAGGGCCTTGGGCAGGCTCGTATAAGGAATATCGCTTGCTAAAAGTGCCTGCGCCTCTTCATTCGTTCGAGAAATCACATTTCCGACAATCACGAGATCAGGGCGATCTCTTAAGTTTTCCTTCTTGTAGCCCTCCATCACAGGAATACCCAGTTCGGCCAACTGAGTAGACATGGGGGGATAGACGTTCAAATCACTTCCCGTGATTTTGTAGCCGAGCTCCTTCAAAAGCCCTGCGAGACTGGCCATTGCAGTGCCGCCAATTCCCATCAAATGAATATGTGAGCCCTTAGGTATCATGAGATTTCCTCCAATGATTCGACAACCCAATCGTGAAGCTGTGGACGCAGACCAACAAAACGAGAATTTTCCCGAGTGGGATGAACGCGATTGGAGAGAATCACCACCAAAAGATCGCGCCTCGGATCAAACCACAACGAGGTACCCGTAAAACCGGTATGCCCAAAACTCTGGGACGAAAAGTATTTTCCGCAGCTGGCTTTGCCCTTGCTCGGCAACATAAATCCCATGGCCCAGTCGCCCTTGCTTTTGGGAATCGCTCGACGGGCGAATCTCCTGAGAGTTTTCTGAGAAATCAATTTCGAACCTTTCGTATCTAAAAACGATTTTCTCAGGAGCAAGCCCCATTGAGAAACATCCTCAATGGTCCCAAATAGTCCCGCGTGAGGGGCGACGCCCCCAATGACCAACAATTTTCATCGTGCACTTCGCCCTGTAGGGTTTTTCCTCTCCAGGAACATTTCTCCGTTGGCGCATAGAATTTTCGAAGATATTTTGGCTCATTTCCCTTGTTAAAATGAAGACTCAAACGAGGTATTTTCAAAGTTTTTTTGAAGTCATCCCAAATGGCTTCAAGAGGTAAACCGAGCTGATTTTCGATCATCATGCCCAACATCAGGAAATCAAGGTCTGAATAAACGGCCTGAGCCTTGGGGTCTGTTTTCACTTTCCGCAAATGGGCTTCCAACTGCCGCCAACGATAAACAGGTCCAATTGGTCCATTTAATTTTGAGTAAAATGGAGCCCACCATGGCAAGCCTCCAGAATGACTCAGAACATCTTTGACCGTGACGGTCTCAGATGGAAACCAAGGGAGATAGTCGGTCATCGGCCTCGAAGGCTTGAGCTTGCCCTGTTCAACGAGCCTCATTGTGACGGATACGGTAAAAAGGATTTTCGTCAACGAAGCCAAATCATAAAATCGATAGACCTTCCCAAGTCTTAGTTCTCCCTTCAGCTTGCCTCGCTCATAGGCTCGAATCCTAAGCCCAGGAGTGATCGAGTTCAAGGTACCTTCGGTGCCTACTTCAATCTTTTCTTTAAGTATTGATTCAAATCGATTCATCCCTGACTTCCCACTTTAACTGTCAATTCAGGACGCTTGCCCTTCTTGAGAACGGCCATGGGACCGAAAGGAACAGGTCTCTGCGATTGACCATGGCCCGCTGGAAAGTGATCGAAGACGGGAAAAGGCGCCTCATCTGCAAAACGCCTCAAAACATCAGGCCAAACATATCGTCCGTTTGGTTGAGCCCCACCAACGAACTCACCAAAAATCAGCGCTTTTAATCCCTTGAACCCCCCACTCTGCTCGAGCTGAACAAGCATGCGATCAACCTTGCGACCCTGCTCGCCAATGTCCTCAAAAAACAGAATTTTGCCCTGGGGCTTGCCCGCCCACGCCGTTCCAATGGCTGAAGTCCAAGTGGTCAGATTTCCTCCTGTGAGGCGGCCACGGACAATTCCACTTGCTTGAGCTTTTTGATTTAGGGGTCTCAACTCAGTGAACTGCAAAAAATCTCTCTCGCCAAATAGGCACTGCTTTAGTTCCTTCTTATCTTTGCTGCGCCCCGCGCCGGCTCCAAATCGATCGAGCAAAGGCCCATGTATTGTGTTCCACCCCCACTGCTGATTCAAAAAAAGATGGACTGTCGTCACATCGCTGTATCCGATCAGAACTTTGTTGCTGGCTGGCGGTTTGAGTCGCTGCAAGTAGGGAAGCAATCGATTGGCACCATACCCTCCGCGAAGGCACCAGATGGCCTTCGAGTCTTTGGCAAAGAGGGCCTTGCGCAGCAGTTGAAATCTCTTTTCATCCGAATTCGAACACAAAATATCAGGACCTAATAAATCAACCGGGACACGAGGATTTAGTCCCCAGGCACGCAAAAATTTAACAGCGCCTCTGATTTCTTTTGGCGTCGGCCCGAATCCAGGAGCCACCAAATCAATGATGTCATCGGGCTTAATTTTCGGCCAGGTTACATTTTTAAACCTTGGCTTGGCAGCTGCTTTTGCCCCGGTTGTTGTTTTATCCCCGGTTGTTGCTTTAGCCCCAGAGGTTGTTTTTTCTCTTGTTCCTCTCGATTTCCCATTCATCAAATCATCCCCCGATAAGACAAAAAACTAAACCTGCCACTTCTCAATCTCGATTCCGACAATACTAAAGAGTTTTAATGATTCCTGAGAACGGTAGTCTTTCGCAAAGTATATTTTTTTAAGCCCACCCATGTTAATCAAGCGTTTCGCACAAGCCACGCAGGGCAAATGAGTCACAAAAGCCACCTTCTCAATGAAGCGTGGAGAATCACAGTTAATGACCGCGTTTTCCTCTGAATGCAGGCAGCCACAATTGCCCGCCTCATCACGATCACATCCATTTTCAAGACCCGTAGCGTTTCCATTGTAGCCAACGGCTAGAACTTTTCGAAAGTCCGTGCTCGTGATGACAGTGCCCACATGAAGTCGCCGACAGGTCGAACGCTCCGCGAGCTTATGGGCCAAATCCATGTAGAGTTGCTGAAAAGAGGGTCGAATTCTTTCTGTTTCCATATGGATCTAGAATTAACAAGACAGAGCAAGGGGGGCAAGTCGGCTCGAACAGATACGAGACTTGGCTCTCTGCGCAATCTTCTTTGATGTCAGCCTCTTGGCGCTGACTCTTCACCTCAATGCCCAATCATTGTCAGATACTGGGCCTTGACCAGCTTTGAGTATTCAGACATGAATCGAGAAAGCTCCACACTGTGGCCACTCGCCTTTTCCCTTTGACCCTTAGGCTCACCGGCGACGGGAAGACCTTCTCGACTAAGAACTGAGAACTCTCCCCCATTTTTATCATCCACAAAATGATCAAAATAGAACCTCACAATCTTATCGAGCTGAATCAACGCAAGACTGGCGAGCTCCTCGCTGCCCTCTTCTGAGAAAAGGCCCACAGAGATCGCTTTTGCCAAAGCCAGCATGGCCTTCGTTTGCTGCCACCACACTTTATTTTGATGCCACATTGGAGAATCCGTTTCCCGAATAAAAGTATCAAAAACCCCTCCCCGTTCGCGATCAAGGGAATTTGAATTCAGCATCGAAACCAAAATCACGCGAGCTGCGGCCAAGTATTTGGCCTTCTTTTCTGCGGAAATGTACTTTAAGTCGGTCGCTCCTCTCATCAAGAGCCAGGCCGCTTCATAATTATGACCTGTCCTCCCAACACTCACATCCCTTGAGCTGCTATCTCCGCCGTCTTTCGTCTTCTTTACTTTCTGAACTTGCCAATCCCTCCAGGCAGGCCTCCAATCGGAGGTGAAATTCTCAATTATCCATCCCGTTTCGGTGTCAATAAAGTGATCTGCGACAATGTCCAAAAGCTCTTCCATGATCGCGATATAATGCCTTTGGCGAGGCGTATTCAACTGAGCCAAATCAATTAAAAAAGATGTCGCGACGGTCACAGTTGATCCATAACTCTTGTTCGAGACTTCCCTTCCAGGCAAGAGAGGTCTTCCTGTCATCAGGTCAAAATCATCAAAAAATCCCAGATTTTGGTCGTCATGAAATCTCCTGTAAAAGGAATCAAACAAGACATCAATTTGCCTCAAGATGGTGGGATTCCTCGTCTTAGAGTAAAGAGCCACCAGTCCGAAAAATCCTTCGGCCTGTTCGCTGGCTGAGAGCGATCTCTGCTTGTTAAGGTCATAGCCATTGTGATCGACCGCAACTTTGAAGTAAGGTCCTAGGTCATTCGCAACGATCATTTTTTGGAGAACAAATTTGGCCTGCCTACGTGCCATTTCAGTCTCTCTCCTCTGTTGATTCCAATTGACCCCGTAAGCCAAACCATAGAGCATTTGACTTGAAGCAATCAAATATCTGGTATTGCTCATTCGAGATCCGTCCATTTCAATTTCGGATGCAAAAGACCCCAGCTCCTTGTCCCAGGAGTAACGAATAAAAAAATCATTTGAGTGCTGAGAAGTTTTTCTCCATAAACCGGAATTGGTCCAATCCAATTGAGAATTATTTCGATGAAATTCCCCACCGCTGTTGAGGAGATGAAAAAAGGGCAGATCTCTTGCCTCTGACTTCAGGACAGAAAGCATTCCAAAAAGTACGAGGCCCAATTTCAATTTGATCCCACTCAAAATCACACCCCCTGTTTTACAGATCAAGGATAGAACACAAAAATCAAAATTATCATAATGGATTATTTTAAGACGAAAACTTTATTGGTTAGCGAAACTTCGCTTCGTATAATTATTTTCAACAGTCTCGCAACCAGATAGCTAAAGAAATCTCAGTTTCGATTACATGGAGTGCGATCGGCGATTCGATTTGAGAAGAGGGCGTCTTAGAAAAGATCTTTAGAATTTTTAATTTCATCCGTTAAGCGCTGATATCTTATCATGTCGTTCTTCGGATTCCTGCTCAGACTGCTGAAGTGGATCTGGCCGGTACGGATTTTGTTTTAGTGGACAATGATGATTTGATTCGTGAGACATGGAGACTGAGGGCTGAGGCGCGTGGGCTTGCGGTAAAGGCCTTTTCTTCCATAGGCGACCTATTGGCCTTCAGTGACGCTATTCCTAAAGATATTCCGAACTTCTTAGATTCGCATTTGGGTGAAAATGCGCGCAGACAAGATGCCGCTCCTCAATTGCGAAAGCCTGGATTCACGCAAGTCTACGTCACCACCAACTACGTCGATCTTCACGGCGCAAAACTGCCACATATGGCTGCACGCCTCAAGACTTTGATCTGTTCAACCCTCAGCTTAATCAGCGGATGGGGGGAGTATCCATAGACCATTGCAATTACTTGTAATTACCGAAATTGTACTAACGAAAACACTACTATTTTTGTTAGTGCCTCAGATTGGGACGTGGTTGATTTACTAACAAAAATATGGTACTTTTTGTTAGTAAATGGAGACTAAAAAATGAAGCAAACAGTTGAAAACTCTATAAAAAGTAAGATATATGGCCATGGAAGGGGTTGGGCATTTACTCCCAAGCATTTTTCTGGACTAGGAAGCCCAGAGGCTATCCGCTTCGTTCTTTTCAACTTAGAGAAACAAAGCCTCATTCGTCGCGTGTTTCGGGGCGTGTACGATTACCCCAAGCAACATCGCCTGCTGGGTGTTCTTTCGCCCGATGTTGATGCCGTGGTGAAGGCATTATCTGAAAAAAATGGTTTCAAAGTTCAACCGACAGGAGCCTACGCGGCCAATGCGATTGGTTTATCAGAACAAGTTCCTGGGCAAGCCGTCTTCTTGACCGATGGACCGTCGAAAAAGTTCAAGCTCGGCAAGCTCCAAGTCACCCTGAAGCATACATCACTCAAAAATATGTTTGCTGCGGGATCACGCGAGGCCTTGGCCATCCAGGCACTCAAATTCATGCAACAAAAAAATGTTGATGAGTACATGCTTGGAAAAATTAAAAAACTTCTCAAGAGTTCAAAGCGAGTGGAATTTGAGCGGAATCTCAAGTATGCACCGGAGTGGATTCGCGTGATGTTGTTTCAGCTCATGGAGAATGAGCTATGAATAAAATTCAGCAATTATCGGCGGATGATCGCAAAGCCTTTTTCGACGAAGCCGTTCAAAAACTTGGTATCGTGTTTCCCATCATTGAAAAAGATTTTTGGGTTGTCTGGACCCTTGAAAGACTGTTTTCACTCAAAGAATTGAAAGATCACCTGACCTTCAAGGGTGGAACATCTTTGTCAAAAGTTTATAGATTGATCGAACGCTTTTCCGAAGACATCGATGTATCAATTGAAAAGGATTTCTTGGGGTTTAGTTCACCAGATAAAGATCCTGAGAGGGCAGGATCAGGCAAGAAACAACGAGCGGCTCTTGAGAGTCTATCGAAGGCTTGCTCTGATTACGTTCAAAATGAAATGGCGACGGCTTTAAAGAAAAGTATCACTCAGGGGTTGGGCACCGCAGAGGGCTGGCAGCTCAGCCCAGACGAAAAAGATCCGCAAGCACTTATATTCGAATATCCGAATATCACACCCAGGGGCCAATACATTCACCAGGCTGTAAAAATTGAAATGGGCGCCAGGTCTGAGCATTGGCCCGTCAGTGAACACTCGATCCAAAGTTTCGTGAAACAGGCCTTGTCCGATAAAGTAACTGAATCAGAATATAAAATCCGCGTCCTAAATGCCGAGAGGACTTTTTGGGAAAAGGCGACTCTTCTACACCAATACGCCAATCTACCAGATGCCAAGCCGTTACCTCCCCGCATTTCTCGTCATCTTTATGACTTCTATCAACTTCTTAATTCACCGATTTGTGAAAAGGCACTTCGTGACCTCACTCTTTTAGAGCGAGTGGCTAAACACAAAAATGTTTATTTTGCATCAGCTTGGGCGAACTACAAAACGGCACGCAAAGGTACATTAAAACTCTCTCCCCCGGGGCGGGTGGTCGAAGAACTTGAGAGAGACTATGAATCTATGGCGACTATGTTTTACGGTGAAAAACCCCGCCCACAATGGGACGTGATTTTGAACGCCATAGCTGAGTTCGAGCGGGACTTCAATCAACCCTTACAAACGCTGACGCTTCTATGATTGTTTCGGACACACAAAACCTCTCCTGGAATAAAATTGGTGCAACAGCTGTTTTGGTCCTTCGCCAAATCTCCATCACAAGCTCGGCGCGGAATGGAATGGATTGGACACATAAATCAAAATTATCATAATGGATTATTTTAAAACGAAAACTTTATTGGTTAGCGAAACTTCGCTTCGTATAATTATTTTCAACAGTCTCGCAACCAGATAGCTAAAGAAATCTCAGTTTCGATTACATGGAGTGCGATCGGCGATTCGATTTGAGAAGAGGGCGTCTTAAAAAAGATCTTTAGAATTTTTAATTTCATCCGTAAGACGTCGATATCTTATCATAGAGAAATAGTTTTTCAGAGAATTGAACCAAAGCCAATGGTTCCTAGAAGGGAATATAAAATGGACCGTTTGTTGATTGGCCGCTCAAATTATCGTCTTTTCTCCTATCTCGTCGCGCTTAATTTCGCTGGCACATTGATCTTCTCAACCTCACTTGCGAGCGAAGCTCCCTCGGGGCTGGTGTATCAAGGGCGTATCATGAAGCCTGACAACAGTCCGCTAGAAGCGGTGAGTGTTCTGTTTGATATCGAAGTGTACAGTCCCGATGGCGCCTGTCTTCTTTTTGAAGAAACCCATACGATTAGCATGGTGGGTTCAGGCGGCTCCTTTTCTCTCACTCTTGGCACTGGAACTCCGATTGGTCCCTCCTATTTTGTAAGAGAAGTTTTCTCAAATACGGGCACATTCACTGGAGCTGGGTCCTGCTCCTATTCTCCTTCAACTGGCGATAGTCGCCGGATCAGAGTTACTTTTGACGAAGGCGGCGGCCCCGTCGCATTGCAAGATCAAATCGTTCAGAGCGTCCCCTACGCCCTTTATGCCTCAAAACTCGAGGGCAAAGGCAAGAGTGATTTTTTGCAGATCAATACGACAACATCTGCGCTCAGCCAGGCAAACGCAAACTCACTTTTTCAAAATGCGACCTATACCGAACTCCTGGCTTTGGCTGCGGGCACCTCCACTGTCTTTGCGAAGAGCGTAGATCTCCCTGTATCAAGCGGCGTTCTGAACCTGAGTGGAGCTGGACAGGGCGTGAGAGTGCTAGACGTGCCTGCCGGCGGCGACTATGCCGTCAATAAAAATTATTCCGACGGAAAAATTGGTGGAAAATCAATCGATGCCGCGAACTTCGCAGGCCTTGCCAACGGTGAATCCGTGAAGTGGGACACGACAGCCAACAGCGGCTTGGGCGGTTGGGTTCGCTACACTCCAGCGTCAACAAGCGGATTTGTCGTGAACGGAGGGCAGGCCGGAGCTATTACAATCGGAGCGAACGACGCTTACGGAGTTGACTTTAAGACCAACAATATAACTAGGCTGTCACTTTCAAGCACGGGCGATGCAGTATTCAGTGTAACAAATTTTTCAGCAGGAAGTTCGAACACTGTGACGGGTTCTTATTCTGCGGCGATTGGCGAAGGAAATACGGCTGGGACAAATAGGTCTTTCGCTGTTGGAAGCAACAACACAGCTACCAATGGTTATTCGGTAGCTATGGGGGCAGGGAATAGCGCCACCGGTACGAATTCGTTCGCCGTCGGCTATTATGGCACAGCATCAGGAGATTACTCTCGAACAATTGGGATGTACTCTACCGCCGCATCCTATCAGCAGATAAGTCTCGGCAGCTATAATTTGCCAACAGGAACTGAAAATTCATCGTCATGGGTGGGTACAGATCCATTATTGGTAGTCGGCAACGGCACAGGGTCTGGCGCATCAAGATCCAACGCCCTCATGATCTTGAAAAACGGCAACGTGGGGATTGGCTCTTCATCCCCCTACAGTAATCTTCACATTTCTCACCCAGGCGGTACAGGTCTAACCAATCCGGCTGAGTTTCGCCTCCTCAACTCCACAATCCAGGGAAGCTCACAGATAATATTGGGAGAAACCGACTCGGTAGGCGAATACGATGGAATGAAAATACGCTACCACAGCACGAGCGATGGACTTTACAATGCCCTCCAAGTGCTCGGCCACTATACAGGTGGCGATACGAGCGTTCATCTCTCCATCGACCGCAATAATGGGTACGTGGGAATTGGGACATCGACGCCCAGTGAGGTTCTAGAAGTAAATGGAAATGTAAAGGCCACGAGTTTTATTTCAACTTCAGATGTGAGATTAAAAACAGATATTCAACAAATTAAGGGTCTGAGTGCAATTTTGAAACTTCAGGGACTGCAATACCGATGGAAAAATACAGGCGAAGGTGACGCCGGGGTTCTCGCTCAAGAAGTGGAAAAAATATTTCCCGATGCAGTTCGAACAGATCCCGTAACAGGTTATAAAGGCGTTAAATATCTGTACTTGATTGCGCCCCTCATTGAGTCGGCAAAGGAACTTTATGAGATGTGCAAAACCAATGAAACACTCACGACACAGCAAACTCTCGAACTGGCCAGTCTCAAAAATGAAAACTCTCACCTAAAAAGCAAACTTGAGAATCTAGAAAAACGGCTTCAAGACCTTGAAAAGAAATTGGGAATTTATCAATGATCAGAGCACAGAAGTGCATTTTTACAGTACCAAAAGCGATGCTCACCATGCTCTTGTTTTGTTTGACACAAGTTGGCTATGCTGCCATCAGCGTGGACGACAGCACAGTACCTCGTGTGTCGGCCGTTCAGGCGAGCTTTGTTGACCTGACGTCGGAAAGCTTTACTCCTCCAGCCAATTCACTTTTGCTCGTTATGGTCAGTGCAGACTCCCTTGCTCTAGCCGACGCCTCTGTATTAGTGACCGACACGCAAAACCTCAGCTGGAGCAAAATTGGCGAAGCAGATCCCGGTACAGGAACCACTCAAAGTGGGCATTCGAGTGCCTGGTACGCCAACGCTTCGACCAGTACCAGCATGACGGTGAGCGTTCGGCGCACTTCTCAAAATGAAGGAACCGGTCGCCTTTCTTTTAAGGTCTATATCGTCACAGGCCACGACCTTGCGCAACCAATTGGGACTTCTTTTTCTGGAGGCGATACAACTGCTGATATGACGTCCAGCCTCTACACGTCGACAGTCGACAATTCAAGAGCCTTTGGCGTTGCGACCGATTGGAATGCCCTCGGCCTTCCTACCTCATCTGATATCGAAGACGCGGCAAATTTTTCCGGGCAAATTTCGCCAATTTCTGTTTACAAAGCGACAGACACTGCGCTCGCTGGAACAGCCGTATCAATAAACTTTAACCCTTCAGGAGTTGGGCTTGCCGAATTAACTTATGTTGCCTTTGAGGTACGACCCTCAGGAGCACCCTCGTCAACTTGTTCCTCACCCGCAGGAGTCGGCGGCCAATTGCAGTGGATTTCAGGAGACAGTAAAATCAAGTATTGCAGCAGCGGAACCTGGGTTGATGCCAGCCACACTACGGGAGCTAGCTGCGTCGGCACGACAGCAGGTACGATCAATTACTCATCAGGTGATCTTCGCTTTTGCAACGGTACCAATTGGATCAGCATGAAAGGCTCTTCACAGGGCTCTTGTTCAGGAACCACCGCTGGTACCACGCATTTTTCAGCAGGTAAATACCGATTTTGCGATGGAACGAACTGGTTTCAAATGGGTCCCTCAGAATTCGCTTTTAGGCAACTTCAAGAACAGTGGGTCACGGCGAATACGGATACAGTTTCAACTGGAGTTTTTACCTCATCTACTAACCCCCACAACCTTTTGATCTGCTGGCTAAGTTACAATAGCGCGACAGAAAGCATCTCAAGCATAACCGACACGCTTGGAAATACATATGCCAAGGCCGTGGGACCCCTGACCGGCACCGGCACGATTGCAGGCTACAGGCAAGAGATCTGGTATGCAGCCAATACAATTGGTGGAGCAGGCCTTAACGTAACCGCCACCTTCAGTTCAACATTCAATGCCTCTAAGGATATTTCCTGCCATGAATATTCTGGAGCAGCCACATCCAGTCCGATTGACCAAGTTGTCGAAGCCACTGGAACTTCGGCGAATGCAACTACCGCCAACATGACGACTACCTCCGCGAACCAAATGATATTTTCAGCAATTATTTACGAGGGAACAGGAACTGGTGGTGCTGGTCACACCCAACGTTCATCTCTTCACACTAACTGTTCGCAAGATCGCATTGTCGGTGCGGCGGGTTCCTACAATGCGAGCTTCACGAACCTCGGAACCGAAACATGGGCCGCGCAGGCCATCTCTGTAAGACCTCAATAGAGCAAAATCACCTGATACAGGTTCAATTGAGCCTAGATTTCACTTTATATGTCGCGGTTGAGCTGCAGGTCACAGTTCCTGACTCAGTTGTGCAAGTCGGTGTTCCACAACTGACAGAAATGATCTTATTTTCTTTGTTGTCATTTCTGAATTCCACTTTCCAATCATCACAGGCTTTCTTCCAATTCTTCTTTGCCTCGCGATTCATGGTAGCTCCTTCACCCTGAACGTCAGAGGTACCTTCGGCCAACTCCCACTCTGCGTTGCTTTTCTTCTCGCCCGCCTTAGCCTTGCGGATCTCAATTGTTGTGTCTTCTGCACCGGCACTATCGATATCCTTCACATCGATACTCTGAGCAACAGAAACGGTCATCGGCAAAAAAAATAAAACTGCAAGTAACAAAGCCTTCATGTTAGATTCCTTCTTTTCTAGCATCTCTCTCATCTTTATTCTTTAGACTCTTGGGCAAAAATCCACACAGATCAATCCACGAATCCGAATTGCAATAGACATCCCTTGTCTCCCTGGATATGCTGAGCCGGCCCCATTTAAGATGATAGTTAGGCTCCTCTTCTGCTGTCCAGAGTTTTTTTGCCAAATTCTGCGTTCACGCTGACAGGATGCTACATACTGATGCTACATACTAAAGATCCAATCGACAGAGGAGGCTTAAGTCAATGAGTGGAAATCTAGATTTCTCAAATACCATACTTCTGTTCTCCGATGGGGCCTGTTCCGGAAATCCTGGCCCTGGAGGATTTGGCACAATCATTGTGACCCCAGATGGACAAGTCGAAGAACTGGGTGAACACAACCCCTCTACCACAAACAATCGCATGGAGATGGTTGGGGTTCTGCGAGGACTCCAAAAGATTAAGAACTTGACGGGTGATCTCTGGGTACTTACGGATTCCACTTATGTTATCCGAGGAATCACTCAGTGGATCTGGGGTTGGAAAAAAAAGAATTGGATCACGGCCGAGGGCGCCGACGTTGCCAATAAGGACCTATGGGAACATCTCGATCAAGAGGTCAAAGCCCGGCTTGCAAGAGGAAAAGTGGAATGGAAATACCTTCGAGGGCATCAAGGAAATCCGGGGAACGAACGATGCGATGAAATTGCTGTGAGTTTTTCAAAAAAGAAGAATCCAGATTTATTTAAGGGCACACTGCTGGCTTACCCGACTGCGATCTATGATCTTCCTGATGACCTTTCGCTACCGCCCATGAAACCAAAAACAGAAAAGTCACCGGCTTACTCCTACCTCAGCTATGTTAATGGCAGCCTGAAGAGACATAAGACTTGGCCAGAGTGCGAATCACAAGTGAAGGGTCGCTCTGGAGCTAAATTTAAAAAATCCACTTCACGAGACGATGAGCAGGAAATTGTTGTCGCCTGGGGATTGGATCCCAGTGTCCTGGACAGCCTGTAAGTCATGATTTTTTAGCCTACTTGGGCTCTCTAGGTAAAACTCAAGGTTTCGGCGATACCATTGAATTGACTGTAAAGACCTGCACTTCGCCAAACAGCCATTTTACGACCGTTTTTTTTGTAGTCACCTGAAGTGCAATATTCTTGCACAGCTGACTAGATCTTAAATCAAAAGTCTATCTATAAGTACTTTGGGTTGGCTCGAGCCTTGCTCTTTCTATAGTAAGGTTGAATAAAATTGGTTGGATCGACTTTAAGACATGAGCCTTGCTCAAATAGAGACAGGAGAGACCTTAAGATGTTAGTCATTTTAAGATACAAAATGCAGTTATTCGCGATTCTCGTTCTCAGCGCCCTAACAGGCTATGGAGTCGCCTGCGCACCCAATAGCTTTAAAGCCAAAACTTTGCTTGAGACACCGGATAATCCAATCTCATTTCGAGACAGTTTAAACTCCTGCAGCTTTTCGGACTCAACTACTTTGTCAAACATCATCAAACAGAAATTTGCTATCAGCAGTGGCGACATTCCAATGGTTGACGATAAGGGTAATACAAAAAAAGATATCTCTTGCGGAAATGGCCAAGTGGCAGCTGACTGTTTTTACCTCAAAAAATATCGTTCGGACTTAGGCGAGTCAGATCTGGCAAAGGGACTCCTCGGCAATTCAAGCTGTTCTCCAACGAAGTTTAGGATTACGACAGAGCTATTTATCAATGCCTGTCAATTGGCTCTGAAAATGCCGGAAGTGAAGGATCGACTATTTCCTCTCGGTGTTGGCAATTATGACTATCTCTATCTCACGTTCATAGGGAGACATCCAGAAATCGTGGAGACGACTGTTCTCAAGAGTCTTCAAGACAACTTTGAGGACGAAACTAAAAAAGCAGTTGCGGCCTGTGCTGCAGTTGCAGGCAGTCTAGAGTCTTTGACAATAATGTAGGGCGATTTAACTAAATAAGGCAGAGATCAAATGAGTAAGAAATCTTATGTTTCTCGGAGAGAGTTTATAACAAGAGCCAGCCTGGCCCTCGCTGCAACGGGACTGGCTCCCCTAGATTCACTTGAACTCGCACAGCGCTTAGCCAAAAAATACCTGCCTTTGGCAGAAGCACAGGAATCGGGATCTCCTACAAGAATTATTGAAATTGGACTGCGTGCTGGCGTACCACTCATTTATCTGGGCACGGGCAAGGAATTCAAAAGTCTCACAACACCTCGCTACCCAAACTGCCCCTTTTCTGGCAATGCACTGACAGACTCTGGAAATAATCTGCACCTCAATACAAGCACGGCCGCGCTCGCTCCCTACGCTGCGAACATTGCCATCACTCAAGGCATTGCAAACGAAGATGGGCACACCGACCTCTTTTCTTACAGAAAGGGAGGCGGAGGAAAAAATAAAATGTCACCAATTATTGAGGTCGTTAGCAGAAACAACTCTTACTCTTTGATGAGCGGAGTCCAATTCGGTGATGGTGTCACGAGTAACACTCTTGGTAAACCAGATCTCCAAAAGGTCAATACCGCAACTTTTTTTGATTATTTTAAAAAACCCACCCTTCTCGTGCAAGAATCCGAAGCTGATATTATTGCCAAGGCCTCTCGGGATTTGTCACGAAAACAGGCGCTTCTTTTGGAGCGAGCTCAAAAAAATGCTATCCCGGTGGCAAATTATCACAGTGCGGCCGTCTCCCTTATGACAACTGATTTCAGTTCTGTTTTAAATCTCGACGGAATTCCTTCTGGCCTGACAACTGGAAGAAAGGGCGGATACGCCGATTCAGCAAAGGCACTGGCAATGACTCTCAAGGCAATGAGCTTGAATTTGATTAATTCCAGTCTTATCGCAATCAATACCGGGGATTGGCATGGGTTTCAATCAATTGGATCAAACCCGGACTTCCCATCAGAAATGGCCGCAATCTTAGCAGCGACGATTGATTTTCTCAAAAAAACTCCTGAACCCGCCAGCACGAAGGCTGAAACTTTATGGGACACCACGCTCATTGTTGTGGGTTCGGAATTCACTCGAGGGATTAGCCCCATCGGAAGCGACAACAGTGACGGAGCAACTCAAGGAGTTATGCTTATCGGAAAAAGAGTTCGCGGCGGATACTATGGAGGCTTCACTCTTAGCGAAACTGGAAATGCCGCGGGCATGGCCCACGGTTTTGACTTGGCAACAGGAGAAACCACGCCGAACAAAACCGTCACCAACGAAGGCGTCTATCACACGACAAACGCTCTTTTGGGAAATTCAGAGTTTGACCTTAAGAAGGTGTTTAAATGCATGATCGGATAGGCACGCAAGCTAAAGGAATAAAAGGAATCAAATTATTTTATTTGATATTTATTCCCATTTTGCTCGCCTCCGGTTGCAACCGATACTATGCCCATGAGATCATCGACCCCTCCGAAGCAGCTTTGGACACCCGTTCTCTTAGCGAAAAGCGAATCAAGGCCCTAAAAAATCTCCAAGTAACCCTGGTTCGAAGACTGCCGACGGACGACGAATTAAAGCTCGCAGAGTCTCAAGAGGGCTTTTTAAAAGTCCTTCAAGAAACTCTCAACTCTGAGGATTTTCGTGCCTCAACTCTAGCACTCGCGATAAATGATTTTGAAATGGGGGGCACAGCCAATGGAATCAATTACAGCGAACCTGCAAACTTAGCAACTTATCTGATCGTCAACAACTTGGACTACAGACAACTCCTTTTAGCTGATTACTGCATAAACGACAGTTTCGCCAAAGTTCAATGCTCCTCCTTTGCTTCGGAGAGCCAATCTCAAATGTACGCCGCAGGGGCCCTGACCACTCAGGGATTTCTTGAAAAATGGCAGAGCGCATTTAATTTTCGGAGAACCTCCAAGGCATTCAAGGCCTTTGCATGCCGTGCCTATCCAGACGAAGTAGACACCGGACTTGCTCCAGAACAACTTTCAACCACAGTGAAGCAATTCAATTGCACCGACTGCGTTCCCAAGTGCTACGACTGCCATCGAAACATGAATCCCCGGGCATCATTGTTCTACGCCTTTGATCGAAAGGGCAAATTCAACACCAATCCGAATTCAAATCCTCAGGCTGGAGAAATTACCGTAACTGATACTGGAGTCGCGTCAACCGTGGCTGACTTGTTAGTTTCTGGAGCGAAACCCGTTTTTCACGGCTACGAACTCGCCAACCTCAAGGATTATGGAAGCCGTTTGGCTGAGAGCGATGAGTTCAGCAAGTGCACGACCCAGCGAATTGTCGGTCGGCTCTTCGGATTGCCGGCAGACAAAGCCCTGCCTCCAGATCTGGAACACTTTTATCAAGGCCTCAAAGAAGATGATTTCAAATTAAAAGATTTCATTTTGAGAATCGCCACGAGTCCGGAGTTTCTTGGCCGATGAATAGGTATAGGGATTTTATTATTCCTTGTTTAATCTTAATCACAAGCCTGATGATTTCCATTCACCAGGGCTGTGCGCTCAATGGAGCTTGGCATGATCAGTCCTCAGAGGACTCGAAGGTTCCTGATTTTTCTGATTTGTTTCAACCTGACCCAGCGATACCGATCTTTTCGTCACTATCGGGAAACGAAATAAAAGCGGATCAGGATGTGATTTTTGTTTACGGAGGTTTTCTCAAACCCTGGGTTGATGCAATTTGGGATCATCAGTTTGGCGATGGCTCTAAATTTTGCACGCAAGAAACAGCCCCTAATTTGAAATCTGCCACTTTTCGATGTAGCAGTGAAGGAGAATTCACCGTATCCCTATGGGTGAGATATGAGGATGGGGGAACAGATAATTTTTCCTTGAGTTACCAGGTTAAGAAGGATCAGGGAGAGCCTCCTCCACCTGTCGATGGCGCTGCCCTTTACGCAAGCTACTGCGCCTCTTGTCACAAGGTCTTGGGGCAAAGCACAAAACGCAGTAGAACCTCGCAACAGATTCGCGATGCTATTACCAATGTTGTGACTATGAATAATCTGGCTAACCTCACAACGGAAGAAATCGACGCCATCGCCAAAGCCCTCGAGTAATCGAGCAATCAAATCATCGAGTCATCTAAAAATCAAGGAATCGACTCCAGCACATTTCTTGAATACAATGCGGCTTGAACATTGAGACCAAGCTCAATAAAGTCAGGCACTCTTACTCGTATGAGGGCAATCAACATGAGAACACAGCGCTTGCTTCTGGCCGTCTTATTGATTCTTACATTCAATCTCTCGATCGCAGCTCGGTCTGCGAGCAAACCAAAGCCGATCGAAAAACTGAGCGGAATCGCCCTCAATTGCCATGACGGAGACACCTGTCGTGTGAAAATTTCTGAAAAAGAAACCAGAAAGATTCGTCTTGCAGGCATTGACGCCCCTGAGATCAAACAGCCCTTCGGAAAGGAAGCTCAAACCTACATCGAAAAATTGATCAAAGATAAGAAAGTAGATCTCGAATGTGAGGGGATGAGCTTTGATCGCCACACCTGTCGAATTCTCTTGGGACCCCTTGACGTTGGAAGAGAAATGGTACTATCAGGTATGGCGTGGGACTCCCCCCTCTATTCAAAGAAAAGGTACACTGAGAACATGGCTATCGCCAAAACAGAAAAAAAAGGACTTTGGCGAGAACCTGCCTCGGTTTCTCCCTATTGCTTTAGAAAACCGACTTCCAAAAACTGTAAAAATAGACAGGAATATATGCCATGATCCTTGTGAACGTTTTTGATCTTCACAAATCCTTCGCGAGCAAAGATCTTTTTGGCGGGATAAGCTTTGGAATCAATGAAGGTGAACGGACCGGATTGGTTGGTCCCAACGGCTCTGGAAAATCAACCCTCATGAAAATCATCGCCGGAATAGCCTCGCCCGACAGCGGACGAGTCACAAAGCGGAAAGGCCTCCGAATTGGCTTTTTGGAACAGACACCCATTTTTGACGAGGGCGAGACAATTCTCTCCTCGCTTCTCAGTGCAGGTGCCGATCCAGACGAATCCTATTCTAAGGCCTTTGAATGGATAGGAAATCTAAAACTCAGCCAGTTTGGAGATGAATTCTTAGTTAAAGATTTGAGTGGAGGCTGGCAGAAAATGGTGGCTCTGGGTCGAGAGCTAATGAAGGAGCCAGAACTCCTGTTACTGGATGAACCAACCAATCATCTCGATATATCGAGCATTCTGTGGCTTGAGAATTTTCTGCGTCAAGCATCCTTTTCTATTTTGATGGTCACTCATGATCGACTGTTCCTCCAGCGAGTTGTGAATCGGATCATGGATCTCGACCCTCGCAATCCTCATCATCTTTTGATTGCAGAGGGAGACTATGCCCAGTACTTAGAAACAAAGGATCTTGAGCTCGCCGCGCTGGCTCGGCACCAAAAGGTTTTGACTAATACCTTAAGAAGAGAAACGGAGTGGCTGAGAAGAGGGGCAAAGGCTCGACAGACAAAACAAACTGCCCGCCTTGATGCGGCCCAAGATCTCAAACAAACGGTTCAGGATTTACAAAAAAAGAATCTTCACCAAAAGGTGAAAATCGATTTTGGCGAAATCGAAAAATCACCACAAAAGCTTATCGAAGCAAAACAAATCAGTAAGTCTTATGGTTCAAAAAAGTTATTTGCTGACTTGGACGTCTTGATTCGACGAAAATCCCGACTTGCCATTCTTGGGGACAATGGCACAGGTAAATCGACCCTGATCCAAATCTTACTCAAAAAACAAGATCCCGATTCAGGATCAGTCTTTCATGCAGACGGCTTAAAAATTGCCTATTTTGAGCAAAGTCGAGAGACCATCGATCCAAATGCAAGTGTTCTAAAAAATGTCTGTCCACAGGGCGATTATGTGAGTTTCCAGGGAAAATTTATTCATGTCCGGTCTTATCTTGATAAATTTCTATTTTTTGGTCATCAGTCCGAGCTCCCTGCCCATCGGCTCTCGGGAGGAGAAAAGGCCCGTTTGCGGCTGGCGCAGCTCATGCTCATAGAGGCCCAGGTATTGGTGCTCGACGAGCCGACCAATGATCTTGATTCGGACACCCTGAATGTCCTGGAGGAGGCTTTAAATGAGTTTCCAGGGGCCCTTATACTTGTCACACATGATCGTTTTTTTCTGGATTCGGTCGCAGACGAGCTTTTGGCTTTCCCTAAACCCGGCTCCTCAAACCCTCAGTTGCTGCGATTCTCAGATTACTGGCAGTGGGAAAATTGGTTCCAAGAAAACCCCTCTGACTCCGTCACCTCTCCTCCCTTTTCTGCAGCAGGCAAAGACCAAGGGGCATCCTCGGGTCCTAAAGTGCGGCTTTCTTACAAAGAAAAATTGGAGTTAGAAAACATGGAATCTTCAATTTTGAAGCTTGAGACCGAACAAAAGCGCCTTGAAGAATTATCCCAGTCGTCCTCAGCCTCCTCAGATAACAAAAAACTCCAAGAAATTTCGAAGGAGCTCGCACAAGTAGCCCTGAAAATAGAGGAAAAATACCAGAGATGGAGCGAACTCTCGGCTAAATCTCTCGTTACATAGCTGCTGCCATTCCCATTCAACCGTCGATATACCCCCTCAGCTGTCAAGCCTAAATCGTCACCTGCTCTTTCGTCATTAATATAAACTATTGTTTTTACTGGATTATTTGATGGACCAAGGCGTGCAATGAAGGATGGCATGAAGCTGAATTCTTCGTTAAAAAACTCTGATTCGGAAGAACGGATTCCCCCCAGGACCAGAAGGCGGGGCTTCCTTGCTCTCTTGAGCCTTAGCATCCTGCTTTACGCAGGCAGTGTCTTATCAGCAGAGATGGTAACAGTGTCGAGTTCTCAGAAATTACGAAAAAGGGGCTCTCCTCGCTCAGGAGCCATCGGGCAGATGGTCCCAGGCAAAAAAGCCCTTTTAATAAAAAACTACCGCTATTGGTCTCTGGTTAACTACAATGGCAAGAGGGGCTTTGTTCGCAAAGATAGACTGATTGCCGCCGAGGACGATAGCTACGCCGAAGAACGCGACAACCTCGATCAAGATTATGAATTGGAAATTCCAGAAGAATTGGAGGCAGACTGTCCAAATTGCCTCACTAGACAATATCAAGATTCTGCCCTGAGAGGGTCAATTCCGCGTGACTTGAGTGATAGGCAAGGAGCCGCCGCTCCCTATGATAATCCAATTCCAATTACGATAAATGTGACCCGTCCGCTCGGCAAAACTCGCAGAGAGGTCTATATCCGGTTCCTGAGGGAATCTGAAGATGAGGCACGTGAATGCCGCAGAACATCTAGCAGTGTCCGTCGAAAAACGGGAGAAAAAATAAGATGTGGAAACCGTTCAAAAGGAATGTGTTATCAGGCCGTTAAAAATGCTCTGGTAGATTCTGGAATGACCAAGCACTACTTACCAGGTAATCACGCCTATGAAGCTCACACCAAGGGATATTTAAAAAGAGCAGGCTTTACAAATTTTATTGGCCGCTACACCGCATACAACGCGCCCGTTGGCTGTGTTTTAGTTTATTCAGGTGGAGAATCAGGACATATTGAAACCAGAACCCGGGGCGGGTATTGTTCAGATTTTTGTAGAAAAAGTCCGATTAGCACGCTATTGCGTAGGAAACTAGTGGGAGTGTATTGCAAATGATTTCATTAAATCAAAAAACCTTGGCTACCTATCTGAGACTCTCAAAGCTTGTTCTCCTGTCCCTATCATTGACCGGAACGGTGGCCTTTGGGCAAACCGCCTCTCCCAAAAAAGTCGCGAAGGATAGAAAACCCTCTTGCTCAACCATCTGCCAACAAGCCTTTGATGCCCGCTCCCGAATTGAAGAGCTCATTAAAAAGCAGAACTTGACTGCCGAATCAATGGCTAAGATGAAATACGCTCCTGATGTTCCTGGACAAAAACTGGCTGAAAAGGAATTGGCCAATATTATTAAGTCTGCCCAAAGCCCAATCACAGAAGACGATCTTGACGCCATCTTAATCGTCTGGTCCGCAGCCGTCGAGTTCGATCCCGGCAATGCCATTGCTCTGAACAATCTAGAAGTTTTGACACCCCTTTTTAATCGTCTCCGAGCCCATATTAAACTCCGCCTGAGAGACCCTAAAAGCCCTGTCACTAAGAAAAACCTTGAGGGAATCCTCTTCGCCTTGGCCATTGCCGAGTCAGAAATTGAGGGAATCGGCAATGACCCTGATCACAAAGTGCTTGAATCAGAAATGTGAAGCGAACAGCAAAGAACGGTTTGAATCTATATCAATTCCGTTTTTTCCCGCTTTACTCACTCCTCTACAAGAGCCAGTTCTTTCAAGATAGTTTCAAAAAGTTCTTCTAATCCTTTGTATTCTTGTTCCGTTGGCTCGCGCTGAACTTTGAGAGCATTAAATATTTTAGTTAGAGATACTTGGGCATTTGAGATAAGCGCCGAAGCGAGGCTGAATACGCCCTTGCCTTGCAAACTCATTGACCCATTTTCCAAATTAGGAAAACTTCCAGTTATCTTTC
This sequence comes from Bdellovibrionales bacterium, assembly GCA_016716765.1. Classification (NCBI taxonomy): domain Bacteria; kingdom Pseudomonadati; phylum Bdellovibrionota; class Bdellovibrionia; order Bdellovibrionales; species Bdellovibrionales bacterium. The sequence goes on along the minus strand of JADJVA010000004.1, from coordinate 129,018 downwards.
CGGAAAGAATGGATACGGCCTCTGGAGAAACTGGAGTCAAAACAAGTTCAACTTCTACATTTCCAGTTTCAGTTTCAGTTTTGTTTAATTCGAGGTGATAGAATCCATTTTTATTTACATTGTCGATCACATTTTTTACTGTCTCTTCAAATTGCAAATAGATTTCTCTTGGATTTTGAAGCACTAGCGAAAAACCAGCTGCGGCAGCAACCTGACTTTTTCCGGAAGAGGGGTCTTTGTAGAGCGCTAAATCCATGAAGCCACTTCCTGCTTCCATCGGATCTGGATTTGCTTCCTCCCAACGAGCCTCTACTCTCCCGCCAGTGACCAATTCCTCTGTCCCATTAGGGCCCGCCACATCGTCAAGATCTCCTCGTGTCACTTTGACCAGAATATCGTGGCCTTTTCTTTCAGCTCCTTTTCGATATAGGCATTCACTTTCTCAAGATCCAATGGATCAACAGGTCGAGCCTCAACAGCCACGATCGCGGAAAAAGCAAAAGCACTTAACAAAAGCTTGCGAATCATCTGATACCCCCTATGAACATGTTTTTATTGCCCCTGCACCAATAGCCAATGCTAATTGGGCTTGGTTTCATTCCCCTACCACTTTCATTGCAATCGAAATATTTTCACAGGTTGGCAGAATTGAAAGTAATTCTCTCTGCCAAGTTTGTGAATAAACTTCAGATCCTTCAAGACAGATGGGTTTCTTGGAACTCTTGGGTCCATTGTCATATGGATTTAAGCATGGTAGGCAAGGCCATGGATTCAAAAGTTTGGCATCTCAAATCCAAATCCGATTACCGATTTCGCATGGGACACCCCTGGGCCATGGCCAATGAGCTTCAAGAGAGTCCAAAAGGAATCGAGCCGGGCTCTGCCATTGAACTTCGAGACTCCCGAAATGAATTTTTGGCCTATGGGTACGGAAACCCCCAATCAAATATCGCTTTTCGGGAACTGTCTCGCAAGCCTGCTCCCAGTCACCCGCTCTTTGATCATAATTTTGTCATTCATCGCCTCAGACAATGCCTCGACCTGCGCAAAAAGTTGGGCTGGAATCAGTTTAGTTTTCGACTCATCCACGGAGAAGGAGATCGCCTGCCTGGTCTGATCCTTGATCGCTTCCTGCTCGCAGATGGCATCGGTCAGGTCTTTGTGCTTCAGGCCCACACGGCAGGCGCTCATGCTCTCCTGCCCCAAATAGTTGATAACCTGAAGATCTTGAGCCAGGAAATGGGGTTTTCATGGGAGCAAGTCGGGATTGTGATACGTAACGATTTGGCGGTGCGAAAATTTGAAGGCTTACAACCTGAAGAACCGAAAATCCTAAAAGATCTATCAGGATGGACACCGGAATTGTCAGAAATAGCTGTGGCAAAGACAAATGGCGAAAAAATTATTTTCAGATGTGACCTGCTTCGAGGGCAAAAGACAGGTTTTTTTCTCGACCATGCTAACAACATATCTTTGGCTAAAGCTTATTGCCTTTCTCTGTTTCTAGGCCGCGACGTGCGGCTGTTAGATCTATTTAGCTATGTGGGCCAGTGGAGCACTCAGTTGGGAGTCTCCCTTGCACAAGCCGACGCTAAGGTGAGTCTCTTCGCTCAAGATGCTTCAGAGGGAGCCCTTCAAAAAACCAAGAGCAATTGGGAAAGACATGGGCTTGCTGGTGAGACATTAAAATCAGACATCTTGCAGGATCTTAAAAATTCGAAATCAGAAAGTTATGACATTGTTGTTTGCGATCCTCCGGCACTGATCAAATCACGAAAAGACCACGGACCCGGAAAACAAGCCTACGTTAAGCTGAATCGTGAAGCCATGCGCCTGTTAAAACCAGGGGGTCTATTTATCACCTGCTCTTGTTCAGGACTTTTAACAGAAGAAGACCTCCAAGAAGCTCTTCTCGGGGGAGCTCGGAAAAGCCAAAGTAGATTTCAATGGATCGCTCGAGGTTCTCAATCACCCGACCATCCTGTTCGCATGGAATTTCCAGAAGGTCGGTATCTGAAAATGTGGATCGGGATTAAGGAATCGACGCAGTAACAATCAGAAATCAGACAAAACCGGCAAATAGGAATCACTTGAACGGGCCCACTTGATTGTTGTTCCAAACTCCAAGGGCGCCTGACTGAAGCAAATCTCAGGAATTCAGGATCTTCAAACATGCGTCCGGCAGCAGCGCTCACGTTGTGAGCACTGCACCAAGCCGAACTCGATCCTGAATTCCTGAGATTTGCTTCAGTCAGCTCCCTGTGTCTTTTGGACACAACAGAATCACCGAAGGCTTGCAGGCCAGCCGCTGCGTTAAAATCCAGACCTTTCTTCTCGAAGCTTTCACTGTCATTTGTCATGATCGCCGGCCAAGGGGAGGCAAAAAAGTTGGATTTGATTCATTATTTTCTCATAATCACATCTGCAAATGCATGGGCCGAACCGGCTACCGGGTAGGCTAACCTGATACGCAAATAATTGCATTGCGCGTCGTAGTCCGCAAATTTTAACTTTTAACCTTTACACTAGTTCACTACTGTACTAGTTACTAGTCCATACATGAACTAGTAACAAACGGAGGAAATTATGATCATTCAAACTTTAACTTTGGGACTAATAATCGGCATGATTCATTTTGTCGTAGTTGGAATATTTTATGGAAATCCGGTTGTGGACCGTATTTATCAGGATGCTCAGAAAATTGAACCTGGGGTGAGGAAATGGCCGTCGAGGGGCAAGTATTTGCTTTTCCAATTCCTTGGAACTCAAATTGAAGTGTTTATCTTAACTCTTGGCTTTTTATGGATACGTCCGCACATTCCTTTCGATGGAATATCAGGGGGGGTAATTCTTGGATTATTGTTTGCTGCAATTCGAGTGTATCCGCGATTTTGGAATATGTGGATTCAATCAACCTATCCAAACAGATTGTTAGGATTTGAACTTGTCGGTGGCATCGTTAGCACTCTGACAATAGTTTGCAGCTTACAATTACTAGCCGGAGGAATTTAACAATGAAAGATTTAAAGACGTTTCCTGATTCTTGTTTTATAGTGCTCTCCATTCTTTCAGAGGGAGAGGTTCATGGCTATGACCTTGAAAAAATGGTATTCAATCGAGGCTTTCGATTCTGGACACAATTGGGGCGATCATCAATTTACAACTCGCTCCGAATGCTTGAAAAAAGTGGTTTAGTGAAATCCAAATTACAGGAAGGTGGAGGGCCAACACGTAAAGTTTTTGCGATTACCAAACCTGGTTTACAGACCTTAAAAAAGGAAGGTTACAAACACTTGGCGAATCCTGCCCACTGGAGGAGCGAAATTGATCTCGGAATTTATGCACTGCCTCTGTTAGATCAACCTGATAGACAAAAAGCCATATCTGAAACTTTAGAGTGCCTCCAGGAAAGAGTCGAGTTCATCAATGAGCGACTCAAATGGTGCCGAGATCGTAAGCTTGAGTTGCCAGCCCTAACCTTTGAGCGCACAGCAGTGATGCTGGAGGCTGAAATTCAATGGCTGAAAAGCACCTTCAAAAAGATTGGGATCCGCCCTTCCGAATTTTCATATGAAGATTGGCAAAATTATGAATATCGCGAGCCACCGAAATCTGATTTGCTTTAATTAATTTACTTTAACTTCATAGGGATTTCTAGTCATTGACAGCTTTCAAACGCCGCTCTTCCAGCTTCTTCCCCGAACCCAATGGGCGTCCTCGCTTGATTTTCTCCTCTCATGATCGCCATTCGAAGTTGGAATCCTTGGCTGGCCCGCAAGCCTTCGGTGATTCTGTTGTGTCCAAAAGACACAGGGAGCTGACTGAAGCAAATCTCAGGAATTCAGGATCGAGTTCGGCTTGGTGCAGTGCTCACAACGTGAGCGCTGCTGCCGGACGCATGTTTGAAGATCCTGGATTCCTGAGATTTGCTTCAATCAGGCGCCCTTGGAGTTTGGAACAACAATCAAGTGGGCCAGTTCAAGAATCACTAATAAAATCAAATTTCGGTTGGATAGGAACCATCAAAGCAAGCGGCACAATATCCATCGCGGCCCGCACCTACAGCCCTCATCATTCCTTCGATCGTGAGGTAAGCAAGAGAATCGGCATCGATGAATTCTCTGATCCCTTCCAGGGACTTCATATTTGCAATCAGTTCATTTTTTTCAGGCGTGTCCACTCCATAGTAGCAAGGACCAGTGGTAGGAGGAGAAGCGATCCTAAAATGGACTTCTTTGGCTCCTGCCTGTCTCACCAAACGGATTATTTTCTGACTGGTTGTTCCCCTGACCAATGAATCATCGATCACGACGACTCTTTTCCCTTTGAGCACTTCCGACTGAGGGTTCAACTTAATTCTGACTCCAAAGGAACGAATACTTTGACTGGGCTGAATAAAAGTTCGGCCAATGTAGTGATTGCGAATAATTCCCAATTCAAAAGGAAGGCCGCTCTTCTGACTATAGCCGATTGCTGCGGGCAAGCCACTGTCGGGCACGGGTATCACCAAATCCACATCGATAGGACTCTCTTCAGCTAGTATTTCGCCCATTCTTTTGCGAGTTTCGTAAACACTCTTTCCGAAGACTTTTGAATCAGGACGCGCAAAATAGACATGTTCAAAAACACACTGAGCGAGATTCTCTGCCTTCTCCCCAAATCTCTCGCTGTGTTCTCCCTCTTTATCTACCCACCAAATCTCTCCTGGCTCAATCTCTCTGACGTATTTTGCTCCAATGAGATCAAAAGCACAGGTCTCAGAGGCCACCACCCAAGAAAAGCCCCCTTCCTCTAAAGGTCTCTGTCCCAACACCAGAGGTCGAAAGCCCAAGGGATCGCGCATGGCAATCAGTTTATCTTGGGCGAGCAAAACCAGGCTGTAGGCGCCCTTCAAGCGCAGAACTGATTCCTTCAAACACTTAATCATATTGCCACTGGGATGGCGGGCCAGCAGATGAAGCAAACACTCCGTATCATTGGTCCCTTGAAAAATAGCACCTAATTTCTTCAATTCACCACGCAAGGCTCGTGAATTGACGATGTTACCATTGTGAGCCATGGCCACCGGACCATTTTGTAGTTCCGCAGCGAGAGGTTGAATGTTGTTTGTCGAATTGGACCCCGTTGTGGAATATCTCACGTGACCTATCGCGGCCGTGCCTTCCAATTTATCAAGAGCTTCGGCAGAAAAGACATCACCGACCAAACCCAATCCCCGATGATGAATTTGGTTCCCACCAGCTGCTAAAGAAGTGATCCCTGCTGACTCCTGTCCCCGATGTTGTTGAGCAAAGAGGCCCAAATAGGCCATACGACCGGCCTCAGGATCTCCCCAGGCTCCAAAAACAGCGCATTCCTCACGCCAAGATTTCAAGATTTGCCTCCCAGCCTCTGGAATAAGCTCGCGCCAACTCATTGATTGGAATATCGATGCTACGGCCGCAGATAACTCTGTCCTCGCCCGTTTCACCTAATTTAAAAAGTTTCACAGATTCCATCTTCGCGTCCTTCACTGCGCTTTTCAAACGCTCTCCGTCAGACTTGCCCACTTCAAAAAGTATTTCATAATAGTGCTCGCAGAATAAGGATTCGGCCTCTTTTCGGGGATTCAAGTACCATTCACCGCCGGCCGTTTTTGCACCGATATTGAGAGGTATCGCCATTCTTGATAAAGCGTAGGCCAATCCATATTTTCCCACAATTCGGGACGACTTAATATATTTCTCTCGACCCAATCGAGTTAGAAATTGAACAAAATCAGCAATTCTATTCACATCGATCTGCCCACGTCCCACCATCGGCTGATTTGTCTTTGCTTCAGCGTACTGACCGCTCAGCTCCAATTGCGTCAAGCGCAAAAGGTAAATGTCATTAAAGGCTCCCACAAAATGAGAAGCCGGAATTTCTACGACGTCTGGACGCAATCCAACTAATCCCGTCGCTGGAGTGGAGGTCACATTGCTATTGAGAGTTTCATTATAAAAACTCACGTTACCGCTTATCACTGGTGCCTGAAGAGCTTGGCACATAGAATTCATTCCTTCAACAGAGGCGACAAATTCGGACATCAATTCTGGTTTTTCTGGATTTCCGAAATTCAAACAGTCTGTGAGCGCCAAAGGTTCAAAGCCTTTAATGGCCAACTCAATGGCGGGATAGGCGACGGCATCAACGCCACCCTGCTTGGCATCCCATCTCATCATGTAGGGACGACAACCCAAAACAATACCAAGGGCTCGACCTGAATCAGGAAGCCTCACCACCGCAACCGAGTCACTGCAATCTCGAACAGTCGCCCCACCCACTCTTTGATCGTATTGACGAAAGATCCAATTTCGAGAAGTGCCCCGCAAATCAGTGAGCGCCTCTACCAAGGCATCGTTAGCATCCTCGACAGAAGACGCAATCCGATCCGTCAGCTTTTCTCGTCTCTGATCAACCCAGGGCTGGTACGGCCTTTCGTAAAGGGGGGCATTATCAACAAGAAGATCAGGATCTATTGTACAAATATTTTCTCCATGCCAGTAAAGCTCAACTGTCGGCTCAGTCTTGATCTCTCCAACAACTGAAGCATCGAGATTCCAACGATCGAAAACTTCTTTTAGAGCTGGGAATTTTGCAGGCTCACAAACGAGCAACATTCGCTCTTGGCTTTCTGAAAGAAGAATTTCCTCTGGAGAAATCGAAGAATCTCTGAGAGGGACCTGATCCAATTTGAGGGTCAAACCAACTCCCCCTTTTGACGCCATCTCAAAACTCGAGCTTGCCAAGCCCGCAGCTCCCATATCCTGGATAGCAACCACAAGATCCTTATCCATAACTTCGAGACATGACTCTATTAATAACTTTTCAAAAAATGGATCACCAATCTGAACCGTCGGTTTTTTTGCGGCACTATTGTCATCAAAGGACTCGCTCGCCATGGAAGCCCCATGAACTCCATCCCGACCTGTCTTGGCTCCAACATAAACAACATAGTTCCCTGGTCCACGAGCTTTTGAATTCACCACCTTTTTCCCTGGCCGAAATAAGCCAAGGGCAAAGGCATTTACCAAAATATTCCCGTTGTAGGAGGAATGAAATTCAGTCTGGCCCGTCACCGTGGGAACTCCCACGCAGTTTCCATATCCAGCTATTCCTCTGACAACTCCATCGATCAAAGCCGGCATTCTCGAAGCCTTCGGGTCTCCAAAACACAAAAAATTTCCCAAGGCAATTGGGCGCGCGTTCATCGTAAAAATATCACGTAAAATCCCGCCCACCCCTGTCGCTGCACCTTGATAGGGCTCTATGTAACTGGGGTGATTGTGGCTTTCCATTTTAAATGCCACGCGCTCTCCCATCCCCAGATCAATCACTCCCGCATTTTCGCCAAAACTCTCGAGGACCCGATCCGTCTTGTTGAAAAATTTCTTTAAGTGAACCTTAGAACTCTTGTAACTACAATGCTCACTCCAAAGCGCAGAGAACAGAGCCCATTCGACTCCTTTTGGCTCACGACCGAGCAGTTCCTTTATTCGCAAGTACTCTTGCTGACTGATTCGGTAACGCTTTAGTTTGGCCGACAATTCCACGTCTTACTCCTTCCACAGATTTAACTATTCGAAATACCATCAGCCCTAGAGCAGGGTCTCAAAAAACTGACGACCCGCTGATCCACCCATCCAATCAAAGAGGGCGCGTTCGGGATGCGGCATCAAACCAACCACATGACCAGCTTCATTCTTCACTCCCGCAATGTCTCCGATTGAACCATTTGGATTTTCTTTATAAGTCCACCAGATCTGTCCTCGATCCTGAATCCTCTTTAAACCATCTTCTTCAATGTAGTAACGGCCTTCACCATGAGCGATAGGGAGTCGGAACAAATTTTGTTCGGTTGGGCGACCCACGAAAAAAGGGCAAGAATTCACCAACTCAAGCCTGACCCAATCGTCGATAAAACGCAAACCCAGGTTGCGAACCAATGCGCCAGGCAAAAGCCCACTGTCGCAAAGAATTTGAAAACCATTACAGATTCCCAAGGTCGGAATCCCTCGTTTAACTCCCTCACGCAAGGAATCCATGACTGTGGCTTTTGCCGCCAAGGCCCCACAACGAAGATAATCTCCGTAACTAAAGCCGCCCGGCAAAACAAAGGCCACAAAATCTTTAGGATCGAATCGATCTTGGTACCAAAGCCATTGTGGAGTTAAGCCCACCGACTCCAGTGCCTGCCAAACATCTCGATCACAATTAGTTCCCAAAAAGCGAAGAATTCCGACTCTCTTGGAAGAACTCATTTCGACACCACCTCTAACTCGTATATTTCAATAAGAGGATTGTATAAAACAAACTCCGCAATGTCCCTTGCTTTGGCTAAGGCCCCTTCCTGAGTTTCATCGTCGATCTCTAGTTGAATGTACTTACCCACTCTGCAGGCCCCTACTCGTTTTCCATGTTGAGAAAGTGTTTTCTCTACAGCCCTACCCTGACTGTCTAAAACTTCTGTTCTTGGCAAAATCTTTACGCCGATTTTCATAACTGCTCCTCCCAGTACCCGGTAATTCGATTGAGAACCTCTAAATAGCTCTCCGCAACCTTGCCCAAATCACGACGAAACCGATCCTTGTCAAGTTTTTCTAGAGTGGCCAAATCCCACAAGCGACAACTGTCCGGAGTGATCTCATCACCCAATAAGATCTTTCCATTTTTATCAAATCCAAATTCGATCTTGAAATCGATGAGTCGAATTCCAATCGCTTTAAAAAAATCACTGAGAGCCTTGTTGACCTCGAGAGCCTTGATCTTTAATTCATTCAGTGTCTCTTGCTTTTCGACGGTCTTGAGCATCAAGGCCTGGTCATCACTCACAAAGGGATCATTAAGTTCGTCCTTTTTATAATAAAATTCTACCAATGGCTGCTCGAGAGCTGTCCCCTCGTCAAGGGCAAATTTCTTGGCAGTGGAGCCCGCCAACCAATTTCGTACCACAACTTCAAGCGGAATAATTGAAAGCTTCTCACAGACCATTTCGCGCTCGCTCAAATCGGCCACGACATGACTGGGAATACCTCGCGATTTCAAATATCGAAAAGTCAACAGTGCAATCCGCTTGTTGACGACCCCTTTTTCTTCGAACGAGCCCTTCTTTTGAGCATTGAACGCCGTTAAGGAGTCTTTAAACTCAATCCACAAAAGATCGTTCTCACCCTTAACCTGAAAAATCCTCTTGGCCTTTCCCTCGTAAAGAAACTCACCTTTTTTATAATTCACTCTTGCCTCCACATTTCTCGACTCACTTGTGCTTCCGTAGTATCTGAGCTCTCACTCGACCAATTACTTTCAGAATCGCCTCACGATGCGTATTTCCAGAAAAGATCTCGTCCAATTTTTTTCTTGGAACTCGATCTGTCACTTCTTTGTCCTCGAGTAAACTTTCCTTTAGGTTTTGTCCAAGCTTTAATTTATGAGCGTGGGCCTGCACCAACCGATAAGCCTCTTCTCTCGTAAGTCCGGCATCAACGAGAGCGAGCAGGGCGTGGGAACTAAATAAATGTCCTGCCGACAATTCCATGTTGGACAACATACGCTTTGAATCAACAAAAAGACCATCAAGAACGCCACACATACGATCAACGACATAATCACAGAGAACAAAGGCATCAGGAAAAATAACCCGCTCAACACAGGAATGGCTGATGTCTCTCTCGTGCCAAAGGGCGACGTTTTCCATTGCGGATTGCAAATAACCTCGCAGCAAGCGTGCCGCTCCCGTAATATTCTCGGAACTAATAGGATTTTTTTTATGAGGCATAGCGCTTGAACCCTTTTGACCAGGCGAGAAGCCTTCCACAACCTCCGACACCTCGGTCCTTTGAAGATGACGCAGTTCTACAGCCAAACGTTCCAGACCCGTACCAATCATCGCTAGCGCAAAAAAAACCTCTGCGTGACGATCACGAGGAATAACCTGAGTTGCAACCGTCTCTGCTTGCAGGCCCAGTTTGCGACACACTCCCTCCTCAACCTCAAATGCTTGAGTTGAATAGGTCCCAACAGCTCCGCTCAGCTTTCCTATCGCACAGTTTGCAACAGCCCTTTCAAAACGACTCTGATTGCGTTTCAATTCAGCTGCAAAGCCAGACATCTTAAATCCAAAGCTGGTGGGTTCGGCATGCATTCCATGGGTCCGGCCTGAGCAAAGGGTCTTCTCATGCTCGTCTATCAATCGCCCAAGAGAGGCTTCCAATCGATTCATTGAGCGAACGAGAATGTCCCCAGCAGCACAGATCTGAAGACTCAGTGCCGTGTCTAAAACGTCTGAGGAGGTCAATCCATAATGAACATAACGACCACTCTCCCCAATATTTTCTGCCACGCAAGAAACAAAGGCAATCACATCATGCTTGGTCGTCGCTTCAATTTCATCAATTCGCTTCAGATCAAATCGAGCCAATTTTCGAATATCAACAGCTGCTTGTTTTGGGATGATACCCAAGTCAGCTTGAACCTCAGCAACTGCGATTTCGACTTTTAGCATTGAGTCAAATTTGTGCTGAAGACTCCAGTTTTCGTTCATCTCCGGGCGGGAGTATCTAGAAATCAAGTTATGCTCCTTTTAACATCAGTGTGAAACGCCATTTTTTCTAGGAACTCGTGCCACTTGTGCCACCTAAAAACTCGCTTCTTTGGCTTCATTGTTCTCTTTTGATGCCTTCAATTCGAGTTCCTTCTTCCATTTCTGAATTTTCTCACAAATTTTAACCTGATCCTTCAACAACGAACTCCACTCTAAAAGCCCCCAGTCCTCAGCGCTCGAATAATGTAAATTCGAAAACTCTGCACGAGAAAGAGTCCGAAGATCATTTTCCAGAAACAGCGGAAACCGAGGGGGTCCCAGCTCCTGATATTCGTACAAATAATCCTGAGGCATATCAGCAACAGTCGCCGAGCAGGCCGGAATTCTTTTTCGCAAAAAATCAACTATTTCCTGAGCTTGAGCCTCCAGATAGGCACGCTGAAACCGATGCTGACTCGGAATTCGAATCCACACATCCAAATCCTCAGATTGGACCGTCCGCTGAACAATGAGTAAATTGGAATGAGTCCATGGAGCGTAAAGATCCCCAATCATGACGAATTTGAGAGGCAAATTATCAAGATAGATATCTTTGGCAACCCTCATTCGAAATCGAATCCAATTCCAAGACGATTGAAGAACTCCCTTGGGGTAAAGCAAATCGCTGACCTTCGGAGACAGTTTTTTTGTTTCCTCACTTGTTAACATCCACACAAATTGACGGCCTATCATTGCTCCAGACCAGGCACTCCGAATCTCAATGCTATTGATGCTGCCGTCCTCAGTTGAGATATCCACGAATTCAGCCCCATTGTGCACCTTCACTCCTCTGGACGTGACCCAATCAAGAGAATGACCAACTCCCTTTCTACTCGCCCTTCGCAATAACCAGGGTGAAAAAATTGGCAGGGGACGACCGTATGTCAAACATTGAGCGTTTTCCTTATAAACATGACTGGCTAACTGATGGGCCAATTGAACGAGCCAGTTTTTTGAAAATGGGCCTCTCCCCATTTGGTCTTTCAAAACACGAATCTGCTCAGGAGACAAATTCTCATAATCACTTAAGTACTTAAGAGATTCTTTAGAAATCCCACTCTCGGACAACAAATGAGGGCTTAGGGAGCTCTTGAGGTCAATAGGTCCATCAGCCAACCAAACGGTGAAGCCTTCAGGTAAATCCTCAATATAATCCTCTTCGATAAGCCGCGCCTTTTGAGAAGCCAGTAGCTTATCCGCTTGAAAATATCCAAATGGTCCTTCCCAATCCTCCGGAGTCCATCGTCCCAAATGATCAGAAGTCTCAACGAGAGATACCTTTAAACCACTGCTCGCGAGCTCAGCGGCCAACCAGTTTCCACGACCAAATGCCGAAACCACGACGACATCAGAACGACTTTCGATTGTCATTTATTCCCTTCTATTTCGACCTTGTCGATCGGAAGACTAAAGCTGCTCGGTAAACTCACTCTCTTTAAATGTCCACCGAGATGCCGAGCCTGCCTCTCCCTCTTCTACAGTGCCCAGAGAAAAGGATTTAAAACCGTGCTGACCAATGAGTTTGTGTGCCTGAAATTCGCCCTCTGAGCTGACGTAGACAACTAACCCAATGCCACAATTCAGTGTGCTCAAAAGATTTTTCCATTCCATTTTTCCGCGCCTTTTCACTTCAAGAAATGGTTCCGGAACTTCCCAGGTTTTCAGTGAAAGAACCGAGGCCTCCGAAACAACCCGCAGCAAGTTGTCCATTCCTCCGCCCGTGACGTGGGCATAGGCCCGAATCCCTGGAATTTGGTTGAGTTCTTTCGCCAAACGAACATACAGCGCTGTCGGAATAAGAAGTCGATCGGCCCAAGTGTCCAAATCCCGTTCAAAAATCCTACGCAAAAGTGAAAATCCATTCGAATGAAAACCAGAACTTGAGACCCCTATGACCCGGTCTCCAAACTGCACTCGATGAGCACCCAAGACTTTAGTTTCATCCACGACTCCGACACTAAAGCCCGCGCAATCAAAATCCTCAGGATTGTAAACACCCGGCATCTCAGCCGTTTCACCGCCGATCAGGAGGCAGTCTGATTGGAGACAAGCATTTTGAACTCCCTTTAAAAAGAGTTTTGCATTTTCGAGATTCAAACGACCACAAGCGTAATAATCTAAAAAAAAGAGAGGCTGAGCTCCGCTGCAAATCATGTCATTGACACACATGGCGACGAGATCCTGAGCCACCTGCTCGTAACCCCCATACTGAACGGCCAGTTTTACTTTGGTGCCAACTCCATCTGTGCAACTGACCAGACAGGGCGATTCCATTTCTGGAAATGAACCCCGAAAAAGAGCAGCAAAGCCCCCGATTCCTGACACGATACGCTCCTGATGAGGCAAACGTGCGGGCTGATTTGCTTTAAGCCAAGTGACCAAGGCATCCCCAGCTTCAATATCGACGCCGGCCGTCTTATAATCCATCGTCACAGCGGATCTCCTCAGAGTTATTGAGTGGGGTTACTGGGCACCTTGTAGCAAGAAAAGGTGTCCGGTTCAATAAATTCAAGATGGAATGGGAACTATAGAAGAAAAAAAAAGGGCTGATCCAAATGGTCAGCCCTTCCCGAATGCGAAATTCATTTTTACGCGATTCGGGCAATGGGTCCCGGGTAAAGGGGGAAACCGGCACCCAAGTTCAAATTCCTTTCAAAATTTTGCTTACGCCCAACAAACAATCAGAACAATTTCATCATATCTCGATTACACCCACGCCTCACCGTCACCTCTGTACAAGCAAAAATAGCTCCAACTGCCCAAGAGCCTTTAGAATAGTCCAGACAAGACTTCTCTCCTGAGATGAAGAAGAAAGACCCGCGTGCTGATACTTTAAGTTACTGTAATCAGCTATGAATCTCAAAAACGCCCATTTGCTAAGCAAGTGATCTAAACTTAGGCTGTTCACGGCATCCTTTAAATGCTTCATCTTGATACAATTAGGTGGACTCATCTCAAAAATCGGCAATTTCAATGGCCTCAGACCTTCGTTTCCCATTAGACTTATAAGGAGGATATTTCTGGAGGGACGACCATTGGCTCAAGGCGAAAGTTTTAGATATTGGAGCCGCCTGCTATTTCTTATTCTGCTCACGATGCCCCTTTCATCTCTCCGTGCTGTGGCCAACGAGGATTGGGTTGGACTGCTCAAAGACAGTCCTCAGTGGACACTTCAGCCCCCTCCTGCTGCGCTCAAACCGCAATACGCCCAGGCCGAGGCGGACGACAGCTATGACCCCTTTGCAGATTACAGTGAGTTTGATGAAGCCAGCGACGAAGAGGCCGATATCAATTTTTTTCGTAATGGTCGATTTTTCACTCTCGGCTTTATTGGAGGCTATCGAAGTTTTACCGAAACTCTTGGCCAAATTTATTCTGCTGCGCCTGATTTCGGTCTCTTTCTCAATTATTTTTTCGATCTCCGATTTTCCATGCAGCTTTCCTTTCTGACTGGCGACCATACCATCAATTTTATCTCTCCGGCTAAAACTCAGGTGATCGGGACGGCGGCCATTACTGCCATTGGCATTGACCTCAAATACTATTTAAACACTCAAAACGTCACCAGGGGGCTCGCGAGATTCAACCCCTACCTTATCGGCGGTTTTTCCCAAGTCTATCGGACTGCTACAATCGCGGGAATCAGTGCCTTTTCAAAAGAAGGCGCTCTGGCTTTTGATTTGGGCGCTGGAATAGAAATTCCGATGATGCGCAACAAAATGTTCCTTGGATTTCAAACGAGCTACCACTTGGTCAACTTTAAAGACGAAAACTCGGAAATTAACTTGGCTGGCGGAGAAAAAACTGGAATCTATCCCACCGGAGATTTCTTCAACCTTGCTGTCATACTGGGAATTAATTACTAGAGCCATCATTAAAAAAACTGTGCGAATTACCTATTCTCTTTCAGTATTCAGGAGCCACGTCATAGCAATCAAAGTGATATTAACTTTTCTATATCCAGATCCGGTCCATTTCTCAATCCTGGGAGCGGATTTCTCACACACCCTTTCCTATCGAGAATTTGTCATAAACCTCTATCTGTCCGTATTAGGACGCGCCCCTGAATCCGCTCATGTGATCTCCTTCTGCTACAGACACCGATAACCAGATCCGCCTACTTCTTATCTGCAAGACTGGCTGGTGGAACCTGAATCAACACATCAATCCGCCGATTCTGAGCGCGACCTTTTGGCGTCTTGTTTGTAGCAACAGGTCTTGAATCTCCATAGCCAGTCACTGATATCAGATTATGTACTCCATATCCGTTTGCAATCAGATAGGATTGGACCGATCGAGCTCGAGCAATTGATAACTTCATATTCGCCGTCCTATTTCCCAATGCATCGGTATGACCTTCAATCATAACGTTGCTCGGTTCAAATCTGCCTAAAACGACTTGAACTTTGTTCAGCAATTGATATTTTTCAGAATCAATCACTGATTTATTGCTCGCAAACGATAACCCATTTAATCGAAGCAACAGTTTGTCCTCCAATCTATAAATTTTTGCTTCATCCTCTGTGAACAGACGCCGAGTTCGTTCATACTCCCTCTCCAACCACAATTTCGACTCCAGCTTATTGTTTCGGGCAGATTCTTCAGCCAACCGATTCCGATTTTGAGCGAGGTCCACCTCCGCTTGATAGAGAGAGTCTTCTGCTTGATCGGCAGCATTCTCATTGCTCTCCACCACCTTTGCCAGTTCCTCCGGATTTTTTGCTGCAAAGACCTTGGCATCCCGAACCATTTTCAGCAAGCGCTCTGCTGCCGCCATAGTCTCATTCGAAATTCTGTTCAATTCGGCCGTATTCCCCCGGTGTAAAGCAATAGCCGCATCAGAATCTGCAAAGATTTTTTGAGTTAACAGAAGCGTTTCTGGAGTGAGTTTCTTGGCACCTTCTTTGATCGCCTCTTCCATTGCGGCCTTACTTGGCCCCAATTTTTCCCTCTTAATAGAATCAAGTTCAATACTTCGATAGCTCAACTCAAGTGCATCACGCTGTTTTTCCGAACTTAAAGCGCCGTTGCCTTCAATCCTTTTAGAAATTCTCTTAAATACATTGTCCGCTTTCATCATTTCAACTGGAAAGTACCTACCGGCATTCGAAGTGATAGCATCTCGACGTGCTTCCGCTATTTTCTCCAAAATTTTTCCTGCCACCTCAGCGACAGAATTCGCCTTTTTCAAATAAGCCTCAGAAACCGCAACTTCATGCAATACAGCACTCTGGGGCCGATTACTAGCCCTTAAACCAATGGCGTCACTCTGTGCCCTTTCTGCAGCAAGAAAGTTCTTTGGAGACAACACATCAACCTGACGACTCTTCGCTATTGAAATTTGTGATCCCACTCTATCCAGTTCAACTTGCGGATCAGATCCCGTGCTAAACTCAACTATTTTTGGCTGGGTACTGCAAGCCATTAAGAATGTTGTAAAAACAGTACAAACAGCACTAACAATAAAACTCGGCATATATTATCCTTTCAAATAAAAAATAGCTGTTGCCTTGTAACAACAGCTTCCTACACGATAAACAAGGGCTATAGTCTCTCGCTCTTGTCCGTGTTAGCCTTCGATGATGTATCAGAGGTATTCTTCACTACATTGGCAAACTCACCACTGACATTCACTCGACCGTCCTTAGGTGAACTCTGTTTATCGGAATCCCTTTCAACCTTACAATCTTTATCAGACTGTTTGTCATTATCCTTTGGGATTTCCTTTTTCAAATTGGCTTTGGTGTCCATAGACACCTCCTTTGTTGTTGATTTCGTTTTAGATCATTCCGATTGGAGGCTACTTCTGCAACATCCTGGCCAAGTTAGAAAAGCCAAATGAACAGTCTCGCTTTTCTTTGATAGGTCCATTCAATATCGAAATCTAATAATCAGACAGGCTAAGGTAAGCCTTTAGTTTTATTTCCGGTTATCAGAAAAATTAAGAATGAAATTACGCCGAGAGCAAGGAAGACCAATAAGAAAATTTTTCCAATTTCAACTGATATTCCGGCTAAGCCATAAGCACCTAACACATAAGCAACGAGTGCAAGAATAAAAAAGGACATTGCTGCTCGAATCACTTCGGACTCCTCTCACTTGGGTCGGTTGCACATTGAACACTGCAACGCGAGTGCCAATATTCTAGGGCCCCTGCTCGTCGGAGAAATCGGAAGGACAAACATGTTCGATTTTTGAACGGTTGAGTTGGGAGTTTTTTGGACATGTGGCAAGACTCTAAAATAAATCGAGTCTTAGAAAATCATTTTCTCCTCATCACCAAAAGCAATGCATAAACTGTCCTCTGCTTGGACGGTACCAACTCGGAACCATAACGTGGATAAACGCCCCCCTCGTACAAAAAATCATCTCAATCTATCAGTGAAATACCCGAAACTCCGCCAAAAAGTATCTGACGACGGCTCGATGCTTGCAGGAAGATTCATAAGTTCATAATCTACTGGCCAATGCCGGACAAAAATTACGGAGATAGTGATGAAAAAATATGTTACGTCTGTTCCAGTGGCACTCACCTTGATGGCAAGTCTCGTTGCCTGCCAAAAAAGATCAAATAAAAATCCGATCGAAAATGCTCGCGAGGCGATTAGCGATATAGATCTCCAGAGCAAATCATTTGTCGGGGACTGTTCTATCGATCTGGGAGATGCTTTGGTATCGTTTGTCGCAAGCAGCGGAAAATATTCGGTCAAAAGTTCACGTGATGAATTTCAATTTGTTGGCGCAAACCTTACCCGTACAACTCGAATATATGAATCCGCCGACTGCACCGGGCAAGACGCATTGATGTACAAAGAAACAGGAGCCTTCCATGTGGACTCGGACAAGCGTGCTGGAGATCAATCTAAATTTATTGATATAACCTATGATCGTTTGAGTTTAGTTGCTCAAAGCGAATTTGGGGTTCAGCTTGCCAACGATATCAAGATATGTGGTCGCGAAGATTGGTCTGTTGGAAAGGAAATTGAAGTAACCGCCCAATCAGAAGACGTGAGCTGTTACCGCAAAAAGCTACCTTCTAAAGAAGCTGATGTTTACCGATTAGAGAAAGACAATCTCTATTTCGGAGAACGCGACAGCCTATTGAAAAACCTAGAATCCCGTCCGACACGCGTTGACCTAAAAACTAAATATTCAGTTAAATAGAAATTTCTGTTTCATTGAAATTTGAGTTCATAATGGACCAAAAATGCGAGAAATCCTTTAAGGGGTTTCTCGTATTTTTATCGCTTCAGATCGGGTCACCAATACTGATTGATTAACTATTAAATAATCCGATAACTTGCAAAACCAAGGCTGCCAGAACTACCGTAGGGGTGATCCATTTCAAAGCAAAAACCCAGTGACTGTAGAGGCGTTCTTTTGCCGAATCCATTTCTCCCGCATCCTCACCGAAAAATTCCGCTTTTTTCACTTGATTAGACAAGCCATACAAAATGCCTTGGCTCACCAAAAGAGCCACCACGGGGAGAATCCAATTGATCAGCAATGAATCGCAAATCTCTAGAAGATTTAACTTTCCAATCCGAATATTCTGAAAAACACTGGTGGAAAGCGAAGGCAAAACAGCAAAAAACAAGCAGATGGAGCCGGCCCACCAAGCCCCCTTTTCGCGTCGGACCTTCTGAGAATCTGCAAGATTGGAAACCACTGTTTCCAGAAGACCAATACTTGCTCCAAGTGCCGCTAAATAAAGACAAAGAAAAAATCCTGCTCCAAACCAGCGGCCTCCCGAAATATCTCGGAACAATACCGGAACAGTTCGAAATAAAAGTTCTGGTCCGGAGCCTCCGGAAGAAGAGGTCAGAAAAATAGGAAAAATCAACAATCCTGCACCGAGGGAGATCACTGAATCTATTGCCGTAACCCTAAAGCCTGCCCGAGAGATTACAACTTTATCCCTCAAATAACTGCCAAAAGTCACCATTGAACCAAATCCAATACTCAAGGTAAAAAAAACGTGACCTAAGGCTTGGCTAACTGAAGAATAGTTGAGTTTTGAAAAGTCAGGGTAAAACAAAAATCTTATAGCATCTGTCGACGTTGGCAAACTGAGGGTCTTGAATGCCAACGCCACCATAAGAACTCCGAAAACTGGCATCATCAGGCCAACCCATCGCTCTATCCCCTGCTCCACATCCTTGGCCACAACCAAGCTCACAAATAAAAGATGGCTGAACGTCAAAATGACCTGCAACCATCCATTCTTCATCAACTGATCTACCGCTTGATTCGCAGAAGCGTTCTGATCCAAAAATAGACCCTGAAAAGAATGACCAACAAAAAAGAGAACCCAACCTGAAATAACTGCGAAATAGGCCAAGACAATAAGCCCTACCATCACACTGGCCCGCCCCACATGGGGCATCAGATACGCCCAAAAAGAACCCGACAACGAAGTGTCTCCAGAATTTTTAGTGGATTTGCTTACGCTGGCCTCTTCCCTCATTGGGTGCTTCAACCGAGACAGTGCAGCCACAACGCTACGGCGAGTGGCCTTGCCCAACATCAACTCACCTACCAACAAAGGAAGTCCAACAAGAAACAAAAAACACATGTAAAGAAGGACGAAGGCCCCTCCTCCGTTCTCTGCCACGACGTAAGGAAAACGCCACACATTGCCCAACCCAAACGCTGCACCTATCGCCGCAAAATAAAACCCCAGTCGCGTTCCCCAGAGGTCTCGTCGACTAGATTTCGATGCTTCGCTCATTAGCCGATCCTTCATCTAAGGCATACTGGAAAACCGGCTCTCCCCATGCTTCCACTTTGGACTCTGCTTCTGCAAGCCAATGTTCCGCTTCGGCTGTTGCTACTGATTCATCCATCTCATATTCCGGCTGTCTTCTGTCTTCACGATTTTGTCGGGATTTTGAACGACGACTTTGCATCACAAAAATCCGGATTGGAATGCCCTCAAGCTCCCACTCCTGTTGAATGCGCTTCGCAAGAAAACGTCGGTAGGGGCGGGTCACTCCTTGGGGATAGTTCGCAAAAGCAATAAAGCTCGGTGGCACTTGTTTTGTTCTGACGAGATAATAAATCTTAACATTTTGAGATCCCCAAACTGGAGCTGGCAATTGGCGAATCACGGTAAAGAAAAATTTATTGAGTTTAGAGGTGGGAATGACTGTATTGACTTTCTTCCATATGTCTTCAATTTTTTCAAATAAGTGATCAAGACCCGCTCCCGTCTTTGCGCTCACAAATTCAATCGGAATGTCTTGAAAAAAATGAAATTGTCTCGCGACCTGTTCACGAAATTTCTTTCGGTACTCAGGAATCTCATTCTGTCCCAAATCCGATTTATTGGCCACAAGAATGACCGGCTTGTGCCGTTCCAGGGCGTACTCCAGAACTTTCGTGTCCTGATCTGTGGGCCCCATTGTTCCGTCAACCAATAACAAAACAATATCCGAACGATGAATGCTGTCATGAGATTTCACCGCCGACAAATACTCTATTCCATCCTGGCGCCGAGCCGACCGACGAAGACCCGCTGTATCGACCAAAATATATTTCTGACCCCTAAATTCAATCTGCTCTTCTATTGCATCGACTGTTGTGCCAGCAATTTCTGAAACAAGCATGCGCTTTTGCCCCAGCAGCCTATTTGCCAAAGAACTTTTTCCCACATTGGGTTTTCCTACCAGGGACAACCTCACGCCCTCGCGTGGGTCTTTCTCCGCCTCACTCATTCGAGCGCGAATCCATTCAACAATACAATCAATGTTGTCACGTTTCTCAAACGAGGCAGGTATCACGTCCATTCCGAACTCAAAAAACTCTGCCGTCTCTAACTCATAGTTGAGGAGACTATCGATTTTATTTACGACAATCAAAAAAGGCTTACCCGACTCTTTCGCGACACGAATAATGTCGCGATCCTCAGGAACCAATCCTGCCCGTCCGTCCATCACCACGATAACCATGGTTGCCGTTTCGAGAACGGATAGAACCAACTCACGAATCAAAGGAGAAAAGCCTTCTTTTTCGTCAGTGATTCCTCCTGTATCCATTACTTCAAAACAAGATCCCCACCATTCCGTCAGTTCGATTTGTGCATCACGGGTAACGCCCGGTTCATTTTTAACCACAGCTTTTCGAGAACGGGTCAAAACGTTAAAAAGGGTAGACTTTCCTACGTTCGGACGGCCAATGATGGCAACGCGATTTCCAATTGATTTACTTTCTTGCGACCACATAGCCTAATTCCTCTAACATCATCGAGTTTTTTGCCCAGTTCTTTTTTACAACCACATGAAGATCAAGATAAACTTGTCGTTCTGTCAGAACCTCAATTTCTCGGCGGGCCGTTTGTCCGATTTGTTTGAGCTGTAACCCCCCCGCACCGACCACAATGGCCTTGTGACCTTCCTTGTTGACCAAAATATTTGCATATATTTTAATGACTGGACCTGTGTCTTCATCAAATTTCAATATTTGCACGGCAAGCCCATACGGAATCTCTTGGTGAAGGAGCTCAAACGCCTTTTCCCGAACAATTTCGCTCACCATTTCCCTCAGAGTTTGGCTGGTATAGATCTCGGGATCAAAAAGTGGAGCTGGCGAAAGAGGCAACAAGTCCTTGACCAGAGGTAGAACCAACTCCCGGGCTGCTTCCTTCTGATGAAGTGCAGAAACGGCCACTGTTGGTACCGAGAATTTCTGTAACCTTTCACGTAATATCGCAGCCCTCTGTGGTTTTTCAAAATCGGACTTGGTTATGACCACCATCCAAGGTTTTCCCTGGGTGCTACAAGTTTCTGCAATAGCAATGAGATCTTCTATTCGTGGAAAGTCAATGTTCAAGACGGCGATCAAGACATCGCTGTCGGCCATCACGGACTGGTATTCTGCGCCCAGGAAACCATTCAATCCAGACGTTGATTTTATGACTCCTGGAGCATCCACAAAAAGAATCTGACTCGATTCATCTGTGCGAATCCCCAGCACGCGCTGCCGCGTGGTTTGAGGTTTCGCCGTAACTATAGATACCTTCTCTCCTATGAGAGTGTTTGCCAAGGTACTCTTCCCTGCATTTGGGAGCCCTATTAGCCCAACAAATCCTGCCTTATAGCTCATCATGTAAGTCCTTCCAGAGCGCGCCGAGCCGACTCCTGCTCAGCGAGTTTCTTGCTCTTCCCTTGGCCCGAGCCAAGCAATTGATCGCCTATTTTGACTTCCACAAAAAAAGTCTTTTCGTGGTCAGGGCCTTCTTCCTTAATAACGACATACAGGGGAACTGCCTTGTGTTTCTCCTGAGAAAATTCCTGTAGGCGTGTCTTATAGTCCGTGGCAAAATGACGAGTGAGATCTAAAGCAAGCAA
Source organism: Bdellovibrionales bacterium (assembly GCA_016716765.1). Lineage (NCBI taxonomy): Bacteria > Pseudomonadati > Bdellovibrionota > Bdellovibrionia > Bdellovibrionales > Bdellovibrionales bacterium. Next base: position 107,070 of record JADJVA010000004.1, on the reverse strand, counting down.
TCGGGGTTCAAAAAGCCTCTCCACCCAAAGTTGGCAATCAGTAAAGCCCGCATCAAGATAAAAACATCCAATCAAGGCTTCGATAGAAGAGGCCAATATCCGAGGCTTAGAAGCTCCTCCGGTCAATATCTCTCCACGGCCCAAACGAAGCTGTCCATCCAAGCCAAACTCTAAGGCCAGCTCAGCCAATACGGCTTCATTGACAAGACTCGCGCGAATCTTTGACAGATCTCCTTCAGTTAAATCCGGAAATCGTTTCATGAGCAAATCGCTGAGAACAAGGTCGAGCACAGCATCACCCAGAAACTCAAGCCTCTCGTTATCGCCTTTTGAAACCGTGGAATTTTCATTGTGGAAGCTCTTATGGGTCAGAGCTCTAGCCAAAAGATCTGGATCCTTAAATTCATAGCCCAACTTTTCTTGCAAGGTCATCAAGGGTTCTCCTTTCAAAGAAAGTCACCCAACACTGTGCTTCTCTAACTGATTTATCGGAAAGCGTCAATCACCGAGATTCCAACAAGTGAACCTTCTTTGCGATCGCCTTGGGAATGGTCAAATCCCTGAATCTGAACATTTACCTCAGTTCCCGCCAAAACTGACCCCAGCTCAGGCAGCTGAACGGGCCAATAATCACGGCTCAGACCGTGGCAGACCCCCTCCTCACTCTTCAAGGTAAGGACACGCTTGATCGTGCCAACCTGGCTCAGAGCCTTTTCAGCATAGCGATTCCAGCTCAGTTCCCTCAAATCTCGGGCTCTTTCCAATATGACTTGCCGGGTGTTTTTTTCTGGTAAACGGCTCGCGTAGGTTCCCGGCCTCTCACTGTAAGGGAAAACGTGGATCTTCGTCCAAGGCAAGATTTTGAGGCGATCATAGGTCTCTTGAAAATCCTCAGGGCTTTCGCCGGGAAAGCCCGTGATCACGTCCATTCCAACAAATACCTGAGGTACTTCCCGAGCGACGCGCTCAAGACTTGATTCAACAGCCTCGGCCCCATAGTTGCGTTTCATATCTGATAGAGTCTTGCTGCAAGCACTTTGGATCGACATGTGAAAATGAGGGCACACCCTTTCATCCTTAAACAAATCCATGAGACGATCTGTGATTTCAACCGGCTCCAAACTTGAAGTTCGCAATCGCTCAATTTGAGTGTTCTTGAGAAGTTGCTCGATCAATCCCTCAAGTCCATAAGACGTGCCCATCCGATCGAAATCACAATAGTCACCAATGTGCACACCAGCAAGAACGATCTCTTTGACTCCCTGGCTCACCAGTTCATTGACTCGCCTCACGAGAGAATCCACACTTAAACTCCGACTCTTCCCTCGCGCAAATGGAATCACGCAATAAGTACAGAAAGAATTGCATCCATCTTGTATCTTCAAAAATGCGCGGGTGTGACGATTCTCGACTCCGCCTCCCTCCTCAAGATCCATTTTCTTAAAAATATTGGATTTATAGACGCGCTCTTTGAGCTCCCCCATTTGTAGCTTGCGGATCAACTCATCCAACTGACCCTTATGGGAATTAGCTATGACGAGATCCACTCCTGCCAAAGATGAGAATTTATCGGTGTCCACCTGGGCCGCACAGCCAGTAACCACAACGAGGGCAAAAGGATTTTTAACCTTAATCCGACGGACCCATCGCTGGGCCTCTTTCGTTGATTCTCCGGTCACAGCGCAAGTATTGAGAATGTAAACCTCAGGATCCTTAGGGTCGATCCGAAATCCAACTTTACTTAGTCGTGCCTCAAGAAGGCCCGTATCGTAAGTGTTTACCTTGCATCCAAAAGTGTGAATGTTATAGCGAGTCTCCGTCGTCATTCGATCCAACCGCCTCCGAGCAGCTGCTGATCGCGATAAAAGACAGCTGCCTGACCTGGCGTTACGGACCTTTGAGGTTCATCAAAAACCACAAGGAACTTCTCATCAGGCCCCTCTTCCTTGCTCCGTTCGATTCGCGCAGAAACCCCACGATGTTGAAATCGAATTTTTACTCGTAACCTCTCACCATCAATCACCTGATTGAGCCAACTCAGATTATGAACTTTCATCTGCGAGGAATACAGATGTTCCTCTTCTCCCAGCCAAACCGTGTGATCTTCAGCGTCTATTTTCACCACATAAAGTGGATTCCCGACAGCGATTCCTAAACCTTTTCGCTGTCCATAGGTAAACTGATGAATTCCCTCATGGCGCCCTAACAATTCACCACTCGGATAAAGACGTAATTCTCCCGAGTGAAGGACCTCAGAGGAAACTTGACTCTCAATAAAGGACGCATAGCCCTTTTTTCCAACAAAACAAATACCTGTGGAATCTTTCTTTCGAGCGACACAAAGACCCTTTTCTTCAGCGTACTTCCGGATATCATCCTTTTTCCAAGTTCCTACGGGAAAAATTAAATTCGGCAGTATTTCTGGTCTTAGGGTAAACAGAAAATAAGTTTGGTCCTTCCAATCATCTTCACTCGTGAAAATCGCGGCGCGCCCATCCGACCCGATAGAAATCGTCGCATAATGACCTGTTGCCAAATACTGACAGTCCAACTCCCTCATTTTTTGAATTAAATGGTCAAATTTTAAAAATGTATTGCAGTTCACACAAGGGACGGGAGTACGTCCCTTCAGGTAAGAGCTAACAAAATCATCAATTACATGAGCTTTAAATTTTGCTTCGCAATTCATCACATAAAAAGGAATTCCCAATTTATCTGCAACAGCTCTTGCGTCGTCCACATCAATACTCGAACAGCATGTGCCGTTGCCCTCCTGAATTTCACAACTATCAAGAGAGTAGTCCCACACTTGCATCGTAACACCAACGACATCATAACCTTGACTAACCAAAATCTCTGCTGCCACCGCTGAGTCGACTCCTCCGCTCATAGCAACCAAGACCCTAGCTTTGCCATTTTCCCTTTTAACAGATTGAGAAGCCAGCCCATCGAAATTATACATATTTCTCTCGCAATCGATCGTTGCGAAGACCCCTCAGGCGCAACACGGTTTCTTTCAAAATAACTATAAATTTGTCTAATTCATCCTGAGTTGTTCCCCAACCCATACTGATACGTAGAGAACTCTGAGCCTCTTCTCGATTCAAGCCCATTGCCAGCAATGTGGGACTCGGTTCCGTATTTCCCGAGCTGCAAGCGGCCCCTGTCGATACGGAGACTCCCATGATATCTAAGTTCATTAAAAGGGTTTCCCCATCAACGCCGCTGATCAGCGCACAGGTCGTATTCGGCAGACGCTTTGCTTTCTGACCAAGCACTCTTAAATCCGATATCTCATCGATCAATCTCGCTTCAATATAGTCGCGAAGCTTTTTCATCTCGCCCGCCCGAGTTTCAATCTGATTCTGGAACTGACACATCCAACCCAATGCCGCCGAGGCCAAAACGTTTTCGGTGCCTGCCCGACGTCCTCTTTCCTGTCCGCCGCCATGAATCTGACTCTCCAAAAAAATACCTTTGCGACTATAAAGAATTCCACTCCCTTTGAGAGAATAGAATTTATGACCTGAAAAACTGGCCAGATCTACTTCAAGTTTACGCAAATTGAGAGGCACTTTACCCAATGCCTGAACGGCATCACAATGAAAGAGTGCTCCATGTTCGTGAGCCATTTTCGCCATTTTATTTATCGGAAAAATATGTCCTGTCTCATTGCTCGCATACATGACCGAAACCAAGGCAACCTGATCATCGAGCAAGCCTGCGTAGGCTTCCATATCCAAACACCCATTGCGATCGACTGGAATAACTTCAACTCGTGCCCCTTTTTGAGACAAAAAATCAAGGGTCTTGCGAACGCTCGGATGCTCAACTGCACTCACTAAGAACCTTGGACGATCAATTATCCTCCGCCCTTTGGTCTGTGAAAAAGAATAGGCATCAAAGACGCCCTTTAGGGCCAAATTATTGGCCTCACTGCCCCCACTTGTCATAATCAGTTCGAGGGAATCCACTCCCAGCATTTGAGCGAGGTTCTGACGGGCTTCGCGTATCAAGGTCTTCGGACCCCTGCCCTGAAAATGAATCGAAGAGGGATTGCCCCATTCCTTTAACCACTCCTGAACCTGGCCAGGAAGGTCCTGCGCAAGCGGAGCCGTCGCATTGTGATCCAAGTAGATTCGGTTCTCGCTCTTTAGACTGAACTGCCCATAACTCATGGCGACGGACGCTACCATAGGTCAGAATCTCACTCAAGGAGTTCTCGTTTGATCTTCCGACAAGACTTCCGTCCAATTCCACTCTATTACCTGACCGTTAAGGTCTCAAATCTCAAGGTGATTCTGAGATTTTCCGAAAGCCATATTGGATGACAACGAATATGAAACCCTGGGCCCAGGCACTTCAAGTGGCTGGTCAAAATTACAGTCAATGGAACCTTGAGGTTCCTGATGGTCTCAATTTTACCTATTGGTGCCTTGAAACAAATAAGATCAACCAGGATGAATACTTGAACTGGGCCCGCGACCACTATGGATTGGCTTCCCTCAATCGCAAATATTTTGAAAAAATGCCTGATGTCGAATTGCTCGAAAGAACCTCAACCGTTGCCAATTGGAGCCAATGGCTGCTCCCCATTTGTGAATGGGATGGAGTCATCTTTGTTGCCTGCGTTGAACCTCTCCAAGATCAAAATTGGAGCTTTCCAGTTCAATTTGTACTTGCTGAATCCTCAGAAATAAAAAAATATTGGGATCGCATCTATCAATCGCATCCATCAATTGCCGACGACCATTTCTTGCCAGTTGAATCCAGCGACGAAATCTTCGAAATCAATGAGAATCAAGATGAAGATGACCCGGCTTCGGGGGTTATAAGTTTCGACGATTCTTCCGGAAGGGTCGATACAAAAATTCTGAAGGCCATTGATCAACGGCTTCAAGATCCTGAGGCTACTTGGGCCGAAGATTTGACTCAATCCAAAATGCCGAGCGACCAGGCATCGGCAAATATTATGAATTTAGGAAAATCAGAGTCCAAGCTTTCTTCAGACGACTTGTTTCCCTCCCTCCCCGAGGAAGCCGAAAGACCGCCTGACTTGCAGGGTCTTGATCTGGATCTCTTTAACGATGTGACAAAAAACGAAACAGAAAATACAGGTATCGAAGCAATAAAATTGGATTTTGACCTGACTAAATCTTCCCATTTGGATTTGCAAATACCAGAGCCTTCGCCTCCAACTCCAACTTCTTCAGATCAGATCAAAAAATCCTTTAACCAGGATGAAATCCCAACGGGCGTCTATGATGTAGAAAAGCTGCAACACCAAGACAAAGTCGAAGTAGATATAGATTCTGAGTCCTTCGCTTCAACATTGCCCGAAGCTCCACGTAGAATTGAAGACTGCAAAAGCGAAGACGAACTGTTTGCCTGGGCGTTCGAGCAAATCAACACTAAATACCTCTGTTCTATGGCCTTTCTCTATGAAGGCACCAAACTTCGTCCATGGAAGTGGGATCGCCATTGGCGCCCGAAGAGCCCACAGGCCTTAGCCCCTTTTGATATCGCGAGTCCCTGTATCTTTCGCGTGGTTCGCCGCACCCACATGCCATATCATGGATACATTGTTAAGAACGAGATCAATAGCCAGTTTTTTGCAAACTGGGGGTACCCAGAGTTGCCAGCCCACGTGACGATAACACCGCTCCAATATGATTCACATCAAATTGGAATGATCCTTTCTGTCGGCAGTAGTGAAGCCAACTCAATGCCCACACTGACCCATCATGAAAAAGTGTCCTTCCGCCTAACTGAGGGACTGCAGAAGTTGGCAGGCAAGGCAGCCTAAGTCCATAATCTGGCCTAGTTAATTGTTGTTCGAAACTCCAAGGGTCCCTGGCTGAACCAAATCTCAGGAATTCAGGATCTTCAAACATGCGTCCGGCAGCAGCGCTCCCGTTGTGAGCACTGCACCAAGCCGAACTCGATCCTGAACTCCTGAGATTTGGTTCAGCCAGCTCCTTGTGTCTTGGATACAACAAATTCACCGAAGGCTTGCGGGCCAGCCGCATTATTAAAATTGAGATCTTACTTCTCGAAGTCCTAAGTTCGCCTCAGCAACATCTTCGTAGGCCAATTTCTAGCTATTTGGCTTCAATACCTTTGCTCGCTCATCTATTAACTCATTAAAGCACTTTTGTAGCTCAGCAGATAAAAAACTATTTTTAACGACATCCTTCATTTTAGGGATATGCTTCAAAAGTCGCGCAAAACTATTATCAACAGCTTTCTCTGGAATCTGCAAATTTTTGCCAAGTGCCGCAAAGTCGTGTCTTTTAATCCTGGCCTTTTTCCCATTTACGGTGAGCGCCATTTCTTCTTTATCCTCAGCCATCAATAGTCGAGTTGAAAGCAAGTCATATGCTGGAGACAGCACCATTTCTGATGATTCATTTCGCATCAACGAGAAGTTTTTTAAATGCATGTCTGCATTGCCAGTCAAAAAACAGAAAAGATTGAGATCAAAAAAAGTCACAGCATCTAAACCTGGCTGCGAAGAGTATTTTAGAATGATTGCCCCAGCCTTTTCTGTAGATGTATCGTACTTCGATTCCGTTAATAGCTCGCTCAGTTGACAAAAATCTTCAACGGCAACTTTCTTTCCTTTTTTGGGTCGATCAAAGCGCCTTGCAACGTAGGCAAGCTCTCCCGATTTCAATCGAATAAGACCATGTTTTGCAGTTACTAAGCCTACAAACTCTGCCATGCGCATCGTAGCATCTTCCACTACCGACATATCTGGAAATTGGTGGGTGGGTGGCTTCAATATAAAGTTTCCCCATAAATCGACTATCATCAGGCGATGATTTGGGTCATTTTCCTTTTTACCTATTTGAAGTGAAATTTTAGGCTGAACACCTGTGATCCCAAGATGTTGGCTAATAGATTTTTTTGCTAAGGTTTCAAGGTCGCTATCTCCAAAATCAACAGTAGGAGGGTTTTCAGTGCCAAATAATTTTTTACTGCAGGAATGATGATAATCACCATCATAAAGGGCGTCTTTAAATAGCTGATAGCATCCCAAGCACTTGCTCATTCTGAGTCCTCGTCAACATCACGATGAGCATCATCAATCACACTCACATCACCAATACAGTCTTTACATGCAAGCAATAGCAGCCCCATTCGATCACGAGGATTAATTTTCCAATTATCAGTTATAATATTGAGTAACCAACCCTCTGGTATCAGTCCGTCAAAAAATGCAATCATCGTTTTTTGCTCATATGGTTCCTTGCGTAGAGGCAGCGTAAGGCTCACAGGTTTTGGATCTGTGGACATTAAGTAGTTTTCGTCATAGGTGAAGGAGTAAAATCCCTCTTTTTGCTCGATAATTCCAGCAAAGTTCTTTTCTACAAAAACTTTCCCTCGCCTATGATCTGCCACTATTCAACCTCTCTCTTGATAGGGATTGGACCCACTGTGTGACCAAAAAGTTTTAGAACCTGCTCAACTTTATCCAAGCGAAGTGTGGGCTTATTACTTTCAAGCTCACGAATGAATCTGAGACCAACCCCAGCCCTTTCAGCTAATTCTGGTTGAGTCAGCTTTGCCTGCTTGCGCTTTCTTTTAATGAATTCACCTAATTCCTTCATACTCAATATGATACCCGATTGGGTATAAAAATAAATAAGTATTTAGTATATATACCCAATCGGGTATATATACTGGATATGTTAACTATTTATACCCTTTAGGGTATAAATATCTACCCATTTCACAGCTTTATTTCGTGATTTGAGCCCTACATTGACCTGGGTCCCGACAGTGAAAGCTTCGAAAGAAAAGATCTCGATTTTAATACTGCGGCTGGCCCGCAAGCCGTCGGTGATTCTGTTGTGATTCTGTTGTGTCCAAAAAACACAGGGAGCTGGTTGAACCAAATCTCAGGAATTCAGGATCGAGTTCGGCTTGGTGCAGTGCTCACAACGGGAGCGCTGCTGCCGGACGCATGTTTGAAGATCCTGAATTCCTGAGATTTGGTTCAGCCAGGGACCCTTGGAGTTTCGAACAACAATTAACTAGGCCAGTCTATAATTGATACGTCCAAGGCTTAATCAACATAGACTCTTTAGACACTTTTATAGAATTTGAAGGGAGCAGACCTGGCTTTTCCTTTGCAATCTCATCTCCTAAAGAGGGGGAATCAGAGATGATACACGCCAATCGTTCGGGGGTCGTCCAAAAATTGAAACTTACAATGACAGTGTTGGCAGTTTCCTTACTGACATTGATGTGGCAAAATTGCTCGGATGTTTCCTTCAGTCAAAAATCTGCGAAGCTGACAAAACTAGGAGATGGAAGTGCTGACCAAAACAACCAGAGCGACGGGAACACCTCAGATTCAGATTCAGATTCAGATTCAGATTCAGATTCAGATTCCGACTATGAGCCCGACGAGGATGATGACGGAGAAGTCGACGAAAATTGGTTACGAGGCAACTGTCTCAATCCATCGGGAAATGTAGAGCAGGTATCATCTTCCGCAACCGATCGAACTGTCATTAACGCACGAGGTATTTTAATTGTTCTTGAAGCACTCAGTTTGAAAATTGAAAATTTTCGAGGAATTGCCTTTGTACGAAAAGCCCTCAGCTCCAGTATTTTGAATACTCGAGGTCCCCTGCTGCTGAATAGCAACGAAGTCGTTCAGTTTAAAAACACCAGAGGCCCCGTGTGCTTGAGTTCCCACCAAGTGAATCATATAAATAACCATCGAGGACCTCTCTGGTTTAGCGGGCTCAAAAAAGATGGAGTTAAGGCTGAGATTGGTACAGTAGAGAATTTCAGAGGTCCGCTGATCTTAAGAAATGTCAATGTTGGAAAAGTTCTCAATGCGCGCGGCCCGATATTTATTACAAATGGATCAATTGGAACTCTTGAAAATGTTCGTGGCCCGGTCTTTGTCGATGGAGTTCTCGTCCCGTAGAATTGCTCTCGTCATTCTTTGCACAAATCTTGGAAGTCGACAGCAGACTTGTGCCTTTTGTCCACAGTTAAGATCCTGAGAATATTATTTCGAAAACACCCAAGCAAACGACTCACACCATCTTTTCCCAGGATTTTTACCTCAATCACATTTCTCCCCCTGATGCCTCCAACGAGATATTTGATTCCAGACATCGCTACCGCTCCACGAAATCCATTCTGAATTGCAGCCATAAATCTCCGTGCCACATTTCCTTGGTGACTGATCAAAAAATCAACAACTTCCTTGCTGAACCGAATTCGTGCAATCTGTTGATTTTCAGACTGAAGACCGACAAAACCATATTCTCTATTAGGAATGAGCAAAAATGGATTAAATTGCCCGAATTCATCCCTCATCTCCTGATAATTCTGCACTTCAGCGGCCTTTCGGGTTAAAAATTCCTGATCTCTAAAGTTCCGCTCTCGCAAATGCTGCTTGGCCCGAAAAGTTTCTCTCCTATCAATTTCAATTTCCAAATTCCTCTGTTCTTTCTCCAGAACACGACTGAGATTCTGAAATTCCGTTTCAACTTGGCTCACTTCAAAATCCTCGTAATCAAAAAAATTCCACAACTGAGATTCCATTCTTGCAGAAATGGAATTGAATCTAAGCAAAAAATCCTGGATATCATCGTCATTTAGAAATATATGGGCGGTCATGTGACGATAGAGTTCTTCTCTTCTTTTGCTACAGATGTCTTCATTGAATTTTTGAATCAGTCCTAAGAGATCATCCTCTCTTTGGACTTTAAGGTCGTGTCTCAATGAATGGCCACACGAGAATGCAAAACCAACAGACCCCAGTGCAACTTGCGTCACAAAAAAATGGCCAAGGCCCCAACCAATGAAACCAAAAACAAAATTCCATCGCCCCAATTCGCGAACCCCATTTCGAAGGCGACTACCCAATGACTCTTCCCTCCGGTCCGATACTCAGAAGCCTTTCCTCAGAAACTCTCCCCTTTGAGCCAAAATCAATTTTAATTCGACGACAGACCCAATCTGGTGGCAACCAGCCAGACTCAAGCCGATCCGCCCATTCGATAAGAATCAAACCTTTTGTATTGAGAATAAATCCCAAAATCCCGTAGACTCGAGATCGTCTTCATCCTCAAGACGATAGAGATCCAAGTGATCAACAGATTTATGAACAGTTTTATAGTGATGATGAATGGCAAAGGTCGGCGAACAAGCCTCTCGCGTTCCTAAATCTTCCAATAAGAATCGCACCAATTGTGTCTTACCTGCACCCAGAGGTCCTTCGAAGAGCAGAATCTCTCGGTCTGAGAGACTCGGAATCAAAAATTTCGCCACCCAAGCGCGACTCTCTTGAAGAGAATTGAGTTCAATGAACTCAATTTTTTTAGGTTCTCCCTTTGATACATTGCCCTGCATGGTGAGTATTTAACAGGGCCCGATGACTCCGTCTATTGGAAAACCGCGACAAAACCAGATAAAATGAAGACAAAGTCTCTCGTTATAGCACGAGAGTGCCACCCGATATTCGTCCCAACAAATTGGGAAGATGATCTTTGAGGTCCGAGGCCATCAGAGTGCGCCGATCGTGTCCCACTCGAACCCATTCATCTGCAATACGCCCATGAATGTAGGCAGCCGTTGCTGATGCTTGCAGAGGTTCCAAGCCCTGAGCCATGAAGCTCCCAATCATTCCGGTAAGGACATCTCCCGTTCCTGCTTTGGCCAAAGCGGAATTGCCCGAATTAATCACCATGCACCGGCCCTCGTGAGCCAAAACACTTCGAAAGCCCTTCAATAAAACATGACATCCTGAAATTTCTGAACCCAACAACGCGGCCCGAAAGCGATTCTCACCGATAGTTGCCGCATCCAACCCGATCACTCTTGCGAGCTCTCCTGCATGGGGAGTCAAAACCCAATGACGAGGCAAAGGAAATAAATTAAATTCTACGCAGGTCGTGATAGCATCTGCGTCTAAGACGACACCCGCAAGTTCTCTCGCCTTCAATTTTTCAATCAGGTCTGCCACTGCGCGAGTCACTCCCAGACCTGGCCCGACAGCCGCTGCGTTCCACTTTTTTTCCCATAAAAGCGGATCAGTCAAAACAGCAGTGAGGACTTCCGGAACTTCTCGCAGATTTTCCTCGGGACTCTGAAAACTCGCCCAGGTGACATAACCACAACCCATGCGATAGGCACTTGCAGAGGCCAAAACTCCAGCTCCCCACATTCCAGATCTTCCTGCCGCCACCAAAAGGTGGCCATGATCCGTCTTGTTGCTAGATTCAGGCCTTCTCGGCAAATATCGCCGGGCTAATTTCTCAGTGAAAGCAAAATGAGTCGTAGCCACTCCACGCAATGATTCATAGGGAAAACCAATCGACAAAATCCTGAGCTTTCCAACGTGACGAGGGCCATCTGCAACAAAAAAACCTGGTTTGGCAAGACCAAATGAAATCGTCGTATCGGCCTTTACTACCTGACCTCTCACCATTCCCGTATCACAATTTAGTCCAGAGGGACAATCAACTGCGACGACCGGCACTCGCACTGAATTCATCAATTCAACCAAACTCAAATATTCGCCCTCTATGGAACGCGAAAGACCAATTCCAAAAAGTGCATCGATAATAAGAGAAGATGAACGCAAGGCCTCCGTCTTTTCGGAGTTCTCTACCAAATCAACAATTCTTATTCCATGAGATTGAATTCGACGCATTTGTTGCTCAAACAGAGAGGAACGCTGTTTTTGAGGAGCCAACACGTAAACCACTAAGTGACGATGGCCAGCCGAATGCAGATGACGAGCAATCACCAAACCGTCACCACCATTGTTTCCCGGACCGCAGACGATGCTGACAACACCCTTTTTCAGTTCTGGAAAATAAGATTGAGCAATCTCTCGGGCAGCTAAGGCACCAGCGGATTCCATTAAAAGCTCGCCACTCAGCCCATACACCGTCTGCGACAGCTCATCTATTTCCCGACTCTGGGAAACAGTCGCCAATCGCATAACTAGGTCAGCTCCTTTTGCAAAAAGCTGGCAATGCGCTCAGCATGCCGTCCAATCGCCTTCTTGTCAGTCCCTTCAACTAAAACACGCACAACAGGCTCAGTTCCCGAAAAACGCACAAAAACTCTCCCATCGCCAGACAACTGAGTATTGATTTCGTCAATCATGTTCTGGTAGCCAGAAATATCTTCAAGCTCACGGCGATGACTCACTCGAGTGTTAATGAGAACCTGAGGCACATCCTTCATCCACTTCGCCAACTCGCTTAACTTTTTCTTTTCCTGGAGCATGACAGCTAGAACATTCAGAGCTGCCACACATCCGTCTCCCGTTGTGCTGTGATCCAAAGAAATAATATGACCACTTTGCTCCCCACCAAGAATATATCCACTTCGTCTCATTTCCTCCACCACGTATTTATCTCCAACGTCCGTTCGCACCAAATTAATGCCGTGGCTGCGAAGAGCCAATTCGAGACCCACGTTGCTCATGTGAGTAGCAACCACCGTGTTGCCCGGAAGAGAATGTTTCTTTGCCAAGTGAATTGCACAAATCGCTAAAATATGATCTCCGTTGACGATCCTTCCCTTTTCATCCACCATGATGACCCGGTCGCCATCGCCATCAAGACTGATTCCCACATCGGCCCGGTACTTGATAACCGCCTCACAAGTGTTCTGAGGATAAAGAGCCCCTGTTTTTTCATTGATGTTAAATCCATCGGGCCGGTTACCGGTCAGTACAACCTCCGCTCCCAGTTCCTCAAAAACGGCAGGCGCCACTTTGTAAGCGGCTCCACTCGCACAATCCAAGACGATTCGAACGCCATCCAAAGAAAGATCAAGAGGAAAACTGTCTTTGACATAGACAATGTATCTTCCCGCCGCATCATCAATTCTTCGTGTGCGCCCAATTTCATGACTGTCCGCCAAGTGAAGGTGAAGGTCCACATCTCTCACCAATCGTTCTATTTCGGTCTCCATCTCTCCTGCGATCTTGAAACCGTCGGCCCCAAAAATCTTAATGCCGTTGTCATAATAGGCATTGTGAGACGCAGATATCACAACCCCAGCATCTGCTCTCATATTCCGCGCTAAAAACCCAATTCCAGGAGTGGGAAGAGGTCCCACGAGCTGCACCCATACACCCATGCTATTGAGGCCAGAGGACAGCGCCTGCTCCAGCATGTATCCTGAAATACGGGTGTCCTTTCCTATCATGACAATCCGATGATTCACTCGACGGCTACTCACCTGCTGATTGAGAACAAAACCCAATGCCTGCCCCACCTTCATGACCACATCGGGAGTCATCGGATACTTATTGGCCATGCCGCGAATTCCATCAGTTCCAAAAAGGCCAGATATTCTCGTCGCAGGAGAAGGCTCCACAGCCCCAACTCCCTGAGTTTTTTTAATTAGCTCCCCTTTTCCAGGTGCCTTACCAGTCTTCACTTCCCCTCCACTTTCTTGCCTGCATCACGTACGACGACCATAATTTCGCCCGGACTTACAGAGAGCAGTTTAAGACCAACGGGAAGATTAAGTCCGCCGGGACCCAGTCGAATCCGATGTTTACCTGGCTCAGCATCCCAGAGGTCGACCGTAAAAGGTTGATCCGTTTGAGCATACTTTTTGAGGACCATGCGAGGACCCGAGAGTTGGACTCGAACTTTCTTTCGAAGATCGTTTCCCACCACATAGCTGTTCTTTACGAGAACTTCTAGATTTAGGTCTTTGACGACAACAGAACTTTTTCGACCAAGAATGGTCACCCAAAGAACCAAGGTTACGAAAAAGGCGACGATCTTATAACTGGTATCCTCGTTAAGATGAAACTTTATTCGCCTTTTTGCAGCTCCGATCATGTCGGATTCCTTTCAACTTTCACTTTGAGACCAAATGTATCGTAGAGTGTCTGCCGAATTATGGCATGATTCACATTAGGTAGAAATTGTCCGGACTGCACAATCCCAACCGATTTTTTTTCCTCGCTGACGACCAAAACCAAAGCATCGGTTTCTTCGGTCAAGCCAATTGCCGCCCGGTGACGAGTCCCCAGGTTTTTATCCAAAATAGGGTTTTTGCTCAATGGCAAAAAACAACCGGCAGAATAAATGCGCCCCTCTCTGATAACGACGGCTCCATCATGAAGAGGTGCTGTGGGATGAAACAGTGAAACCAAAAGCTCTGCATTGACCACCGCATCCATAGGAGTTCCCATCTCCACAAAGTAATCCAAAGCAATTTCTCTCTCGACAACAATCAAAGCGCCATAGCCCTTCTGCGCCATCATCACCACACCCTTGGCGAGCTCTTCAACGATATGAGTTTCCTCGACACGACTTGCCCCCGATAGAAATGGATTAGAACCTATCTGAGCAAGCGCTTGTCTGATTTCTGTCTGAAAGAGAATCACCACGATAAGAAAAAGATTGGAGAAAAACTTCTCCAAGAGCCAATTAAAGGTCATCAGCTCAAACCAAATGCTCCCCAGATATGCGATGGCCAAAATTCCCAGACCAGACAGAATCTGCACGGCGCCAGAACGTTTGGTGAGGTGAAGAATTCGGTACACGACTACCAAAACCAAAAATAAATCCAGCAAGTCCATGAGACGAAGCTGAGAGAAAATTGAATTCATGTTGTCTAAAAAATTTTGTAGAATCAACTTCCCCACTCACCTAAATATAAAGAAAAAGAGCTCTAGGCTGTCACCGGCCCCGAACTACCCACCGGATCACGCTCGCCACTCTCTTTTGCCCTGAGCTTCTCCTCTTCCTCTTTCGTCTTTTTTGCATCTTCTTCAGCCGCTTGTTTACGTTCTTTTTCTAGGATGATTTGCCGGTCTCCACGACGGTCCCCAATCTCCTGAAGACCTCCTCCTTTGACCAAAATTGCGACCTCTTCCGCATCAATGGTTTCATGTTCCAATAGCACTTCTGCCATTTTGTGTAAGGCAGCCATATTGTCCTTCAGTACTTTCTTTGCCAGTTCATAACCTTCCATGACGATACGATAGACTTCTTTGTCAATCTCTTCGGCCTTGGAATCGGAGTAGTCACGCGACTGTGAGGATTGCATGCCCAAAAACACGGGACCTTCGCGACGTTCAAGGGCCAATGGTCCCAATCGTTCGCTCATCCCCCATTCACAAACCATCCTCCGCGCCAATTCAGTGGCCCTTTCAATGTCATTCCCGGCACCCGTCGTCGAATCATTAAAAACCAACTCCTCAGCGGCCCTTCCTCCAAAAAGAAAAGCAATCATGCTTTGCGCTTTTTTCTTGGAGAGACTGAGTTGCTCTTCCTCTGGAAGAGTTTGAGTCAGGCCAAGAGCCATCCCTCGAGGTATGATCGTCACCTTGTGAATGGGATCCAACCCCGGCACGACTTTGCCAACCAAAGCATGTCCCGCCTCATGATATGCCGTTATGCGCCTATCGTTTTCGCTGATCACCATGGACTTGCGCTCTGATCCCATCAGAACCTTATCTTTGACTTTCTCAAAATCGTCCTGTTCAATTTTGAGTTTATTGTCGCGGGCGGCTTGCAAGGCGGCTTCGTTCACGAGGTTCTCGAGATCAGCTCCCGTAAATCCCGGCGTTCCTCGAGCAATTCGATCGAGATCGACAGCACTCGAAAGAGGGGTCTTTCGAGTATGAACTTCGAGGATCTGCCTCCTACCATGCAAGTCTGGCTTATTCACGACAACTCGTCGATCGAACCGACCGGGCCTCAACAGAGCAGGATCCAAAACATCAGGACGATTGGTCGCTGCAATAAGAATGACCCCTTCATTGCTCTCAAAACCATCCATTTCCACGAGAAGCTGATTCAAGGTTTGCTCCCTCTCATCGTGACCTCCGCCCATTCCCGCTCCACGATGACGACCGACGGCATCAATCTCATCAATGAAAATAAGGCATGGGGCATTTTTTTTGCCCTGCTCAAACAGATCGCGAACCCGGCTCGCGCCCACTCCCACAAACATCTCCACAAAATCAGAACCAGAGATCGTGAAAAACGGAACATTCGCCTCTCCAGCGACTGCTCTTGCTAAGAGTGTCTTTCCCGTTCCTGGATGCCCTACAAGCAGAACACCTTTTGGAATGCGCCCACCGAGACGAGTAAATTTTTTGGGTTCTTTCAAAAAGGCCACGATCTCTTGAAGGTCTTCCTTGGCTTCCTCAACTCCTGCGACATCTCTAAAGGTCACTTTGTTTTTGTTTTCGGTGAGAAGGCGAGCTCGGCTCTTTCCAAAGCTCATGGCCTTTCCCCCGCCCACCTGAATCTGTCGCATAAAAAACATGAACATACCGATGATGACGATCAAAGGAAGCCAATTTAAAAAAACAGAAGTCATTAAAGAATTGTCAGACCCAACGTATTTAGGTGTAATTCCGTGCTCTCGCACGATCTTAAATCCATCGGAATCTACATTCCCTAAAATTTGAAAATGACGACCTGAATATTTATCACGAAACTCAAGCTTTACATCTCCCTCAATCTCACCCGAATCCTTATTAAAGGTGACGGCCTCGACTTCACCCGCCTCCACGGCCTTTAAAAATTTGGGATAATCAAAATCACGAATCAGAGTATGGCGCTGCGCCTCATACATCTGAAACAACAGTATTGCCACAACAACGAGCATCGCCCAGAGGGCCAAAGTCTTTTGGGATGAACGCATGAAAAACTATCCTTTCCTAACTACTACCTCTTCGGCAGAATAACACTCCAAGCGAAGTGTCTCAATGCTTTCCTCACTCGTCTTCAGACCGGATCGCCATGAATTGCTCTGCATCAACCAACCAGTCCCACTTTAAGACTTTGAAGCTGAAGGCTCTTCTTTTTGTGCCTAGCCTCTTAATAATCTCATCGATATGACTTTGGCCGTAGCCTTTGATTCCTCGTCCTCGCAGGTATGAGGCTATCTCACGGCGCTTGTCTTCCAGATTGAGAAGACCAAATTTCCTGCGATTTTGGAAAAGAAATTTTTCGCTCTTTTTCTCTCCCACCAAACCGTGCCTCACCCCAGAGTCGAGAGCATTCAATGAACTGGCTCCACCATGAGCCTCTCTAAAAATCCTCTCTAAGGAGCGCCCTAGATTCCTTGTTCCACCTTGATGCCTCCTTTCGAGAGAAGGAAGCCAGCTTTCACGTATCCAATTGCGAAGAAAATCCTCATTCTGATTGCTCGGATCATCAATCCAATCCACATATTGCTGACGTGCGTAATCAATTAATTCTCGACGAGTGCAGAACAAGAGGGGTCGCAAAAGCTCCTTTTGACAAACTTTCATTGCCTCAAGCCCTTGCAGTCCGGTCCCCCTTATCAGGCGAATGAGTCGAGTCTCGAGCAGATCATCCGCATGATGGGCCAAAGCCAAGTACACAGGCAGGCCCGTCTCGATTGAGCACCTCTGCTGCCATTCCCACAAGCACTCATAGCGAAAACTTCTCATTTTGGCTTCAGAATCCAGCCGATCTGGGTCCTTCCCGTCCCCACCTCGATGTTTGCCTCCCTGCTCGAGATCCTCCAATTTTAGGTTGGAAAAAAATCTCTCTCCCTTTTCCAAAGCATGCTTTCTGACAAACTCCCAGGCCTTCCGACGAAATTGCCCCTGGCTCGACTCTGTTACTCCATGATGAACGTGAGCGACACCAAGTTCAAAACCCAACAGGACTTTGAGTCGGCTCATGACCTCCCACAGGACCATCGAATCCATGCCACCAGAAACAGCTACCAGCACGAAAGATTTCTGTTCTTTCAAAAAACGCAATTCATCCAAGACTTGATGATCCAAGGCCACCAAGGCCTTCTTGGACTGTCGCCCTTTGTTGACGACCTGTTTTTTTGGCTCTCGAATTTTTCCTCTTTTTTTCACCTTAATCTTCCAAAGAAAATAACAACAATAGTATCGAAAACGAGCCCGATTTTTTGTTTGGGGAGTCGCCGGTCATCACTCATTATCTAAGGTTTAGACGTCTGACTACAGAATTTGTCACTAATACAAGATGAGGTGCGTAAGAATCTCATCTGAGCACCCAACGCACCTGAAATCTGAGAACTCGTCCATTTCTCCGTCGGCTCAGAAATTGCTTTCTCATCAGCTGAGACATTTTACAGTCGTCAATGTGATATATTTGAAGGCAGGCGATCTAAAGTGAAAGGCTGGCTACTAAAAAAACTCATTTTTCTTTTTGGATTGATTGTCCTCTTTCCGTTCATTGGACAGGCTGAAACCCTCACTTCAGCCGAAATCCTCACACAACTGAAGGATATCAAAAGAGGCAACCTCATGCAGATGTCCTTCGCTCAAAAAAAAGTACGCAAAATCCTCGGCCTGCAATCTATTCCCTCTCCAATCCCCCACTTAGAAAGCCCTGATCCCACGATAACATTGGGTTCTACAACTGATCTCAAGCAAACTGAGCTTGAACTTTTACTTCTAATTGATAAGCAAAGTGAAACCCAATTGAGACTCGATTTTTTCGATCGGCTCAGTTTTCAAATTGAGAGCAAGCTCAAGGACCAGGACCTTCGCTCATTTCTCATACAAATTCTCAATGAAATGAGCTCCTCGGAGGCCTTGTCTGCTGATGGAAACACAAACTTGTCGATTTTCCTTGGGTACCTCAGCAAGGCCATGCAATCCGTACCCGAACCCAACGAGAATCTGATCAATTTTATTGAGATTTATGTGGAGGTTTCCACCATCTCTCATCCGATTCCACCCGAGCAGTTCGTCAATCTCAGGCATTACTCCAACGGAAAAATAAGTCTCACCGCCAAACCGATCGCTGCAGATGCGGTAGGAGACGTGACAGAGGAGCAAATAGACCTCATAGAATTGGAGAATTCAGTGGATCAAGCCTTTGGCCAAGCTAAAGTGGGAGAGATTCATGAGCCCAGTAAGAAGCAAATGAATTTGGACCTGCGACCACTAGATAGGATTGGTATTTACCAAACTCCTCTTTCAACTGACGACAAAAAATGAGCGTATTTAAAAATTCTGAACGAAGGTCAGCCAGAAGGACTGGGCCATGGAAACGAAAAGAACCAATGTCAGCAGGGCCCAAGCAAAAATTTTGTACCTGCGACCCAATCGGTAAGCTCGTCGAGAAAATCCCCAGCCAACTTGTGACTGATAAAATCCCATTGTCTCAGATATTGAGTTCATTAAAAAACGAGAAGACAAAGAAAACAGCAACACGTAAAACAAAAGAAGGATTCCATTAACCATGTCTCACTCATCGACGCTCTCTTGAGAAAACCAAAGTCCAGTTGTGGATCTGATTAATCAGGTACTACCACCTAATCATATCCGAGAAGCTTTTGATGCTGTCACCGACTCTATTTCTCGCCGGATTTATCTTTTTTAATGACCTCAACTTCTGCACTCACCCTGAATTTGTGTTCCTCAACAAAACGCGAAGCTTCAGTCACAAAATCAATTTTGCTGATGATCTTAACCACTTCATTTCCAACTCGGTTCAGCAATTCTTCTTTGCTTTTTCCGGCCCCCTGAACAATCATATTCAGGACTTCCTTGGGGAGACGCACTTCGTTCAAATAGGTGCGTATGCTCTCTTCCGTCATAAAGGCGGCGCCTATTCCCGCAGAGACTAACTTTTTGAGAGCATCTCCAAGACCGCCAGACCGAGTCTCATTCTCTTTGCCTTCTCTCTCTCCCGCATGTGCTGCGCCACTTTTTCCTTCGCTCCCAGTCCCAGCTCTCTCTTCATAAGCGTGGGATTCGTAAAGAGAGCCTTCCTCCCTATCAAGGGAGCCAGTGTCATCTTCGGTCTCTTGTCCTCTGATGGTTTCACTCTCAGATGAAACATCCCCAGACCCCTCATTTGTCTTGAAGCCTTCGTGCTCTCTTTGCTTATTTTTTGTCTTATTTGCCATATAGCTCACTCACTCGCTTTTTATATGAACTCATCATATTCGGAAGATTGACATTGACCAGTGCTTTTGCGATTGGCCCCGGAACAAACAACTTAAACTTAGCCTCAACGCCGTAGGTCGCCCGGGTCTTACCAGAAGCCTCCTCAATTTTCCAGAAGCCATTTGATTCCTTAAATAGATCACCTGAATCGAAAGTCCAACTGATCCCCTTCTTAGGATCTTCGGTAATCCATAGCCGATAGGAGAAGTTCTTGATCATATAAACATGAAATTCAACCAATTTTCGATTCCCATCAGTTTCGACAACCTCACACTTGGTGACCTCTGAAAGAAATTTATTGTAATTGGGATAGTCTGAGATGATTGCAAAAAATTGAGCCGGAGTACAATCAAAAAGCTCTGTTGTTTCAGCGCCAGCCATGTGATCCCCTTTTTACAGATTTCGAAAACAATAGCGGGGTTTCAGCTCACTGACAAGCGTGGATACAATCCTATTTAAGCCGGATCACCTCACTTCAGGCATCGAGAAAGTTCCTGTTCAACTTCTTTTAATGCAGCAACCAGCTCATCAGAATTCCTTTTCACGATCTGAGAACTAACCGTCACATTGACCGACGTATTGTGAATGGGAGCAAAAGATCCCTTTTGGATAAAAACATTGTTTCCTTCAAGTGGTTCCAGGTCATGATACCAAACGCCCATGATCTCCCCCAGGTCGGCAAGATACTTATAAATATCCTCCCCATTTTGTGCGCTTAAATCTGCCAATTGCCTCAGTCGAGCTTGGAGCGTCGAGCAGCTATCACTTCTAGGTTCTGCTTGCTGAACATTTGCCTTCAAAATGGCCTGGCTTGGCAAGGCCTTCGGGATAAAAACCGTCTCCGCCCCACTTTCTTGACTCCCCAATAGCGCCGCTGCCAATGCCAAAGATCCCACCCACCTCATTTTTTTCTCGCGCATTCTCCTGTTCCCCTTCCTTCAAAATTCACCCCCTTCAGAATAAGAACCTCAGGAACCAAGAGCAAGGATTAGCATGCCGTCCTCTTCGAAAGGACCCGGGCAGCCAGACCCTGCAATCCTCCCCAAAAATTAACTTCTCCAGTGACTTTTCTCGTCCCATCGTCTCAGTCCTGGACATCTCCAATTTCGCAATCTTTTGAGGGCACTATCTCAACTACCTGTTATTACTATACTTTTTATAAATCAATTTCCTCTTCCTCTTGGGCCACGGCTTGCAATAATTACAAACCATGTCCCCAGAGGAGGGTGTATCTGCCCTTATATCCTGGGATAAAATGATGAAGTTGACTTGAAGAAGGAGACGGCCCATGGGACCGCGTGAATCGAGAAATTACGTGCGAATAATTTTGATTCTCATCTTTGGGGTAGCCATTTTGGCTCTTCCTGCCTGTCAGAAATCGAAATTCAAGAAGGAAGGGCAAACCAGAGATCGACAACTTCAACCGGACCAGGACTCCTCCCGACCCACCAGTCCTCCTGTAATACCCAACTCCCCTCAATCAGCCTATACCCAACACGTTCAGCAAATCGCGAGGCCGCGTCACACATCGCCAGATGACAACGATGAAGATTTCTATGACGAGCAGGAGCCCAAAGAAGGATTCAATCCGCCGCCACCCACTCCTGAAGTGATTCAGCAATTCACCCAGCCTCAAACTGTTGTCGAGGGCCGCCAAAGATTTGTCCGCTATGATGGGCAGCTGCTACAAACATGCTCTCGACCTGACTGCACACCTCTGCCACCGCCACCACCGCCTCCCGTATTACCACCATCCCCCCCTTGTGAAGACCCAAAGCCACCTTGCACTCCAGCTCCGCCACCTCCACCCGCTCCCCTCCCTGAGCCAGTCGAAAGAGGAGAACCTCCGCAGTTCTCTGACCGACAAAAAGTTTTTCATCAGCCCTCGCGTCCGCCCACCAATCGAGTTGATATACTTTTTGTCGTGGACACGTCCGATTCCATTCTCTATGAGCGACTCTCAATTGTTTCCCAAATTCCGGAACTGATTAAGCAGCTCCCCGGCGCCCGTGAAGGGGCCGATCAAGTGAACTATAAAATCGCGGCTCTCGCAGCCCACAGTCCAAACAGTGCCCTTTCAGGAAGATTGTTTTCTGCTGACGCGAAAGATCCGCTCGTTCTGGGAAACATGGGTCAAGGTCGCATGGACATAGACGAAATCACTGGAGCACTTCAGTACAAGATGAAATCAATGCCTGGAGAAAAAGGATTTGATGCCGGAGAAATGGGTCTCCTTAGTCTCAAGCGATTTTTGGAAAGCGACCAACTACTGGATCTAAAGGCCAGAGACCAATTCATGCGTGAAGATGCTGTTTTGATGGTTCTCTTTATCGCTGATGAAAACGACATCTGCCACCACTACAAAAATGGTGAGGTGCCTAAGTATGATGAAAAGGTCCATAAAAACGCCAAGGCAGTCGAGCTCTTTGGCATTCCAGGCTTTGACCCGGTAGAAGCCAAAGCCTTCGATCAATTTTGTGGCGAATTGGGCGATAACCCTGAAAAAGCCGTCTATGATGCCCTGAGAAAGCAAAAGCAAAATGCAAAGTTTAACGTCTCGGGAATTGTCTATGTTAACGAAGCACTTGTCCCCCACAACAAGCAAATGCAGAACGGTACAGATCGCTATTATGATGAGAACGAAATTGGGCGCGGATACCTCGACCTGATGAAATTAGCAGGAGGTGCTCCAGCCGAGCTCGCCAATGGGACTTATAACAAAGCAATGGCTTTCGTCGGCAAATTGGCTAGCCACACAATGAGATTTAACAGCGTATTTCAGTTGCCTTTGAATGAAAGTGTTGCAACTCAATCAAGAAACGATGGCGGAACTTATACGCGAATGAAAGTCACAATTCAACGAAGTTCAGGTGAGGTATTTGATTTGGCTCCAACAGCTACCCAATTTAACGAAAGCACTCATGAGGTCCATATCAACTATGAGCCTCAGCCGGATGATACGATCACAGTGTCCTACCAAGTTGTTGATGCACAGAGCGGATCCGGCTCTCCTGGTGGCTCGCCTAGTCGGCCCCCCGCTGACAATGGGACACAAGCCCTACCACCACCATCTCCAGACAGCGGCAGTCCCATCGACCATTTGCCCGTTGAACAGCCAGACAGCCAACTGCCTATCGAAACTCCAGGCTCCGGTGATTCATACCCTCCCGACACTGCAGATCTAACTGACAGCGGCCCACCACCGCCTCAATCTCCTCCACCAAGACCTGGAGCGGCCCCTATTGTTCATCGTGGATCTCCGCCCCCAAAAAAGGCAGAAACAACTCCAAGTGCCGCAGCGGTCTCTCCAGGATCAAGGAAGGAAGCTGCTCCTGCTAATCCTCTTCCCAACCGCCCGGCATGGGATAATGGCGACTCGACTCGCGGTGGGGATCTTTGAGATTGATTTTGAACTGGCCCGCATGATTGTTGTTCCAAACTCCAAGGGTGCCTTTCTGAATCAAATCTCAAGAGTCCAGGATCTTCAAACATGCGTCCGGCAGCAGCGCTCCTTTGTGAGCACTGCACCAAGCCGAACTCGATCCTGAACCCCTGAGATCTGCTTCAGCCAGGCACCCCGTGTCTTTTGGACACAACAGAATCACCGAAGGCTTGCGGGCCAGCCGCTGTATTAAAATCGAGATCTTACTTCTCGAGATATAGTTCAATATGATCCTTAAGCCTTTTGGGATCCTTCGTTGTACACCAGGTTTTGCGGATGTGGCGATTGATATTAGCTCTGAGCGTGGCGTAGGTGTGATTCAGAGAAAACAAAGAATCAAATCCAAAATCTGTCGGTCGGCGCGATTCACGATCACGGTCACCGAAAGGGGTTTATGCCCCTTTCACCAACATCATCGTGGGCCAGTATTTAATCACCAGATAATCTCACAGTGAAAGCTTCGAGAAGAAAGATCTCGATTTTAATACAGCGGCTGGCCCGCAAGCCTTCGGTGATTCTGTTGTGTCCAAAAGACACGGGGAGCTGGCTGAAGCAGATCTCAGGGGTTCAGGATCGAGTTCGGCTTGGTGCAGTGCTCACAAAGGGAGCGCTGCTGCCGGACGCATGTTTGAAGATCCTGGACTCTTGAGATTTGATTCAGAAAGGCACCCTTGGAGTTTGGAACAAAAATCAAGTGGGCCAGGTTATAAAATCTACCGATAGACTTTAAATTCAACTCGCCGGTTGCGAGATCGCCCCTGATAGTTTGTATTGGGAGCAATTGGCTTTTCCTCACCGAATCCTGAGGATTTTATTTTCGCCGAAGGCAAACCGAGACTTACGAGGGACTTTTTCACTCTCGCTGCGCGCCTCTTACTCAGCTCAAGATTATAGGGAGCTCCTCCCACAGAGTCAGTGTGACCCTCGATAATCAACTGTTTAAACCCCGGAGGGCGTTTGAGATATTCAACCATGGGAGTTAATATTTTTATTAAGTCCTCGCTCGCCTCATCGGAATTAAACGCAAACAAAACCCCTCGTCCGATAAAAGTCTCCTTTGATGCTGAAGGATCCCCTTCAAACGGATCTTCGTCATCGGCCGACACCTCCACAACCCTATCATTTTCTGATCGCACAATTGATCCTCCTCTTTTAGATCCAGAAGAAAACGGTTCGATATTCCAATTGAGTCCCGAGTAGATGCGCCAATCGGGAGAACCTGTCCCGTGACTGATCTCCGTTCCTCCACCTGCATGAAAAGCCAATGTATGTGAAAGGTCTATTTTCATTCCAACCAAGAGTTCCATCGAAGAAAGATCTCGGTCGCTCGTGAATTCATCAGATTGAGCCGGAAAGCTAGAAAAAATCTCTGCGATCAGTTTGGTATCCCAACTAGACATTAAGTAACTGATGGCACCTGACGCAATATATTGATTCCCGAAAGGCTGCACAGGCACCCCAGGAATAGGATCGCCCGGGCTTCGCAAGCGATATCCCACATTCAAACTGTAGCTCGCCTCGCCAGCGCTTTTATCCCAAATAAGTTCATAGTTAAATGTGGGATTTGGATTTTGTCCAGAGAATGGGTTGTCTTCTATGCGATTCAAATTCATCGAGGCGGCCATCGCCATTCCTCCGGCCTCAGAATCTCCTAAGACCCTCACTTTCGTGTTAAACCTCAACTCTGTAATTCCCGCCGTCTCAAACTGTCCCCGGAAGATTTCGCTATCCACCGTTTGCCGATGAACTTGAGGTAAACTAAATCCAGCATCCCAAATTCGAGTCAAACCGACTCCAAAATTCAAATCGGATGAAAAAAGTGTATCCACGATATCGGTTCGACTTTGATTGGAGATATCTTCATAATTGGGGAGACTGTTCACGGCATAGTTGAGAAAAAATCCAAAATTAACCACTCCTGGGTCAAGAGTCTTTGACGAATGGACAGTGACAAAGTCTAGCCCATCTGTGATGGGGTTGAAATTTTGAGTGTCCACGCCCACGACGTTGGCTGTGGCTGTTGACGAAACAATCAGACCAAATCCCAGCACAGCCAAGCATCCAGCAAAGCTAAATTTTGTAGGATTCGAACTCATGTAAGAACGTCCGTTCCAAAAAAAGTCTATCTCAGCTTAAGTTTAACCGGCCAAGGGGCACTGAAGGCAAGATCACCTTGACTCGAAGGGGTTCAAACTGGACTCAAGTACTCGCACTTCTACTCATTTTCCTTCCGTTTCATTTGTCTCTTCTTGAGCGACACTCTCCGTTGGGCGACTGGACGTTTAGAAGCAAATAAAGCCGCGTCCCTCAAAAATGAAGGAATTTCTCGCCTCCCTCCGGAGGAGTAGTCTTTGGCTAAATCCTTTCGAACTTCGATGAAATCAAACCCTCTTATCTGCGTGAGATAGTCAAAAAAAGCTCTGGTCAGATCAAGGAGAGATACTCCGTAAGGAGAGGGAAAAATATCGTCGACGTATTCAACCCATTTCCAAAACTCCCAAAAGACCGAAGGCGGAGAGTCTGAATTCTCGCTAGCACTCAGCCATTTGATCGAACGTCTAAAGTCTCCGCTATTATGTACTCGATCCCAATATTTGGAAAATCGCTCCATTTTTCTTACTTGCTCCGGCCCCAGCACACTCGTCTCCAGTATCTGAAAGGGAGGGCTTTTTGAATAGGTCATCTTCCACGATCGACTGTGCTGAACAATGGGTGTCCCTTTCAAACGTTTTAAAATACCCAACTGGATTTCGTCTGGACGCAAAGAAAATAAACGATCAAATCCATTCGCAAATGATTCGAGAGTTTCACCTGGAAGTCCAAGGATCAAATCGGCATGAATATGTACCTGAGTTTGTTGAGTCAAAAAATTAAAGTTATCTACCACCTTTTCCCAAATATTAAACCGACTGATTCTTTTTGCTACTTCTTCATTCAAAGTTTGCAGGCCTATCTCAAATTGGAGGGCTCCTTTCGGAAACTGAGAAATGATCTCTCGAACTTTAGGGGGGAGACGATCAGGAACCATCTCGAAATGCAAAAAAAGATCTTGATCGATCCTCTCGAGAAAAAACCTAAGCACACGATCGCAAAGGTCCGGAGAAAGATTAAACGTCCTATCAATAAACTTGAATTGCCGAGCACCCCGCAAAAAGAGCGTTTCCATCTCAGCCAGAAACTTCTCGACGTCAAAATGACGAACGCTCTTATCAAGAGACGAAAGACAGTATTGGCACTTAAACGGACATCCGCGCGAAACCTCGACACAAACGTGGCGAAACTTCAGATCCTCTTCAGTATAAAGGTGATAAGGCAAGCAGAGTTCTGCCAATTCCGGCAAGGGCCCCGTGATGACCTGTGGCTTTGAAGCTGACTTCCAAGAGCCAGAAAAAACATTTCGACAGTGTTGAGAAAAGAGGAGATCTGCCTCGCCCTGTATCACCACATCTGCCCACTCACAGATTTTTTGTCCCTCGAGTTCATGACTGACTTCCGGTCCGCCAACAACCAAGTGAATTTCTGGTGAATACTCCTTTATTTTTTCTGCGATATACTCCACCCGTTCGATGTTCCAAATATAAGCGCCAATTCCCACAATCTTGGGGCTACATGCCAAGATCTCTTCAACTATGAGATCCGGATCCTGTTTCAACGTAAACTCTCTGAGTCCGGTCTGAGAATTCAGGTCGCCCATATTGGCCCACAGATAACGGAGACCGAAAGAGGGATATTGATACGTGGCATTCACTGCACACAAAAGAATTGGAATTGTCACCTGCACCACATGGGGATCAGTTCCCTATCGCTTTTTAAACAAAGCCTCAGCAGCAGCACGAAGATCTTCTTTTTTAACCGAAGAAGCTCCGGTTCCGTGGCCCACCTGAAAATAATCACAAAAGTTTGCCCGCTTTTTCTCCAACACGACTTCTGCTGAAGTCTCTCGGCACTCATTGTAAACTTTCGAATCATAAAACTGACAATTTTTACAGCAATGTGCATCAGAATGACAATGCTCACACTCATCTCGAATGCCAACTGACTCTACAAATTCAGATGATTTGCCGCACTCAAAGCAAATGAGTTTAAGTAATGCCATTTCTCTTCCCGTCTACCAAAGAGGTTTGATGCTAAAATCATGATCAGCTTCGATCCTCCGGGTTGTTCCCGTTGCCGATCTCATCACAATTGAATGTGTCGAGGCTTTCTTATTAGAGTAGTAGCGCACTCCTTTAAGCAGGGGGCCATCGGTCACCCCTGTCGCACACAACATAACATCGCCTTGCGCCAATTCATCGCGACCATAGGCACGATGAAGATCCTTGATTCCCATTCGAAAAGCTCTCTTTTTCTCCTCTTCGTTACGAAATTGCAGACGTCCCTGAAAGTCGCCACCCATACATTTAAGGGCCGCAGCTGTGATAACACCTTCAGGCGCTCCACCCACTCCCATCAACAAATCAATGCCTGAGTCCGGCCAACAAACGGCAATTCCGGCAGACACGTCTCCGTCTCCTATGAGACGAATGCGCGCACCCGTCTTGCGAACCTCGCTGATCAATTGCTCATGACGCGGACGATCCAAAATCACAACGGTCATATCTTCAATGTTTTTGCTTAAAGCCCGAGCGACCCGCTCAATATTTTCGGTCGGAGACAAATTCAAATCAATGGAGCCTCGAGCCTGTGGACCACAGGCGAGCTTGTCCATATACGTGTCCGGCGCGTGCAAAAAATTTCCTCTTTCCGCAATCGCAATCACAGAAATCGCTCCAACCCCACCCTTCGCACAAATCGTGGTCCCTTCCAAAGGGTCAAGAGCAATGTCAACTTTTGGCGATTCAGGAGTGTTGCGGCCAACCTTCTCTCCGATAAAAAGCATGGGGGCCTCATCTCTCTCCCCTTCACCAATCACAACTGTGCCATTGATATTGACTGAATCGAATCCACGACGCATTGAGTCTACTGCGGCCTGGTCCGCTTCCATTTCATTGCCTCGTCCCATGAATCGGGCCGAAGCGAGAGCCGCAAATTCAGTGATCCTCACAAACTCAAGGGCCAGGTTTCTATCCATGATTCATTCTCCAATTGGGCCATGAACTCCTTTTTGAGGCGAACAGGCTTTATTTTTTCATCAACAGGGACCAAAAGAGTTTCTCCAGTTGCAATACGCTGCTCACCAGTCCCTGAATAAATGGCATAGCGAAAGCGAATTTTCAATCCCTCCCTGCGAACGGTTACTGCTATTTTGAGGTCATCGTCAAAACCGAGGTCCTTTCTCATGGTAGCAGTGAGATTCCAGTACAGCAAAACAGACCGGGGAGTAAGGATAGTGATAATTCATCAATCCTCTTTCGCGTAGCCAAGCAACTCTTGCCTCCTCAAAATAACGAAGGTAGTTGGCATGATGGACAACACCCATAGCATCTGTCTCACAAAATGCCACTCTCCGGAAAAGTACAAATAGATTCTTATTCACTCACAGCCTCAGATTCACTTCTAGACCCCTGTGACCTGTACAGGGTTTCCACCATTGATCTTATTTTCTCTGCCATCTGTTTAAGCACCATTTCAAGGCCAAATTCAACAAAGAGTTGCGGGATCGGGAGCTTGTCGTAGTCGTAGAGTGCTGTCATCGAAAATTCTGATTTTAGATGCTCAATTTCCTTGATTTCCACCACACCCTTCATCCCGCTGAGAGTTCCGGCGACGACATGAAAGAGAATCTGACGTCGCCCCTTCAGTTGATCATGAAAAAAAATCTCCATGAGCATCCGGGCGTGATAGTCAAAGGCTGCGACATGCAAAAAGAGATGCTTCTGGCGCTGATTAAAAGTGGATTCCTTCACGTACTGGCTGAGTTCCTTCAGACGGTAGAATTCACGAATTCGGTTTGAAGAGAACTCAGGTGGTGCTTCGATGAATCCAGCCCCCGAGAGCTTTAACTGTCTACGAATCTGTTGACCCTTTTTGGAAACAGGAGGCGGAGGCACAGAAATATCCTTGGTCACAACGGAGACAACAACTGCTCTCTCTTCCCTCATCTGTTTCAAAACTTTCTCTTTGCGATTCCACCAGGGCAATATTTCCATCCACACGGGAATAAACTCCTTTGGACTCACCCTCTCCCACCCCGACTCAGGCCCGACCAAAGGCAAGCGAGAAGAGTCATTTTGCTTAGCGTTATCAGGCGGACCAAGGCTCTTCTCCGCAATTGCACCAAGTCCCAAACAAAGGCAAACAACAATCAGAGAAGCGTGGGCAAGAACAAGACTCACACAAAAAAAATATCGCGTCTCGGGACTCCTCACTTGAACCTCACTATGGAAGACTCTATAAGGAAACTCCTTCGCAAGTAAAGTGAGTCACCATGAATTCGCAGCATGACTGGAAAAAGTCGCTCCCTATGTGGGCAACGTACACAAGAATTGGTTTTACCCCCCTTATTGTGCTGAGCCTTTATCTGGATCGGCCTTGGAAGGGCTGGGCCGCCGCTTTTATTTTTTTTGTTGGTTCTCTGACAGACTGGTTGGACGGATATTGGGCGCGCAAATATCAGGCAGAAAGCGCGATGGGAAAATTTATGGACCCCATCGCAGATAAAATTCTTGTTCTTGGCGCCCTCATCATGCTTCTCAACGTCCACCGAGTTGACCCACTGATGGTCATCCTCCTCTTGTCCCGTGACATTTTCATCGGCGGACTTCGCTCTGTCGCAGCGGCCAATCGTGTGATCATCTCGGCAAAGCCCTTTGGCAAGGGAAAAACGGCCATACAGATGGTAGGAATTCCTCTGCTCCTCATTGACAATTCCCCCTTTGACCTTCCGACTCAGCAGGTCGGTTATTGGCTTCTTTGGACGAGCGTTATTCTGAGTTTTGGATCGGGACTCCAGTACACTTTTGGATACTATCGAGGACGCAGTGCCTCCTTATCGACAAAGTCCCCTCACCATAACGTAGACAAGCAAAACAATCCCACATAGGATTTTATCACTTTCACCTCGAGTTCGTCTCAGGTTGGCTTGAAAAATGAGGAGTGTTCTTTTTAAATGGATTGGCTAAAAGTAAATTTTTGGGAAATCAAACAATCGTCATCCCTCAGATGGCTCGGTTTTCTTCTTTCCCTTTCTCATTTGATTACTTTTTTTCTTTGGACATCTCAAAGCCATCCTCCTCTCATGTATTACGCTGAAGAAGCACCCATGTGTTGGAGCTTTTTTGAAAATTGCGGTATTATGAGATTCCTGCCACTGGGACAATTGACTTTTATTTATTACGTCTATCCCGTCTTTGCGCTTCTTGCTGCCCTCATGTTTATTGGCCACCGTCTCTATGGTGGAGGCTGGTTCTTTTTGTTTATTGCATTTATTCTCAAATCGCTGCTTTACTTCCAGGACTCACGACTGAGTAACAATGCGCACTATCTCTTGTTTGTCTCTCATATTGTTTATCTTTTCATTCCACAAAAAAAGGCGATCTTTAAGTATCTCATCGTGTCCTTCATTGTGACTTCAGGCCTTTTGAAGTTAAACGCAGATTGGCTTTCTGGAATGTGGATCCACCATCACACCGGATTACATCTCAAGGTTTGCGAGTGGTTAGCTGCTCTCTCGGCACTTGCTGAGCTCATTCTTCCTTGGCTGATCGTTTCTCGAAAATCCCAAAATATAGTTATCGGCTTTCTCTCGTTGGTGGCCTATTTCATCTCTTATTTTTTTATTGGAGATGCCCTTGGCCCTGTCTGTTCTCTCCTCTTTCTTTCTTTCTACCCGGCCTACTATATCGAACAACGTCGAGTCGAAATGGAATACCTGTATCGGTCTTACATTCGACCGGAAGCAAGCCAGGCCTGGGTACCTTTGATTCTTCTCATATTTTGGTCCCTCCAGACCTTCCCTTTCATTAAATATCAAAATCCTAACTTCAATCTGATCACAGAAAGCTTTGCCCTCCAGGGCTATCCCGCGGCCGCTGAATGCTATCAGACAAGCTTCGCTTCTTTTGAAAATGAAACACGTGAGCTTGGAGCTAATCACGACAAATCTCAAGGAGAGCACAGGGAATGCAATCCATTTATGCGCTTTCTCGACGTCAAGGCCCTGTGTCATCAATTGACTCAGCAGGCCGGATTTCAAAATATCGCCAGCTCCTTTGTCATTCGCGGGCTAAATGATAAAAAATTTAAGCGTATTTTCGAATCAAGCGAAATCTGCAATGACAATATTAACTTTCGCACAGTGGGGCAATCGAAATGGAATCTGAATCTGGGCGATTGAATTGGCTCCTTAAACCTTTGTTTTCTGTTTATCTCATGATCTGTTTGTTTTTTTTGTTTAAAAATAATCCGTACCTTTATTCTACCGAGACTCTCAAAAGCATTTTTCAAAAGGAGCAGGAAAGTCTCGTTCACACTGTCCCGGCCATCGAAGGAATCGAGGGAAACCCGTCCGATTTGAGTCTCACTTTTAATTGGCGCCAGAACAATGGTCGAACTGGAACCTATAATGATCAGCTCACTTTTGGACGAAAATATGGAAAGCTCTGGATTCGAGATCTATGGATTAACGGAGATGAAGTTTTCAACAAGGCTTCTTTCGTCTGGGACGACAGTGGTTATTATTTGACTGCGGGAGTTCCCCAGCTCGTAAAAACCGACGACAAGGGCCAACTTGTTTGGAAATTGTCTCTGGCAAACCCTCAGTCCATTTTCAAAGCCGTTCCCATTTTAACCAAAACTAGAGTGTACGCCACGACAACAGACGGCCGCGTTTTTTGCCTGGACAAGGAGAAGGGAAGAATAATTTGGACATCAAAACCCGTCGATGAGATTCGTGGAGCGCCCGTATTAGTGGATGGCCAAATCTATTTCTTTGGAGTCCATGAGGAAAATCTCAAAAATAAAACTCATCTTTTTCAAGCTAATCCTTGGACAGGAATCGTCAGACAAACCAGTGCTGAAGACGTTGGCTCTATTAATCCTTATCCTCCCACCATCAATGAAGAACTCAATGCGCTTTATGTGGGAACTGAAGAAGGGAACTTGTACGCAATCAATTACCAGTCAGGGAAACTTCTTTTTAAGACTTCCACCTCTGACAAAATTCTCTCTGCTATTCTGTTAGCACAGAAGAGACTGGCTTTTACGACAATGGATGGAAAGCTCGTTTCGGTAGATGCCCGAACGGGAGCTCTCGTCTGGGAAACCGACCTCGAATCGGCCTCCGAGACCACCCCCTCCTATGTTCCCACTTTTGATTATTTGGTTGCTATGACAAACAACGGTTATCTCCAGACCATTGATTTTAAAACCGGAGAAAAACAATGGAAGTTCCTAGCTAACAGTGAAGGCACCACCAAACACCACACCTTCAGTCTGCGACTCAACGGCCCCGCCATGGAAAGCTACGACCTCAAGTGGAAAAATAAGGGCTACGTTATCTTCGCTCCTTGCGCCTCAAAAAAAATCTGCGTGTACAGTCCGGATCATGGAAAGGTTCTAGCGCGAATCCTTCTTGAGGGCGAAATGACATCCGAACCCATATTTGATGGAAAAGACTTCATTGTCACAGTCAAAACGGAACAAAATGGGGCATTCAAATTGATGCGCATGGGTGAGTCGAGCGGGCACCTTGCCAACCCGCCCTCGCGGGCCTCTGAAGCTAAGATATCGAGTGAAGACCACAAAGGCGGGTGAATGTCTGCTTTGTCGGGATAACCATTTTTTGGCAAAGTTCCGTTGACAAGTTATTCAACCAACCAGTAGAAATGACAGCTCGATTATTTGATTTCTGTTTAGGTTCGTTCGGAAGTTAGCTCCGAACTCTTGATGCGGGAATAGCTCAGTTGATAGAGCGTCGCCTTGCCAAGGAAACGGTCTATCAACTTTTGAGTGGTAGACTAATGGAGAGTTTGGTTAGAGATTTTATGAGTTTAGTGGATTGTTACTTTGAGAAAATCGGCATCTCAAAAAGCCAAAACTGGCTAAGTGGCAAAAGCTGCGCTTTCAAGCGCGGGAGTAGCTCAGTTGATAGAGCGCTGCCTTGCCAAGGCAGAGGTCGCGGGTTTGAATCCCGTCTCCCGCTCCAATTTTCTTTTTTAAAATTAGAAAATTTGAGTTCTGAATCGAGGATCGCATGAACAGCGATCCGAAAGTTGTTCCCTTCTTCAAAGGGAAAGTAAATCCCAAATACGCAAATGTTTCTGATTCCCTGAAGTGGGCTATCCCTATGATGGAAGCTCAAGACAGCCCTGAAGTTCAAGCTGGTCACAAAGCTTCGGAAGAGCGAGCCCGCGCAATGCGAGCCGAAAAAGAACGGGCAAAACTCAAAGCCTCATTCAAAGTTATTTCTTAGCAAAAGCCTTCAAAAACTGATTCGAGACTTGGTTGATGTACTTTTCGGTCGTCCTAAATGAACTGTGCAAACAGCACTTCTGCAGGAAGTATGGATTCCCCAAATACCAATCATGCAGATGGAGCGCACCGATGGTCGCATAGCTATGCTTCCATGCGTGAGGGTGCAGAAACTTGAAATCGCAATCTTTAGCAATCTGTCGCCACCACTTCATAACGGTGTCAGGATGGCAATCAAGCAAACGATCTTTCGGGGCAATGTTCTTTTTGAGGAAACGAGCGACATCCACCAATATCTTGGGTGACGGCTGAACCATTGGTAACTGGATTCGTTCGCCTGAAGTTGTCTTAGTTGTGTCCTCAAAAACGAGAGCACCTTTTTCCCCACGGCTCCAGCCAGAAACGATATTGTCCTTCAAATCAAAGTTCGGCACGTCGTCATCGGGGTGCAAACATTCCGCATTCAAGCCCAGTAAGTTCCCACGACGGAGGCCCGTGCAGACTCCGAAGAAAATCGCGTAGGCTTTCTTTTTCATCTCCAGATTATCTTTGTAAGTCTTGTCGATGGCATCCTTGATGTCATTCAACTCGTCCTCAGTGTAGGTCTCCTTCGTGCGGACACCCGTCACATCCTCACCGCGGCGACGAGCTTGTTTCTTCTGTTCAAGGGTCATTTTGATATCGAGAGTATAAAAGTCGTCTTGACCAATGTAGCCCGAATCCAAAAGGAACCGCATATATTCATTAAACGGTGTCGTGATTGAGCTGTACGTGTTGTGCGAATATTTCTTTCCGCTCAGGGTCTTGGCCATCATCACATGAGTGCGGGCTTTCGCTTTGAAGTTTTTGAAATCCTTAGGATGGTTGCATCCATGACCAAGAAAAAATGGCATCCAGAATCGCCGCATCCAGCCTTTGTAGGCAAACGGAATACTGTGCGTACTTTTGACGGCAACGAACTCATCCAGGTTGTCCTCAAAGTTAAACTCTTTGCTCTTGAGATCGAGCTTTTCTTGAATCTTGTATTTCGGCAGAGCGTATTTATCTTTAAGCTCTTCATACAAACGGTGCTTCAACGCTTGAAAATGATTATCCTGATTCGCTGCGGCCTTTTTCAATTTGTGAGCACGAAGATACTCATTGATCTGTTTTAAGGTGGGTTGAACTTTGGAGCTGATTTGCACTTGCGCACCATTCGGAGGACGAATGGCGACACGCAGGGAATCAAACTTCTTCCCAGCTCGCCACATTGGATAAATACCCTGAATGGTACTTCTGCCTTTTGCCATAAACTCCTTGAGAAAACTCTTGTGCCGCGTTCCTCTCGAAAGATCAACGCTTATACGCACTTGGCTTATCGGGAATTGGCAAAAAAACTTGAGTAGTAACGGTCTATCCAGTTTCTTCTATTATTTGCAGACCATCCATTGAGATTTGGCCCGTATAAAAGTTGACTTTATTTTTAAAAACTGTCAGCATTTATACCATCATGACAAAGCTACCAAAAGTCCTTCAGAAAGGGCCATTTACCTATAAGCAAGCCTTAGCCTCTGGACTCAACCTTAGGGCGGTTAGACAACTTGTAGCCGATGGGCAATGCTACACCATCGCTAAGGGCGTCTATATGCCCACGAGCGTGGAATACAATGAAGTAAACCAATTTAAGGCGGCAACCCTTGTTGTGGGAGAGCCTTCGGCAATTTGTTTGGTCTCAGCACTTTCGGTGTATGGACTAACCGATATCATTCCACGCAAGACATGGATCATAGTGCCCGCAAAAAAACGAACTCAAATATCAAGCCTTAAAGTTTTGCGCCAAAGCGATCCCCAATGGAACATAGGGATTGATAAAAAAGATGGCTACTCGATCACTTCTCTTGAGCGCACCCTTGTTGAATCTTTCTGCTACAAAAATATGATTGGCAGCACCGTCCCCATCGAAGCCCTGCGAGAAGCCGTCAGAAAAAAACTAACGACTCCTTCTAAAGTGCTCGATATGGCAAAAAAACTGAAAGTCGTTCACCGAATACTTCCGTACTTAGAGGCAATGGCATGAGTAAGATGATTTCTCCCGAAAAAATTCAACTGGAACTTAACAGACTTGCCAAAGCTGCAAAGACTCTTTCGGTGAATGACCTTCGTATGATTTTGGCCTTAGAGCGTGTAATTGCGCGTGTGGAGAATCACAAAAAGTTGTCGAAGCATTTTGTTTTCAAGGGCGGATTTGTTTTACTTAAGACCGTCAATTCAGATCGCTTTACTCGTGATGTGGACGCTCTTGCCATCGGTCTTTCTCGAAAACAAGTTCCCGGCCTTGTGGAAGATGCTTTGTCTCAAGATTTGCAAGATGGGCTTTGGTTCGGCGACGTTAAGACTAATGACCTCGTAAATCAAGGGCCGTATGGTGGCTACGCTTTCAACGCTGCTTTCACTATTGGCAAAGCTTCATCGGCTAAAGATCCAAAAATCAAAAAGTTCTCTCGGATTCGTATTGACGTGGGATTTGGTGACGCTCTGGACTCGGTGCCAGAGAAACAATCCATGCCATCCATACTTGCAAGCGAAGCACCTGTCACTTGGTCGGTCTATCCATTTGAGTTTATCTTTGCCGAAAAAATGGAAGCCTTGTTTTCTCGCGGCAGCAATAATTCCCGATCAAAAGACATCTACGACATGCAGCTTATCTTTGGAAAAATCAAAGATAAGAAATTGCTCCGTAAGGCCATTCAAAAAACTTTTGAAAACCGCAAGACTCCGATCCCTGATTCATTCTTGGCAACCGCCCAAGATTTTGAATTGACCGTTTTAAAAAAGGCTTGGGGTTCAGTTGAGCTATCAACTGGCGAAGAATCTTTCGATGACGTTTGGGAAAAGTTTTTGAAGGTCTTGCGTTCTTTGGAGTCCTAAAAGGATTATTCCGGCATTGCTGCCAATTTTTTTAATTCCAAATCTCACTGAGGCGAAATGCGAGAAGTGGTTTTTAATAATCCCTCTCCTAATTTTTAATAAAATCCATGATTACATGGCTCTCGTAATGCCGACCGTGCCCATTTAAACGGCCGTGGTTCGCCCCTGGTCGCATTTTGCTGGGTAATCCTTGGTAACCCCTCCCGAGCCAGCCCGCACTTCTTAAAATAGCGACGGTAAGAGCGTCGCCGCCACTTTTAATATTTGCTTATTTTCTACTGAGCTAAGTGTCTTTTAGGGTGGAGAGTTTTGAGCGTCATTTGCGAGTATATCCCCAATTTCTGAGAAAAATTGTGTTTCGGAAGGTTGAACTCCATTTCGAGGAGCATTCTCTACACTTTGTCGCAAAAGACCTAATGTTTCGTTATTGGCGCCTGAGACAATTTCTACTGCAGACCTTACTGAGGTCGCTTCCATCTGGGAAGTCTGCAAGGTTTCAAGGTAGTATTGATGACCAACTGCATTTGTCAAAGGCGGAACCAAGACTGCGGCCAGTGCAACTATGGCCGCATTTTGTATATTCCGTAAATGTCTTACGTACCAATGCACAAGGATTTCGGCGCCATATTTCTTACGAACTAAAGCTTTAACTGCTAACGGATCTTGGGTGTCGATGGCGTCAACGACATCTTGAGAGAGCTTTAAATCCCTAATTGTCCTATACTGCTTAAGCCACAATAAGTTTGAGAAAATTCTCTTTGTTTTTCCGAAAGCAATTCTTGCTGCTGACTGAGTGGGAATGGAAATATCGGCAAATGTCTTTGTTGATTGATATACCTCATATTGGAGTGAAAATAATTTTTGAGCAGATTCTAAAAACTCCCGGACATATGAGCCTCTACTGTTAAAATATACCCCTACAGATCGAATGGGTTTAAACTCAGGCTCCAGGACAACTCGAATCGCTTCAAATGCCTGGGTGACAGCTTCATTGGATGTTCTAACAACTCGCGCGTTCCAATAAATCTTTTTTGCCAGTTGCGCTTGATCTCTCAGCGGATGCAATAAGCGAGAATAATAAGCAACGCGACTTGATCTAAATAATGCACGCAATCCTTCACGCTCAGATATAGTCAGATTTTGATCAACCACATTCTTTTGCAGACTATCTACAAAATCGTCTTTCACCTTTCCTACAAGCAAACTCAAAATGACATATTCGACAACTTGGTCAAAAGTAAAAAACTTGCCACTTTTTACTATCCCACCAAGGTACTCTTCGGCTCTACCGAGCCTTTGAGTTTCAACTGCTGCTAATTCCCCTTCAACCTTAGCCTGTCTATCCGAAACAGTGAGAAATAATTCCGCACACTTATTTGAAACTGCGGCACTTGCGGCCTGAGCATAGGAGGCCGTAATGCTCAAGCCCGAAATAACCAACAAAACCGTAAGGACAGTTAATTTAAATGTG
This sequence comes from Bdellovibrionales bacterium, assembly GCA_016716765.1. Classification (NCBI taxonomy): domain Bacteria; kingdom Pseudomonadati; phylum Bdellovibrionota; class Bdellovibrionia; order Bdellovibrionales; species Bdellovibrionales bacterium. Next base: position 68,964 of record JADJVA010000004.1, on the reverse strand, counting down.
CGGAGCGAACCTTTAAGCATTGTCATTTTTGCCCCAATTGATTCGCTATTTCATATAGCTTTTGTTTTTCAGCTTCATACTTATCGTCCATCACTTGATAAAGTTTTAATACAGTTCCGGCGAACACGGATTGGGCGGCGGAGCAGGAGTTCACTAACTTAATGACAGGATCTAATAAATATCTATTAGGTTCCGTTAAAAAAAGTATTGTGTACATCTCAAGGGCATCTCTGGTTTGACGGCTCCATCGACATTCTCCACCCATTTTCGTGATGTCACTTTTGATCGAAGAAAAAAATCTTGCGGTTCGTGTTGTCCTGCTTTCGTAAAGCTGAACGCGGCCCTTAGAGATCGGATGGTTTTCAAGTGTATTGGCTATAAAAAAAGGAAGCCGATTCAAGATCGAACCGCGAATCGATGCCAAAATCCCCGAACCCTCTCTGACTGAGGCATTATTGCTTCCAAGATAGTCAATGCGTCTTCGTCCATCAACTATTCTGTTAATGAGCTCCACAGGCCTAGTCACACAATTATTATAAAGTCCGTACTGATGATTTTCAGGAAACTTCAGATCGGCCATGTCGGCTTGAAGCAGACTTGCCAAGTCATTGACTTCGCGCTCGTTCATATCCAATTCATAAAGCGCGACAATGCGATTTTCTGCGGAGGTATAATAATTAAAAATCTGTAGAAACTTCTGTTGTTTAAGTGAGAAAATTAGATTGCCGGTATTGGCCATCACATCCGCAGGAGACAGAGCTTTACCGTCTTTTGCAGAAATATTATATTGGTATACATCACCAATCAAAAACGGCTGGTTTCTTTCTTTAACCAAAAGAAACGAGTGCCCCAAAACTCCGTTCCCACGCCCAATGCCGACAATACCCCAGTACGCCACCTTAGCGTGCACTAACGGACTAAATACGAATAAAAATAAAATCAGCAGCAAAGACCTCATACTAAGACTACATATCAAAATAAATGCCACTTCATTTTTTGTTTTCGTTGGCCCAACTGTAACTCTGACGGCAATGACCTTTCAGAAAGTGCCGTAAATTGGCGCAAGCCAAATTTTGTCGATTAGATGGTAAGCGCTCCATAAACCCTATTTTTGTGATTTGAACTTTCCACATATATTGCTCAACAACCAAGGAGGCTTGAGTGGAAAATTCTGATCAAAGATTAAAAACCAAAGAATATTGGCAAACTAAAATCAGGGAGGCAGAAAATTTCTCTGGCTCCGAGACCGAGTTCTGTCGGCAAGAGGGACTGAACAACACCACGTTCAAGAACTGGAAGTATCGACTATCCAAGGGAAGCAAGAGAGGGAGTGTTGGACGCCGAAAGCCGGTGAGCTCTGCTTTTGTGCCAGTGGAAATTCAGAAACCAAGAGCGGTTCGTTCGCTCCCTGACGCACAATGGGTGGCTGAGCTGATCTTTTATCTGCAGGGAGGTACTAGGTGAAATCTCCCAGTCAATTTGAGGGTGTTTTTCTGCATCGAGATCCTGTCGATTTGCGCCGTGGGATTCCGGGATTGAGTCAGATTGTGGAGAGTGCCCAGATGGGAAAGTTGAACGGGAAAAATCTTTTCGTGTTCTGTGGTCGACGACGGCACACGATCAAGATTCTGTATTTTGATCGAAGTGGGTTCTGTCTATGGCAAAAGCAATTGGATGTGGAAAAGTTCCCATGGCCGAGGAAATCTTTGCAGGAAGTAGTCCACATATCCACAGAGCAATTGAGCTGGCTTCTGGAAGGTTATGATGTTTGGAAAATGAAGCCATTTTCAGAAATAAATTTTGAAAGAGTCTGTTGATCTTTCGAAGAAAATGTTGAAGAGTCCCGCGCATGCAGCCGCGAGAGCTATTTTCAAAACAAGAAGAGTTGTCCTCAGAGAATGAAGGCCTGAGAGCGCGTGCTCGTCTTGATGAAGAGAAGATCAAGTTCCTGCAAAGTGAGGTCACTTGGTTGCATGAGCAGATCCGTTCTCTCAAACGAGCGCAGTTTGGTAGAAAGTCGGAGTCTTGGGTGTCGCCCGAACAGAGGGTTCTCTACAACGAAGTGGAACTTGAAGTCTCCAAAGGGACACCCGAAGAGGATGAGGCGCAGGTCGAGGTCACGGTTCCTTCGCATAAGAGGCAGCGGGGTCATCGTCGTCCAATCCCCGAGAACCTTGAGCGGGAAGTGGTGAAGATCGAGCTTCCAGAAAACGAGCGTTTTTCTGAAGAGGGGCAACCTCTCAAGGTGATTGGCTGGGAGTTCTCGGAGAAGCTCAAGTATGAGCCAGCTAAAGTCAGTGTGATCCGCTATGAGCGGGCCAAGTATGGAGTGGATAGCGGGGACTATGTGAAGACCGCTCCGCCAGTGCCTTGCGTGATCCCTAAGGGGATTGCCACTCCCGAGTTGCTTGCCGCCATTATCACCTCCAAATATTGCGATGGACTTCCGCTGTATCGGATTGAGGAGATCATGGAGCGTCAGGGAGTTGATCTTCCCCGCAGCACGATGGCCCGCTGGGTGGTGCAAGTGGCGCAGGCTCTCGTGCCTGTCTGGAATGTTCTTTCAGACCGGCTGATAACCTCTTTTTATGTGGCCGTGGATGAGACGCAAGTGCAGGTTCTCAAAGAGAATGGCAGGAAGGCCGAAGACAAATCATGGATGTGGGTGAGGAGTACGCCCTACGGGGACAAGAAGATTGTTCTGTTTGATTACCGCATATCCCGGAGCCAGGAAGCGGCCAGGCAGCTTCTGGACGGAATTACAGGATATCTGCAATGTGACGGATTGAATGCCTATGATGTGTTGGAAAAACAAGAGGGCGTGATCCGCATAGGATGTGGGATGCACTCCCGCAGGAAATTTGAATAACCGCCTGAGGCTGGAAATAGCTGAGCCCATTTGGAAAGAGATGAAGGAGTGGGCTGAAAGGCATCAGCCAAAGGTTCCAGTAAAAAGCAAGATCGGAGGGGCCCTCCGCTACTTTTTGAATGAGTATGAGTACCTGACAGGCTACCTCAAGGATGGGCGTCTGGAGGCGGACAATGGCTTTACGGAGAGAGCGATCCGCAAGTATGCCATCGGCAGGAATGCGTGGCTGTTTTCCGACACACCCGCGGGGGCCGAGGCCAGCAGTGTCATGTACAGCTTCACGGTAACAGCCAAAATCAATGGGGTGAATCCCTACGCGGCCATGGTTCGACTGCTCAGTGAGCTACCACTGGCCAAATCCCTCGAAGACTTCGAGCGCCTCGCTGAGATCATTTTATCACCTGATTCTCGAGCCTGAAAAATACAGGTTATGAATCGCTTACATTAGATGTCAAACTTGTAGTCGTGCAAAACCTTGGAAATTCACGTCCTAAGCCATTTTATTTGGACTTGAAGTATTTATATGAATGGAACACTGATTGCTATAGAAGACGATTGGATAACTATGTTTTAAAAAATGAAATTAGACTTAAAAAGGAGTCGCAAATGAAAAAGTCAGTATCTATCTTGGTGTGTTTGCTCTTTTCGGCAAATGCATTCTCACAAACAGTGGACAAAAAAGGCGTACAAGTTCAAGGAATGCACATCTCTGCAGGAGCAATTCAATTGGTAGGCACCATTCTTACTGCTTCAAGTGAAGATAAAAAAGGTGCGGTTGCTATCGGTTGGACATTGATCCTATTAGGTTCATTCAGCCAAGGTGGCGACATTTCTTTCGGTGCAGAACTCTATAATAAAGAGACGGAAGTTGCTCTTTATGGTGATGGTCAGACATCAGCTAATACCCAAGTTCGCGCTAACGTAAAAAAGGTTCTGCAAGAAACCGAAATGGAAGCTTTGATAGCTGCTAACGACCCACAACTGGCGTCTGGTCTTACTATCAGCGAATTTGCCAGATCTTTGAATGTTAGCTCGGAAAGACTTGGACAATTAGTTATCAGTGGGAAGTCGTTCGCAGACGGCAAGCTAAATCGTGCTCAATTTGCATCTACTCGCGTTTCGGTATCAAAATCTGAACTGACCGCAAGTACGGGTCAACTGTCTGAATCTGAAATGAGAGTTATTTCTAACTACCTGCGCTTGAGAAACATTTCCGTAATTTAATTTACGCGAGTTTTGTTTAGCCACAAAGGGAGAGACTTAATAGTCCTCCCTTTGTTTTTTTCTTCTTTCAAGAAACCCCATTCACCAGCCAAGTTGGTGCCCCCTCGGCTTGCTCCAAGCCCCCTAAAGGGGCAACTGAAGCAGAAGACGAGCTTCGGTAAAAATCTATTTATTATTTGTTCGGCCATAAGCCGACAATCCCCAGTTATTTGCTAATTTTCATTTAAGGTCTTCTTTCAGAAGACTGTACCCCGGGGATACCCCAGTTAGCTCAAAATGCCCGATCTCTGGGGGACTTTAAGAAAAATCCATTTATAGACCGTGACCATTAAAAGGGAGGGTTTATGAATGAACAAAATAAGAAACCACGGGAACTACTACTTTACTACACGCCAATTTATAACGTCATTATTCAAAATTGGCTTTTCAGCCTTGTTGAAAGAACGCTAATCACGTTGTTTGCCAGCTATCAAAAGAACGGTTGCGAGTTAAGCCGCGAAGTTATCAAGAGGCATTGTGAATGTGGGCCATACCACCTTGAGCGAGCGGTCAAGCGACTTGAGTTCATGGGAATAATTAAAGTCCAACGTGGAGGTAAGCGAAGCTATAATCCGCCACGACGTGATACCAACCGCTATTTTTTCCTGAGCGATCCGTATAGTTGGCGAGTAACCAAGGAACTTCAAGACCGGATTGCTGAAGAAACTGCGCAACTGGGCAAAGCTCCGCGAGCTTTCACGCACAAAGGTTACGAGGACAAAAAATCTTTGGATTACGCATTTGGTAAGTCGGTGCCAACATACGCACACGGCAAAAAAGGACGGCGGAAACGAAATCAAGCCGTCCTACCAAGTACGGAAGAGCCCACAGAAGTTCAAGGGCCAACAAATGACAATCAAAAGTGGATCAATAAATCTCAAAAAATTGTCAGCGATGACGTGCGATTTACTTATTTAGCCCGAGAATACTACCGCTACGTTGACGATATGAAGACCGCCAGCGATTTTTCAGATCATGGATTCTGGAGATGTCTCATTTTTAGTTGAAAATCTGGAACCGCTTTCGTGAAATCGTGTCTGACTATGCTGCCTTTCCTATTTTTTTGTCAACGGTTTCCATTTGCAATTTTTCAATTCTTGCGATCACAGTTTTGATGTGCATGTATCCCTTCACCGTACGGAAGTTTTCCTCCGCTTTCAGGAACACGGCCGCCAACCAGCGTTGCGAGAGTTTTCCTTTTCGCCGCTTCCCTCTGTATTCTGGGTTATAATTCTTGATGTTGTGTTCTCGATGACGAACCGACGAGAATAGATTCTCGATTCCATTTGTTGTATGAAGAGCTTTATAAAGATCCTTATGCACGTTCAAAATATGCAAGGTTAAAAGCTCTGGAAGGGCCTCTCTGAGAGACATCGCAGCTGAGCTATTGATTAGCATCAATTCCTGCTCCAAAGTCTCCAGTGCCGCCTTGGCGTCTTCATATTTCCCATGCCCAAGAGCCGCCACGTATTGTTGATGGATCCGCTTGCGGTATTTCTTGGCGAGGTGCTTTTGTAGATTGTGATCCTTGTGAATTGTGCAACGTTGATGGATGAGTTTCTTTCCGAACTTGTTGCGAAGAGTCTTAATAAGACCTTTGCCTCCGTCAGTTACAAATAGCACCCGTGCGGTCAAGTTGAGATTGCGATGTTCAAGATCCGCCAATAATTCATTGCAAATGTCGCTATTCTCCGTGGCGCCTTCCCAGTAGCCCAACACCATTTTCTTTCCCGCAACTGAAATTCCAAGCGCGGTGATAAATGCAACTCCTCCGCGATGAACGCTGTCCAGCATGATGGCAAAGGGATCAAATTCAGAGAGATCTCGCTCTAAAAATTGTTTCAACTGTTTGCTTGTGGCCTCGACAAAGTGGCGTGAGACCGACGATGGCGACACTCCAAACGCGTGTGCGGCGTCTTGTACAGTTTCGCTATAGCGGCGCGCCGATAAGCCTGACATCATCTTCGTCAGCAGCTCCTCTGAGAACTGACCACGTTCTCTGAGCTTTGCATAGCTGGGAAGAGTGACCTCACCCCGAGTGCCGCGAAGTCGCGGCACCATGACCGCCACTTTCTGGTCACCTATAAACGCAGACCCTCGCTGGGAGGCCCACTTATAAATATCCCCTGTCGGCGCGTAATCGGGACCTGCTATATTTTCCCGATCCATCAGCAGGATCGACTCCACCAACATCCGTCCTATTTCGTGATTCAGTGAGTCGATCGATGCTTTTCCCCAACGGATTGTCTGAGCAACTTTCAATGCAAAATTGTCTTCGCCCAACAGCTGCTGAATTTGATTTGCGGATTGCTTTCTCTGTCTGGTACTTCTTTTCATGAGGGTGCCTTTCTTTTGTAAGATAGTGGAATCATTCCACGAAAGGCTGGTGCCCTCAACTTTCAACTAGATTTGAGATTTCTCCTGGATTCTCAAAACACCAACTGACCTACTTTGAAAGGCTGTACGCGGTTTTTATGGATCGCAAAAGACGGCCTCACGGCGAAGAAGACGTTTTGGTTTTTAATAAAATCTCGGATTGGCTCAATGAAAAAAAATCAAACCTTGAAATATCAAATGAGCTTGGACATTTAGATCAGCAGTTAAAAAATGCGGACCGCTCAATAACCATTAACCAAAATTAAGACGGAGAAAAATCGTGGAGACCATAAAATTATCGGGAATATCAAAAGCAGAACTTAAACAAAGGCAGGTTCAGCCTGTGGACATTGTAAGCCACACGATCCAACTGCTCAACGACCGGTATCCCAAGGTGGAACTGATCGGCGGTCACTGCAAGCTACCTCATGGCCGCGTCGTTCAGAAAATGGAATGGCATCTGTTCAATGAGTGGTGCCGCGCCAAAGAACAGTTCAACGTGGAAAAAAAGGATTGGGTCAAAATTGAAGATGAGTTTTACGATGTGGAAGAAATAATGATCAAGTTTGCAGCGGCAAAAATTGAAATAGAAAATGACCTTTAAAAAAATGAGCAAGGGTGACTGAAACGCGACTCCGCGAAAGGAAGAAACGGAGCTTTGTTCCGTGGCAATCAATCAGTTGTTATTCGTCGTCAGTGTCTTGCTTTTTCTTCTTTTGTTTTTTGGATATAGAATCCTCAAACCCGAAGCCAAGCCCAACAATGAACGCTATTAAAACCCACCAAATTGAAACTTCCACCTTTCCCCCTTGCTCACGTCTTAAATAGATACAGAGGGTGTTTAAGGCCACCAAAGATCCACAAGGCCGACAAGCCACCACAGAAGCCCTGAAACGGCGAGCATAGCCAGTGCCGGCAATCCACCCCCAAGCCACAGCCACCCAAGGCCACCTAACAGCGTTCCAAGCCAGTAGATGGCCAGCCACTCAATAACGACGGTTTTAATTTTTCGCGGTCGGCCCGCCGTTGGTCGAGTTTGCTTCATACAGAGTAAATGGATTGCTCGCGCGACTGATCCATTTACTCATGCGGAGGTCAGTTATGGAACTTGAACACATGAACATTATTTTGCTGAACAAAAAATTTCTGTCCGAGGTCGGACTTAGGCTTTTAATTTATGCCCAACTTGCCCGTGAGGTTTCGGGCATAGGTAACGAAAAACGAATCGTATTTCTAAGTCGTCGCCGCATCTGCAAAAGGCTTTCAATATCAATGGGCGCCTGCCGTTCGGCCATCCGGCAACTCATCGGCTACGGCTTTATCATTATGTGCGACAGTCGTGGGAATAAGATCGAAGATTTCTCTTCTAATTATATTTTCATCAATCCAAAAGAAAAGCTCAATCACGATAAGATCAAATCTATTTTAGATTTGATCGAGAAGTCCAAACAGACAAGCGCGGGATCGGTGGATGATCGCGCGGTTGAACTGTTTGACGATATTTAGGAGAGGTGGAGATACATAAAGTATATCCAGAATAATTATTCTGGATTGCTATTAGGTGCGCGTGTCGCTTGATGACCGTGGAGCGTTGGTAAATCCATTTAACTTTGAAAGATGCAGTTCAATTTTTGGAATTGCGTCTCAAAAACAAAAGAAAGGAGCATTTTTATGAGCTTAAAAGAAAAGATAAACTGGTATCCGTTCGTTGAATTGCCTGACTACAAAATCCGTTACCTCATTCGTGATTCAGCAAAAGATCCCATAGCGGTTTTGCGATTTGATGACGACGGAACACCTCATCTAAGGTATCTCAAGCCCATACCGCCGGGCCTTGAGATACCTATTCTGGACTTTGTGAACGACAGCCGAAAACTTCTTTTTGAACATTAGCTTGCATAGTGTTCTTTTACTTCCCGACCAACAGCCAGGAAGCACCAGTTTACAAACTCTTCGTCAACTTCACGCATGACCACCGGAAGAAACGGCATCTCGATCCATTGTTTTTCTTTAGCCTCCGACCACTGACCCGCCGTCAACTGGGTGTGCCGCTCAACTGCCATGTTCGTTAGAAAACTACGGGCGACGTGATAATCGTCCTTTCCGATTTTGGGCATGAGTTCGTGGTAACGGTGCGGGAAAAGGCTTTTAGCCGCAGCTTTAATTTTCTCCATGTTGGGCTTTCGTGGAAACAGCTCCTTGATGTGGAAGTCGTGGCGCATAGGATTGTAGCCGTTCTTTTTTATATCAAGTTCACGGTAGCGAGTTTCAATTTCGGCATCCGACAAATGGACATGGTGAATATGCGTTTTGATCCATGTCTTCATCGCAAACCCGAGCTGCCGGATGACGGTCCCGATCACAGCGATGACCACCGTCATTAACCACAATCCACCGATTACAGGGACAGCCATTAGTAATAAGCCCGGAATCGCTATCAACAATGTCGCTATCATATATCCTCCATTCCTATCGCAAGTGTTTGAGTCAAGATTGCTTCTTTACGTTTCTAATTTCGTTATCTTCGATCTCCCGAGCCACTTGCATGATGTCGTTGCGAATACCTTTTAAAATCAAGCCCAGTCCGTACCACAGATCGAGTTCATCCAGTTCCGTTACTTGACCTTCTTTTTGATTTTCGAGAAGGTGCTCAAGCGATCTTAGCTTGAAGCAACACTCCCGAAGTTTCATATAATCCATCTCCTTTGATTTCTTCATATTATTTCCGTCCTAAATTTTAGTGATAATACAAGGTGGCCGAGTTTGCTTTGATCGTGATCGCACCACTCGTTGTGCTAATTGGCGAGCCTACTGAGAACTCCACCGAGGTTGAACGGAAGTTGTAAACGCTTGCACCGCTCATATAAAATGAATGTTCCCAATAGCTACCGATGGCGGCGGTCGCTGACATCGAGACCAGAGATAAATTGGTATTATCTAAATCGCTTACGCCGTTGAATAGCCCTAATACCGTTGCAACTTCATTTGGATCTGCGCTGACTACATTGTTTCCTGCGGATAGATTCGCATTCGGCATAGAACCAGTGAGGTGCTGCAAGGTTGAATAAAAAATCCCGCCCGCGTTGGCGCAGTCCGTAGGGTTTGAGACGCTTGGATAATTTGCCGCAGTCCAAACTCCGCTCGCCGAAGTGCACGCGCCGTTCGTAGTAATCGGGCAAGTGACCTGAACCGTTCCGCCTGCGGCTATACAAGTCGCGTCCGCCGATGAGCCGCCACTCGTGACAAGAGCATAGCTATTTCCGCCGACATTACAAATAACCTTAACGGTTCCAGCGCTACACGTCGCTGAACTCGTTTGGTTGCTCGGTGTTCCACTGACGCTACAACTCGCCGGCGTTCCAATAGTTGAAGTGCTGTAACAGATATTGTTTGCGTAGCCGTAGGTCAGGCTATTGAATTGGGCGCTACCAACAGGAGCAATGTTTCCACTACCTCCGCCGTTTCCGCCGCCACTTCCACCACAGGCGGTTAAGCCAAAAACAAATAATACCAAAATGAATAGTCTCATAGATACCTCCTCAAGACTTGTTTCGTATTTTTTTAACCCTGACTTCAAAAGATCCAGAGAATAGCTCCGCCATCAATTCGCTGATGAACTCACTTTTTTGCGACGGCTCATCCTGTCCATAGAGCAAATAGAAAAGTGAAACATGAAGGGCTTGCGCGACAGCCATCACGGTTGAAATGTCCCGCGGCTGACGATTGCCCCTCATGTGGGAGATCGTGGATAGTGGGACACCGGCAGAAAATGACAGCTCTTTGAGCGACAGCCCTTGTTCGTTCATCAGCCGAATCAAGGTCGGCCCTAATTTTACCTCCAGCTTTTTATCCATCGGGACTCCGTTTTTATCGTGTTCGCGTGCGCCGAAGTTCAGGCCAGTTTCCCCAGAGAAAAATGTTTTTCTCTTGTGGCTATGAGACATTGAAATTTCAAACTCACAAACGCCCATGAATAGATCCTGCCGCGCTTGATTTTGCTTGTACGCGCAAAAATCAAAAATCATTGCAAGCAACCATAAGCGCTTGAGATCGCTGGTCGTGGGGCGCACCGTTTCGGGAACGGCGCAGTTCTTGATCGTGGGTGCGTACGTCGCTGGCGGGCCAATTTCTCTAAAGAACAATTTTTTTCATTAAAAACTCTGGACGCTGGAATTATTAAAAATCCTCGTGGGGGATTGATTTTTAATAATTCGGGCTATTGTTTTAAACAGCCCCAAAGTGCCCGCAGGAAGCTCGGCATAGACTGACCACTGAGGCGGCCCGAAAACCCCGCTACGAGCTTGTTGGAGCCGTTTAAAGCAGTGCCATCGATTGGGGTCTGGGGTGGTTATGGGTTCAGTTTTAATAATTCGTATTTAATAACCGTGCAATGAGCTTAACGGCAGAATTATTAAAATGTGGGAGAGGTTATTTAGGGTCGCAGTCAAAAAAAAAAGAAGCACCCATTGTCGGGTGCCTCATTCGGTTTGAACCATTGAACTACTCCTGATGAACTCAGCATTAAATGCGATGACCTAATCCTCGAAGATGCTTTTCGGCTTCGCCCTTGGTTTTGTGTTTATAAATCACGAACCAATCGCCTAATGGCGAATCGTGGTGACCGATCTTAACTTCCCAATGATTCTTATGCTTGAATATCTCAAATGTCGCGTCAAACGTCAGGCGCAATAACCTTTCACCATTGCCCTCGATAATTCGGCAGGCGGCATCTCGATCCCAGCCAAAGGCTTGCGAACTCATTGAATAGATGCCATTAGGAAAAATGTCTTTCAAAGATTCGCAAACATCCTCCCAATAACAAGGGTCTTGGTCATCGTCCCAGTGATTGCTGAACTTAAAGATTGGTTCTACATTATTATTCTTCATATAATTTCCTTTCATTTTGGTTAGAGGTCATTTTCAACGTCAAATCCTGCATCGGTGAGTTTTTGAATTGTGTAGTCAACATCGTAGAACTCGCCGTCAACTTCAATCCATTGTTTGGCTGCGATATTGTTCGCCTGCTCGTCATGGCAACACATTAAAAACATTATTTCGTCGGTCTGACGAATGAGTGTTCCGTGCCCACGACTATAACGGTTAAGCAGTTTTACTTCTGGGAAGCAGTCGTTAATAATACTTTCCGTATGTGCTTCTACATTCACGGGGACAATCATTCCCGTATCCAGCTCCTTTCTTGTTACGTCGGTCAGTTTAATTTGTTTCATACAGTCTCCTTTTGTTCTTGTTGCGGCCCCCACCACGGGAACCTCTACAAGTTAAATAGGATTTTTTTCGGGCGGTCTGATATTTTTCCCAAAAATAATTATTAAAATGGTGTTTTCCATTTGTGATTTTTGAATAGGCCACTTTATTCGCGGCCTATTATGCTTTTTTCTAAATGTGAGTGACCATTTTTCTGGTCACCCACGCCAAGTGGTCACATTATGCCGCTTTTGTTGTTTGGAGTTGTGCTTTTGATTTTCTGTAGGTTTCAGTTTCCAAAACCATGCCGAGTTGAGACAAATAGTCAAAACGGTTACCAAGTAAATCACCACCAAAGACAAAAACAGCAGACGGAAACATGGCTGATTTTTTATTTACAGTTTCATTGTGCGTGAGCCGTTCTTTTAAAAAGACAATGTGAGTAGCTTTCGCACTGAAACAACGGAACCACTTGCTTTCAGGTGTCCATGCGGGGACCAGAGCAAAAATGGGTTGGCCGTGTTTCTTATATTCAGAATCCATTTTTTCTGCCCATGCCATTAAACCATTCTTATCATTGTAAGGCGGATTGACGAAAACACCGTTGCCCTCACTTACTTTCCATGACCGCTTGAGTGAATTATCTTTTTTAGTCAGAATTCTTTTGAACTTGTGAATTGAGTTGGCCTCTGGGCCTGTGGCTGCGTCCAGCTCAAGTGGGCAGATAAAATTTAAAAATACCACCAGCCAGTTGGGCGTCATTTGATGATTTTTTTTATCTTTCAAATACCAACCTGAAATTTCACCGGACAATTTCTTATCATCAGTAAGGCCAGGTTTAATGAAAACAGGCGGTGGTGTTACTGAACCACCTTTCACCAAAGCTAATCCCATTTTTGGTGTACCTGATTTTGTTGTAACGGGTTGAGTTTTGTCCTGCTTTGAAACAGTCGCTGGTTGCGCCTTTTGTTTTTTGTTGACTTTCATGGTTGCCGTGACTTTGGGTGCCTTAATTCTTTTGGTACTTACGGTGTTCCCATTTTTCTTAATCACATTTTTTTGTGGTGGAACCGGGTCAATTCTCTTTGCAGTGTTTTTAGTGACACGCACCCCTTTGTCCCACAAGGTCAATGACACAAGGATTTCTTTAAATAGTTCACGGATTACGGGAACAGGGACTGAGTTTCCAAGTTGCTTGTAGCTTTCAGAAGCAGACGCCGTAAGTTCATAGCTATCAGGATAGCCTTGCAGTCTTGCGCATTCACGTGGGGTGAGTTTGCGTAAGTGAACTTTTTTGGTGTTTCCATCTTTATCCGTCAAATCATACACGCCACGGTTTTTAGGTGCGCTCTTTTCAAGGGGCACCGCCACAAGATTTTTTAACAGTGATGATGTTGACCGCAAAATGGTGTGCGTGGGTTTCGCAGGGTCAATAATTTCAAAGCCAAAGTTATCGCCGTTTTTGTCATAGCGGTCTTTGGCTTGAACCAAAGTATCTATTTGCTCTTGGCTTAGGAAATAGTTTTTATGAACTGAGTTTTCTAAAATCTCACCGCTTGCCGCCGCAAGAACGGTTGGCTTTGGAAAACTGAACGGAACATTTTCACGGAACGCCACGATGAAAAGTCTTTCCCGGGCTTGCGGTACACCATAATGAGATGCTTTTAAAACTTGGTGGTGCGTGTAGTAGCCACGGGAATGCAATTCTTTGAGTACGGTTTTTAATCCACGCCCGCCGTTGGTGGTAGCCATGCCTTTCACGTTCTCAATGAAAAGAACACGGTGTTCCGGGTGAGCGTCCGCAATCCGAAAAACGTCATAGATAAGTTCCCCACGCTTATCTTTAAGACCCTTGCGTTTTCCTTGAGTAGAAAAGGATTGGCACGGTGTTGAGGCCGTCAACACGTCAAAGTTAGGCACCGTTTCCGCATTGAGTTGAGTAATATCCCCAAATGGGCAATCACCAAAGTTGTCCTGATAAGTGGCAATGCAGTGTTTATCAATTTCACTTGCGGCTACCACCTTAAATCCAGCTTGTTCAGCACCTAAGCGGGTGCCGCCTATTCCGCTGAACGTTTCAAGAATTGTAAGTGGCTGAACGGTGCCGCCGCTGGGCTTTTTATTTTTCACCCACAGTAACGCCTTGTACCGGCTTACCACTTGAGTGCGGGCACTTTGGATTTGATTATAAATCCAATTCCGCACGTGATTAAAAAGTGCGGTCAGTATTAACACCCACTGAGCGGTGTTGATTTTTGTTGGCGCTACCTGAGTAGCGGTTTTCTTTTGAGCACGGGACTTGGTTACAGTTTTCGATTTCATATTTGCCTCCTAAGGACAAAGTAAGAAATCGAGGCTGACCGACGGACGAAGCTTGGCTGACGGACGGCTGACCGCCAAAAAAGAAAAAGATTTCTGGTAGTTGAGAACCAAAATTTATTTTAGAAAGAGAACAAAAGGCGCGAGTGCGCCTTTAATGGATCGTGTTTAAGATAATGAACCGCGGCGGATTAGGTGTTCAGCCTGCGCGGTTTTTGGATTTTGAGGAGAGAGCCTTTTCGGGTTTCACTTCGCCGATGAGTTTTTGATTTTGATTCGAGTCAAGAAAATCATCCTCATTCGGAATCCATGCCGTATCGATTCGATACATTCCACGCTCACGGCTAACGATAAACTTCTTCCATAATGGGTGACGTGGAAAAATATCGCTACTGACTTTCAATTGAGTTGCGCGCCTATCTCCTGCGGACGAATAGAAATCAATAATCATCTCCGACGGAGTATCTGGATTTCCGCCCTCGTGCCGAGAATACAGTAATTTTATGGCACGGACTTGATTAATGGTAAAGTTGCCAACCGCTCTGCCATCGAACTTCAATGAGCGGAATTGGCTATCAAATGCGAATGAGGAGTTTTTAACTTTATATTCGGCAAGCCCTAACTTTGTGACTTGATCGTCGCTGAACCCTAATGTGCGTGTCGGTGTAGTCCGTTCCCCAGATAATTCCTCACTCTCAAGACGGAGGAGCTTTGCCAGTAAGGTATTGGCATCCTTTGCCTGGCTCAAGCGGCTCATAATTTCGTTAAGAGCTTTCTTGTTTTGGCGAGACACCTGAATAGTAATGTGATCAATCCATTGGCCATCCAAATATGAATTGAGTTCACGGTCAAAATTATTAAAAAAAGCTTCCTGCGCTTCAATCGCCTGCGCCCAATAATCTATGGCGTCGTTAAATGAGCGAGATTTATCGCCAATACTGTTTTGATAAAAATTGAGGCCGAAGACGGAGTGTCCGGAAGGAAGTTTTTTGAGGAAAGGGGCGAGCTTGATTTGAGCCTGTCTTAAACAGCCCGTGTCCGTCTCAAACGCTACTGAAGCGATAAAAAATAAAATGTCGTCGATGGAGCCATAAGATGGCCCCTCCGTTGCGCTGACTGGTGGCGGATTTGATTCGTCATATTCAATATAGTCCACAGACATCGCGTGTTCTTCGCGTACTTGCTGGTCAATGTGATAGAGAGCTTTAAAGTCATCACCTTCCGGATCAAACGATTTTAATAGTAGTTCGGACAGGGATTTATAGATCCCATCAATCCCATTTTTTTGTAATGACTCGATAGCTACGCTTGTTGTTCCCAGTAAAAACGCAAACAGCTTTTCCCGCAACTGGCGAACGCCGACAGTTTGACCCTCAAGCACCGCACCCCATTCTTTTTCGCTAAATAAATCCCTATATCGGTACGGAGCTAAGTCATCGCATATATTCGCGGCTGGCGTATGCTCATCGCATTCAATTTCTGCTCCCATCAAGTCGTGAAATGACTGCGCTAAAAGAGTGCGTGGAATGAAATGGTTGAAGCAAGAAAACGAAAAGGCACTTTCCGTGTAGCCTTTTGAGACAAATTCTTCGCGGTGCTTGTTTAAAAAATCACGATACTTATTGAGAATAACGACCAGCTCTTGCTTTGAATAAAAAGGGGGCTGTGTTTGTTTGAGGTTGAGCGCTGTCGCGTATCGGACTTTTAGCTTTGGTAGCGGGTTAGAGAAGAAATCCACCAATTGCTCTTGTGACAAAAACGCCGCGCCTTCATCCAAATCTGGAAAGAAAAAAAGCTCCCCATTAAAGCCATGCTGTTTTACCTGCGGAACCCAATAGTCAGCTTTTTGATCAGTCAGTTCGGCCGTTTCCCGCAAAACCAGTTCAACCCAAGACGGCTCCAATTGATGGGCCGTCGCGATCCTTGCGGACTCCGCAGAAATAAACTCCTCATAGCGAACGGCAAGTTCGCCATCTTTCAGCATTTCAAAAATATCCATACCTTAAAAGTTTAAGCGAAGTACCCACCCTTGTCGCGTAAGACCGTGATCCGCTTCGCAGATTAACCCCTTGGTCTTGTTCCAAGCACAATTCAAATCCCAACGCCACAAAACCAATCAGCCATCAGTCAGCCACGTCTCGTCCGGCCGTCAGCCTCGTTTTCCTATCCTGACCCCATGGCCCCACCGGCTGGACCTAATGCGCTCCGCCAAGGCCAGAACCCAAAACCAATGGCCGCACCCAGCCTTTTGGCCTGCCCCCCTGATTTTCAGTATTTAGAACTAAAAGTGGATAGACCGTTTCCTTGCCAAGGCGAAGGTCGCGGGTTTGAGTCCCGTTTCCCGCTCCAGTTATAGCATTATCTCCTCTGCTCTAACCTCTATTGGAGCAACCGGCGCAACTCCGAAACTCTCCAGCCACTCGCTAAGGCGTCCCAACCCAGACTTAGAATTCCGTAGGTGTTGCAGTAGAGTTCATAGTGGTTCTTTCCAAATACGGGGCTGCCGTTGGAATAGATTGTTGATTGATAGTATTCACTGATATTGGACCTGCAATCATAAGATTGATTCCACGTATTCTTGGTGTAGTAGCTGGACAAGGTATAATAGCCATAGCTGATCTGGCCTAGATTCAAATAGTCGATCAGATTGTGGAAGTGGTACCAGTACTGCCATTCTGTCGCATCATTGGCCGTGTTATATAAGTTTGAGACGCCAAATTCGCTCACCCAGACGGGCGCGGTGAAGGTCTGATTTTGAACAATGGCAAAACCAAAGTTCCGGCCATAAACCTCGTATTGCTGCTCTTTGGTCAGCTGGTGCAGTCGTCCTGTCAAAACCTTTTGATTGTCCTCATACCACCCATAGATGTGAACGGAGTACGCGAAGTGAGGATGAGTTTGTCCCACCTCAATTGGTGAAATTGGTGTGTAATAGGCTCCGCCAATATAGAAATTGTATCCAACACCACTGAGGAAAATAATCTTTTTTGAATTGTGGCTCCAAATCTTCTTTGCCACTAAGATCTGAGCCCGTCGCCAATCGTAGGCTCCTCCGCCTCCCCATTTCGGTTCTGGAGTTTTAGTCCCATTCTTTAAAATAGCCGCGCGCACTTCGTTTCGCAATTCATAGCCAATCACTCTCGAATTACTTTGAAAGAGTTGTGCCACCAATGACCAGTCCTCTAACCATTGTCTTTCCGAAAAGGACTCACTGAACCACAGACCATCTCCCGCATTCTCACCATAATAGTCCATAGTTGTCTGATGGTTGTCGAGAATCACATACAGACCCGCATTTGTCAGGCGTCGAACCATCTCCACAAAGGCTTGTTTTGGTGTGAGTCCACGTAAGTAAGGATGGCGTAACAGCACAGTCTCCGAAGTTTTAGGCTGTGTGATCGAGAGCATCTCATTGGCAAAAGGCAGTCGAATGGAGTTAATTCCTACTTGTTTCATCAGCTCCACAACAGTGTCAAATTGCTGAATGTCTAGACCGTGCAACATGAGGCTACGATCGTTGAAGCCGTCCCAGTTCATAGAGCGCAGCCGAATTACCTTGTTATTTTTATCCACAAAGTATCGACCACTGACCAATACTTCTGAGGAAGTTGTGTTTGATTTCGAGGTACCAGATGAATCGGAAATATCCGCCACGGCCTCATTCCTACCTACCAATGAGCTGCCATTCGTCAGCTTCACAGAGCTGAAGCTCTTTCCACAGGCCGTCAAAATCAAGGTCGCAGCAATTGCTCCTGGTATCAATGATATATTCGCGCTCATCAGCCTCTCCCTTCTTTTTAAAGACGATAACCTGTCTCCATCTTAGAATTGGAATGTGGATGAATTGTGGAATTGAGAAAAACCGGCACGAAGAAGGCAAATCGTCTCAAAATGAGAAAAGGCCAATATCCAATGATCTGAGTCACAATATTTAGAATTCCACCAGTTCGCTCTAAGACTCCCAATTCCAGGTCTGCAAAACGAAATTCTCGGCAACCACGGTACAAATCCCCTGGATTTTCCACGGGCGTCGCAATGAGGTAACTTTATTACTGCGACAGCTGTGTAACCGGTGAATTCAATGAACTGGCCCACGAAGTTGTTGGAGGGGCGGGCCTAAATCCCACGAGTTGGCGAGGCATTTGCCTCTCCCTTCTCCTCTGAAGCGAACTTGTCCCCTTGGCATCATAAAACTTGCCAACACAGAGCCCCCGCCCGCAATCGGTCCTCGTTAACTATTGCCGCTTACGTGGCAAATGCCAAACCGACGCAAGGCGATCTGCGACTGCCCGTCCCATCAGGTCATACCCCTTATTGTAACCAGTCTCATCATACCGAGCGTGGATGTCGTCAAAATATATCAGATCCGGCTCCTTTTCATAGATCTTCAATAAGCTGAGGGGATTAAGTGCCCTAAAATTTTCACTCAAAATCTCTCGTTCGAGATTCAAGTAAATATTGGCATCAATTTCCCAGCGCGGCGCCGGCCACTCCCCTTCTGCCAAGGTCTTATAGAGGTTTGGTATTGGCTGAATAAACAGAGCTCCCTTGATTTTTTTTTCGGCTGCAAAGGCATTCATGGCATGCAAATAATCTATATACTTTTCCAGACTGGCCTCTTGCTGCCGCGCAAAACTCCAAGTCTCTGGATAGCGGTGTAACCCTTCAAAATGCGTATTTTTTATGTTCTTTGCATAAGCAGAATTAAAAATGTCTACGATTCTGTCCCGTCTCACGTAACGGGACCGGTATGACGCAGACAAATCTCACACAAGTGGACCGGTTATGTGGGGTCAAAATCTCATATACTTGGACCGGCCAAATGCTTAAAAATTAGGCATAGAAACATCCACCTGAACTTCATGCAAGAATGACCCCTAAAAGGGAGGAAGCATGAAGCGAAAAGGAACTCGATTTTAGGGAGAATCACGGTGGATCGAAAAATTGTCGAACAGTTTCGAGCGGGCCAATCGGCTTCGCAAATTTCCAATCAACTCTCCAAAGGCAAAGGCTATGTGATCAAGGTCCGAGGCCTTGCGGTGGAGTACGGATTCTTAGAACAGATCAGTACAGAGCCAAAACTCTTTCGGTCGACTGATAGGAAATTGCCGAATTATCCCGAGGCCCTTTTTCCGATCATAGATCTCCGCAAGTCGAAACCAGCAGAAGCCGACGCTCTGCTCGATCCGCACAAGAATTGGATCTTGGAGCGACTCCATCTGGGTTGGTCACCACAGACAATCTTCGAAGAGATTCCGGTGTCGATTCCACGTGCAAGTTTTTACCGCTATCTTGAGAGGCAGCATTTTCAGTCCGACCGTCTGCTTCGGGGCTCATCACCTGAAATCATTCACGCCCCGGGGAATGCTTGCAGGTGGACTGGGCGAAGGCTCTCGATGTGATAGATCAGGACGGTCGCAAACGTGCCATATGGGCCTTTATCGGGATTTTGGGTCACAGTCGGTACACGATGGTTCGAGTGATGGACAAGTGCGATTTTGTGACAACGGTGAAAGCGATCCAATCAATGCTCTTTGAGGTTGGTGGGGTTCCAAGGAAAATCACCTCTGACAATCCAAAGGTATTCGTGAATCGTGCCTCGGAGCATGAGCCGATTTTGAATGCCGGTTACGAGAGATTTGCATCGCATACCGGTTTTACGATAGAGGCCCTCCCTCCGGCGGATCCACAGAAGAAGGGCAAGGTTGAACGTACGGTGCAATTGGTTCGGCGGCTTTTGAGTCCTTTGATTTGAAGGAATTTTCAATCGAGAAAGCCCAAAGCCATATTGATTTGAAAATGAAGATTGCCAACTGTCGCAAGCACGGCACTCATGGCGAGAAGCCTGTGGAGGTTTTTGAGAATCAGGAACAAAAGACATTGCGTGACTTGCCCCAGGTTCCTTATGAGATCGAGACCATTTTGAATGGATTTGTTCGCCGTGATGGATATGTGAGGTTTTTGAATAAATACTATCGAGTTGACTTGAGGTTGTCGGGCCAGAGTGTGACTTTGATTGGTAACGGAGAAAAGCTTTCGATTTACTGCGCTGGGAGGCTACTGGAAGTCTATGATGTAATCAAAGACAAGTTCCAGCGCCAGGCGTGCAAGGATCACTACAAATCCTCGAACGAAACGAATTTGCAGAATCACGCCCATTACATCAAGCAGGCAGAGGCTATCGGCGGCAATGTCGCTCGAATGATCCAGATCATTTTATCGAGGGGGAAGGTTTTGTAGACACTCGGGTGGTCTGGGGAATCCTGACGTTGAACAAGAAATACCAGAATGCCTTGATCGACAAGGCCTGTGCGTCTGCAATTGAAATCAGTTCGATCAGTTTTCGCACGGTCCACTCGTTTTTGAAGATGACACCAAAAGTAAAAATGGAGACTGAAAATTTTAATACAACGGGCGGCAAGTTCACAAGGCCGATGAGTGAGTATAGGGCTCACTTACGGGTCGTGAAATGATGTGGCCAAAACCAAGAGGGAGCGTGGAGTGAGCATAGAAACAATCCGTCAGCAACTGACGATGCTAAGGCTACCGTCGGCAGCTGAGAATTTAGAGTCGGTTTTGGCAGCCAGAAAAATCAAGTCCGATTTTCCTGGCTGACGACATTGTTTGAGCATGAGCTGAATACGCGCAAGGAAAACGCGATTGAACGTAGGATTAAAAAGGCGACATTCCCAGAGAGGAGAACATTGGAGCAGTTCAATTGGAGTTTTAACAAGAGGATCAATCGCGAGAAGATCGAAGAGCTTTCGAGTTGCAAGTTCGTAGAGGAAAATGAAATTGCATTGTTGCTTGGAAGTCCAGGAACTGGCAAAACCCACTGCGCAATTGCATTAGGCATGAAAACCGCAGCACTGGGCCACAGTGTGTTTTGTTCGAGCGTAAAAGACTCAGTGCCAAGATCCGGATGGCCCGGGAGCGGAACACTTTGGATAAATTGTTCAAACAAATTTTGACGTCCAAACTTTGGATCCTTGACGACTGGGGCGTAGTGACGATGCCACGGGATGTGAGTGAAGAGATATTTGATCTCTTTGATCGACGCAAATACAACTCGGCGATGATCTTGACCAGCAACCGAGATGTCGAAGAATGGCCACAAGTCTTTAGTGATCCGATCCTAGCCAATGCGGCGATCGATCGGATGTTTGAGCAGGCTAAAATCGTGGTATTTGAGGGTCCAAGTTACCGCATGAAAGGACGAATAATTTTGCCAGATATTGACATCGAAAAAACTGAAGTATAGACCTCCAAAAATCAGGCGGTCCAGTTATGTGAGATTAGCCGGTCCAAGTATGTGAGACGGGACAACGATTCGCACGTAGATGTATTTTGCCAGAAGTGATCGCTCGGCCCAACCCGTGCTCACAAGTACCCGTTTCGCAACCCTGGCCATAAAAGAAAATCCCAATGGCAGATCTGGCAAGTTCACCATTCCAGCGTAAACCGGAGATGGCTTTTCAAAACGCGCGCCTAAACTGATAATGGCAGACTCATTGTACCCTTCAATTGAAATAAACCCATCGATGCGCTCGGAGTTCTCAATGAGACGAAACAATTGGTTAGGCTGCTTCCAGGCCCCCAGAGCACCATTGACAACAAGAAACTCTTCGCCCTTGGGGCCCGTGTAATAACGGTTGAGGTTTTCCTCAATCCAATTGCGATTAGCCAGTGTGTGGCCCGAAGTTACCTGTTGTGCCACGGACCCACCCAAAACCAAAATTACAAAACGACTAAGATCTTTTTCTTCCGGCAAATCATGACCATAAACCGACAAGTTGCTGATCGGCCATCCGCAGGAAGGAACCTCCTGCTGAATGAAACCGTAACGTGGGTGTGGATAAAGAGTGTCGGGCCACGTACATCCATTCAGCCCGTGCAATACATCAAACGGATTGAAGCCAAGCCCATGATCGCGAGCGGCGATGGATTCCACATCCGCCTCTGTAAAGTATAAATGGATACGCAGGGACAATTCAGCAAGACCAATCGCCGCCGCAAAACCCAAAGTTACAGCCAAGCAGGCGAAAATTACGACCCGTCCTTTACTCATTGGCTTCACCCGGAATCCCCCAAACAAATAGTACACGTTTTCAGAAATCTCCCACAGCCCTAATTTTTAACTGGGATTAAGGACGAGTTTGATTTCATGTTTGAACTGAAGAAGCTTGAAGTGGTCCGGGCCGGGCCAACCCGGCCCAGGGTCTGTGACAAATTCTAGACCAAGCTTCGGACTTTCGAAGTTCGTCATTGATAAACAAATCCACAATAATGGCAGGTACGATTGTTGCTCTTTGCTTGCTCGCGCCAAGACAACAGACTCCCATCTTGGAGGGGTATCGCCAGCCTTGGAGAGGTATCGCCACCCTTCCTCGACCTATTCAATCAACGAGAATGGAGCGAACCCGCAATCTAATGTTTTTAGCGATTTACGGAGCGCATTTTGGGCTATTTCTTCGATATAGATGGTCAAATCACTTATCTAAGTCCTCGTCACAGGACTCTGTTGAGACGCCTGTATTTATTGATTTTCCTATTATCAATGATGAATAATTTACTGGCTCACGGAGACAGCACCAAAGAATCTGCAGATAGGGGTTTCGAAGATAGATCAGATACATCATGCAGAAAATTTTTAGGTATCAACCCAGAACCCTTTCGGAATCGAACCGAATTTACCCCCTATGTACTGAGCTTACTCTCACTGCACAAGGAAGGAGTCAAGCTCCACACCGGAGCCATTTCTTCACCAACTACCCCACTCATTTCAAAAGTGACAGAAAAATATTTTGGACGGTCTTTATCATTGCAGACGATTGCGAGGCAACTCAGAGAGCGTTTTGGTCTTAGCTATTTTGATTTTCTCAATGAAATGGGTCTCGACTTAGAAAAAGTGAGATCGAGAAAACGCAAAATCGATTTTGCACAACTTGAAACAGCTCTCTTAAGCCTCGACTGGGAAGGGTATTCTCTCCATCTTAAAAATGAAGAAAAGACAACCTCTCACAGGCTTAGCGAACTCCTCGGCCAGCCGTTCTCATTGAGATCTGTCAATGAACAACTCGGCCACTTTGATGTGGGTTTAACTGATTATTTAGAATATATCGGAATCAACCCCTTTAAACACTCCGAACGGGGCGGCAGTCTCGTCCTGGCTGAAACACTCTATGGACTCAGCCTCATCGCTTTAAACGATGCAGGTATTGATATCAAACGCGAAACATTGATAAAAGGTGGGCAAACTGAATTTGCCAATACCGTCCATGCAATCATGGGTCGAGAGATGGCTGAATCCACATTCATTCATAGAATCGAGAGGGATTTCGGCGACTACTATGGATTTCTAGCTAAAATTGGACTGCATAACTTTTCCAGCACCCATCGTCAAAACCATTCTCGCAACCCGCTCGAATTTGATTCACGCCTCATGCATCCAAATTCAGAACCAGACACCTCTCTTCGCTCTGCTCAGCCCCAGGCTCCTGATACAATCTCATGGAAAATTCAGCGACTACTCGCTCATTTAAAATACAGAGGAGGTCATCTCACTTCGGAGTTTCAACCTCTGATCAATGAACTCTCACTCTGGATACTGGGGAGACCTCTGGCTCTTCAGACATTGATTAGATACAAGAAGATAATGAAAATTCAAATTGGAGACTATCCAGTTTCAAAAGTAGCTGCAATTTACCGTCAAACGCCAGATTCCCTATTCAGCAAAGCAAACATGATACTTTATCTGAAGTCTCAATTTCTTATTGGAAGATTTCATCAACGCCTCGATCCAAATGAAAAAATAACCGAGATTATTTTTGGAGCTCCTTATCGTCACAAATACATTGTAAATCAATTTATTTCTATCAACAAAACCACTTATGAAGACCTTCTTAAAGAGCTAGATTTATTTACGAAGCAATTCTATCTCAGTCCCAAACTTAATCACTTTTCTGCTGACCAATTTGTTTCGTTCTTTCGATCTGTCGATCACTTGGATGCTCTCTATTACACCCATTGGAAATTCAACAGAGTAAAAAGGGTCATTTTAAAAAAAATTGAAGATTTTTTTGGATACGACTTCACCCCTAGCCAAATTGTCTTTTATATGGAAAGAAGCGGACTTGGATGGAATTCATTCTTCGATCAAAACCAGATTAGACATTCTGGAAAATATTGGCCCCCAACAAATCTCAAACAATGGTCGGAAGAGGAATTTGTTGTATTCTTCAAAAAAATGGGTGAGGAAAAGCCAATTTATGGACCTGCGTGGGAGAGAAACCTTCTGGACTATACTGAACTACGCGAAATCGAAACATTCTTTGGCTATCCATTTCAACCATCCCAAATATATAATTTTATGAACCATAGCTTTGGTTGGATTCGCTTTTTTGAAAAACACAACATCAATTACTTAAAAAGAACACAACACTTTTTTTCCTTCCTCCCAGAAGAACATGTCGAAACGGAATTCGTCAACGATGAAGGATCAGCCATTCTCCTTACATCTAAAAACTCTTGTACCCCAGAAAAAATCTGCGAGATAGAGCAACTTTCGAATTACTATGAAGTTGAGCTTTCCAAAAAATTGACTCACTTGACTCCGCGGGAACAAAAATTAGCACTTTCTATCATTAGATTTATTTTGGAAATTGATGATGAAATTGATGCTCATGCCATAGCGATGGTTTTGACGAAGCAATACGCACAAAACATAGATTCCGCAGAAGTAGAAGGAATTTTAAATCTCCTTTCTAAACTTCCCGGAGTTCGCGAGATAATACGAGAGTCACAGAATTAAGAAGAACAGTCGAGAGAACAAGGGACCGCTGAGTGAATCTTGAACTGGCCTGCAAGCCGTCGAGTTGCCCTTCGCTTTTGGCCACAAAACAGCTGACGACGGCGTCACCTGTCACGTTCACTACGGTTCGCGCCATATCAAGCAGCCGATCAACACCAATTACCAATGTGATTCCCTCTTCGGGAAGGTTGACCTGTCGTAAGACCATTGCAAGTGTGATAAGTCCGGCTCTCGGTACACCAGCCGTTCCATCTGAGTGGCATTTTCCCGTGTGAATGGCTCTTGCCCCAGGGAGCGCAGCAAAATATGTGATTCATTTCCAATGGCTCTAGCTCTAGGTTTCCATTCTCGTTTTTCTTGTATATCCAATCCCCAGGAGGAAGATTGCCTTGGGCATGAACCTGTGAGAAGCCAAAACCAAAGAACCATATAAGTAGAGCCAAGAAGTAAATGGAATCCACATTCATTATGTCTTAAAACGCAGATTCTATTGCAAAACCTGTCGAAAGCCTTTCACAGAAACCGTTCAAGGAATCAGAAAAGGAAAAAGAACGACGGAGAGATTTAGGCGTGGTGTTCTTTGGGCTTGTGAAAACTTCACTGATCTCAGTAAGGTCAGAAAGGCCTATGAGTGTTCGACCTGGACGGTCTATCAGACTCTTTACGAGAGACTAGAAACGAACCTGAAGAGGCATATCAACTATCCCTGGCCAAAAACCATTGGCATAGATGAACACTTTTTCTCTCGAGCCAATGGGTTTAGGGAGTTTGCAACCCAGAATGCCTTGATCGACTAGACCCGTGCCTCTGCAATCGAAATCGGTTCAACCAATTTGCGCACGATCATCTATCATTTTGCCAAATCGGGGGCCCTCGCAGGCACTTGCCTGGTTTGTCATTTGTTAAAACCTGCCTCGAATTGGGATTCAATGAATCAATTCGCTCCTCTCATTAGAAGAATGAAAATTTCTCTACTTTTCAAACTGAGAAAGGCCCACATTCCATTATTGGCATAATGGTGATCGTGCTAGAATAGTTAATTGGAGTACGTATCTGGGGGGGGGATAAAAATATCGTGTTGGGCTCAGAAGAACTTTTTTGCAAATATATCAAATTTGCATTTGTTTTTGCTTTGGCCTCTTGTCGTTTAGACGACAATACAATCAGAGGTCAGTATGGGCCGGGATCAGATCCGATTGCTCCGCCTGCTGAAGCTCCAGAGAACTTCAGCATTTCTCATATTTCCTCAGAGGTCTTCTATAAGAAAAGCGTGGCGATAGCTCCCATGGTCCTGACCCTTGTTGGCACGGCAGCGAGCTTTAGCATCGAACCTGCTCTTCCGGCAGGATTTACTTTAGATTCTGAGACGGGAATTATTTCCGGGACTCCTGCTGACGAGGTTGCGCCGGCGACCTATACCATTTCGGCTCATCATGCCGATGGCAGAGTTGCCACTCATGCTTTTGAATTCTACGTGCCCTACGAATTTACCACCATGGCGAGCCTGGGAACCTCACCAGATCTTAATCCCGGCGATACGTTGTGTGCCGATTCTTTAGGCAACTGCACTTTGCGCGCCGCTGTGACAGAAGCCAATGCCCTCAGCATCCCCAGCATCGTCAATATACCAGCAGGCACTTATAGTTTTCCGGTGAGTGGAGAGCTGTCTATAAGTTCGAACTTGACTCTTATCGGAGCCGACAAATTGACGACCATTCTCGACGGCCAAAATCAAACAGGACTCTTCACTGTCGCCGATAACTCATTTTTGACTTTATCTAGGATCACTCTCGAAGATGGGAGAAAAACTACTTTCGATGAAGTTGGAGCAGCCATTCGTGGCGGATTGAACTCAAACGTAAAGATAGATGACTGTCGGCTTCTCAATAACTCCACTAATCTTGCGGACGGAGGAGCCATCTATTCGGAAGGATCAGTCACAATTGAAAATTGTTTATTGGATGGAAACAATGTGACGAACATTGTTGGGAGCGGAGGGGCGATTGCTCTGGTCGAAAAAGCAGGAGCTTCTCCCTTCAACAAATTGACGATTCTGAATTCTCAGATAAACAACAGTGTTTCTGGCGATGATGGCGGCGCAATTTATTCAGATTTTGATGTTTTCTTGGAGGGATCCTCTTTCATCGGCAACACAGCGACAACTTCTGAAAAAGGTGGTGCCATATATGTCGAAGGCAGCTTGACGAGTAAAAGGTGCCAATTTAAGAATAATTCAGCCAGGGACGGTGGAGCCATCTTTCTAAATGGTTGGTCCGATCGTTTCAACACGATCGAAGACTCTTACTTCGAGAATAATACAGCTCTCTACTATGGTGGAGCTCTCGCCTTTGGATTTTTTTCTGATGGCTTTTCAATCACCAATTCCACTTTTGTGGACAATCGCACGACACATGCGACAGCTGGCTCTGGTGGAGCTATAGACGTTGATAGCGCAGGATTCGAACTGCCAATAACTATTTCCAATTGTAGCTTTTCAGGAAGTGCGACTGGGGGCAACGGAGCGACTCTCGCCGTAGAGCAGCAAGTCATAGAGATATCTCACACAATCATTAATGATGTCCCAGGAGCAGCCAATTGCTGGTGGAATACGGGTTTTACAGGTGGCATCGCATCCGGCGGTTACAATATCGACAGCGGGAATTCCTGTGGATTGACTGCTCAGGGCAAACCTGGTGATTTGGAATCAACAGATCCTCTACTCGATGCAGCTGGTCCACAGCTCAATGGAGATACGATTCCATCGATCCTCTTGGGAGTGGGGAGCCCAGCTCTCAATGCTGTCCCATTGCAAAGCTGCATGATCGCAAAAGATCAGAGAGGTGTGGCTCGCCCGCAGGGTGGCAGTTGTGATATTGGGGCAACAGAGCAGTAGATGGCATCATCAATAGGAACTCAATATCTGATCGATCTAGAACTGCACACCGCTTAAAAAAAGTTTGAACAGGGGAAACGGGACGAATATCGAATTTCCTTGACACATCATGAATCATCATGAAATTCTGTATCACAGAGGTATCCCCATGAAGGTTAAAAAGTTTGCCACCCAAATTGATGAAAAGGTCTTAAAAGATCTCAAGTCCTACGTTAATCAAGCAGATCGAAGCATCTCAAGCGTAGTCACTGAGGCAGTCGCAGAATATCTTCAACGCTCAAAGGTACGCCCTGCTTTTCGCAGTGCCATGGATGAAGTCATAAGTGACCACGCAAATCTCCTCAAACGATTGGCTAAATGAAAACCACACTCTACCCCACTCTTCTGGAGACGATAGAGCTCCACTCGCGTCTTATTGAACGCTTTGGTGGCAAAGATGGCGTGCGAGACATGGGGCTACTGGAGAGTGCGCTGATGCGACCACAAACCGGCTACTACAAAAGCCTATCTCTTGAAGCGGCAGCCCTTTTGCAAAGCTTAGCCCAAAACCACGCCTTTATTGACGGCAACAAACGGGTCGCTTTTGCCACAACTGCGATTTTTCTTAGGATGAATGGGTATCGATTAAAGGTCGATGCTGACAATGGCGAATCATTTATTATTGACCGAGTTATAAAAAGTAAAGCCGACATTGATGAAATTGCTGGATGGCTCGAAAAACATTTGAAATCTGTATAACGACTCACCACCGTTGGCAGGCTGGAGTGGAATTCCCCAGAAAAACTGGATAGTTTCTCAGGCGGCATTTAGTGTTGATTCATACTCCAAAGGACTTTGATAGCCAAGCGATGAATGCAATCTTTTTTTATTGTACCAGGTTTCAATATACTCAAAAACTAAGATTCTCAACTCTGCTTCGGTTTTGTAGTCATGACGGTAAAGACACTCAGACTTGAATGACTTGAACCAACTCTCAACAATCGAATTGTCGTAGCAGTTTCCCTTGCGACTCATGCTCGGAATCACATCCTTCTTCTTTAGCAAAGCCAAAAATAATTTGCTCGCGTACTGAATCCCGCGGTCCGAGTGAAAGACGATCTTCGCTCTATTTCCGCAATTAGCCAATGCCATCTGCAGAGCATTCAAGACCCCGGTGGTTTCTAAACTGTCAGTGACCGACCAGCCCACAACTTTTCGGGTACAAACATCGAGAACTATGGCCAGATAGAAAAAGCCAGATCCAAATCTCAGATAAGTGATATCTCCGGCAAAGACCTGATTAGAGTCTTTGGGCAGATCATCCTCGATCCTGAAAACTCGTGGAGCAATTGGGCCCTCGTGGTTCGAATTAGTCGTTCTCACTCGATATTTTTCTTTAATCGGGCATCCAATCCCATCTCCCTCATATACTTCGCAACAGTATTTTCACTTACAGAAAATCCCTTGCTCCTCAGCTCATGAAAGATCCTTGGTGAGCCATAGGTACTTTTGCTAGCTTTGAAAATCTCCTCAATTTCCTTGCAGATTTCCCTTTTTTTCGTCAAGAATTTGAACTGACTATTCGCTTTCCATTGGTAATACCCACTGGTACTCACCCCAAAATGTCTGCACAGGCGGTTGATAGGAACTTCATTTGAAAGGTCCAAAATCATTTGGAATTTCTCATTTGATCCTTTGATATGATCCCTAGGCTTTTTTTTAGAACATCGCTGACTTTGTTCAAATACTCATTTTCCTTTCTGAGTTCTCGAACCTCAAGCTCCAGTTCTTCATAGGTTTTCGCGCCGCTCGCAGCGGCGCGACCTGATTGCGCTTCGATTTTCCATCGACGAATATTTGCCGGATTTATACCTAGATCTTGTGAGGCCTTTGTTGTTCCCATTTTCTCTGCTAAATCAATGGCTTCGGCCTTATACTCTTCTGAAAAAACCCTTCTCTTTGAACTCATTGTTATCTCCCATCGGTTTGTTTAAACCGCTCGAAGAAAACTGTCCACTATTTTTGGGGAACTCTAGTCTTTTCAAATCATCGGATCTATATTCATGAAAACTCATGAAAATTCTCCTTCAAGAACATTTTTCTTAAAAAGAGTCTCAAAGCTATCTAGACCCATATTCATCAAAAAATGCCAGTGCCGCGCAACTGTAGGGGTATTTTTCTCAGCTAAATTTTGTTCATATTTGTTTATTTTCTGAGTTTTGAAAAATAATTCCATTTTTTTACGGCGCTTGTCCATGAGCTGCTTGGCAAAGACTTGAAGCTTTTTGTCTTTTGATAATATCGCCGTAAGCTCCAGATAGAATCCCAAAACAGGCAGCACCTTATTCCTGCGGGCCAAATATTCAAGTCTTGCAAGATCATAAGTTTTTCTATTTCGAGCAAAAGCAACTGGCAGTGCTCTAGCAACAGTTGAATCTTTTCTTGCAAGATCAAGCCCCCGAACAAGGGCCTCTTCCAGAGAAAGGTTCAAAGTTGATTTTCCTTGAGTGACAACGGGCGCGCCAAATCTTGCTAAATTGGAACGAACGTCCTCGTCACTGACATCGTCTGAAGCAACACTTTTGGATTTTGGCACTTCTAGGAGAATGAGCAGTGCCATTTTCGACGGGTACCCGTCATTCTTAGAAAATACCTTTGCTCGACCTTGTCTGCGTGAGGTTACCAGGCCTTCTCGCTTCATAACCTCAAGCTCACCATGCACAGTTGAATATGTCGCCTTTGATAGTAAGGCCAATTGGTGTCCTGACGCCTCCACGCCCTCCCTCCAGAGGAGATGCAGAAGGTCTTTTCGCGTATTAGAAGTAACAAGAAAGTCTACCAAGCCCATGACATTATTATCGGTTAAATAGATCATAATATCAAGTAATTTTAACCATAGTAAATTCAGCAGGTTACAAAGCATCACAATGTTTGCTGTTGACGGCTTTTACCGAATCAAAGGTAATAGAACAGCAGCCAGAATCCTAATTCGAATGACAGATCAAATGGCTTTAAGCCAGATACCCGAAATAGAATCCCTCAGACGAACCCTCATGAAACGAAGAAATGAAATCTTGAATTGCTTCGTAAACCGGATTACCAACGCAAGAACAGAAGGTAGACAAGAGGTCCCTCGAAGTTTATTCGCACATGCGAGAGCAGCTTGGTCGTGAATTGCAGTTTAAAAAGTCGAATCTTAATCGAATGAATAGCGTGTAGCGTAAGCGATTCATAACCTGTATTTTTCAGGCTCGAGAATCAGGTGATAAAATGATCTCAGCGAGCCGCTCGAAGTCTTCGAGGGATTTGCCCAGTGGTAGTTCAGTGAGCAATCGGACCATGGCTGCGTAGGGGTTCACCCCATTGATTTTGGCTGTGACAGTGAAACTGTACATGATACTGCTGGCTTCGGCTCCCGCAGGGGTGTCGGAAAACAGCCACGCATTCCTTCCGATGGCATACTTGCGGATCGCTCTCTCCGTAAAGCCATTGTCCGCCTCCAGACGCCCATCCTTGAGGTAGCCTGTCAGGTACTCATACTCATTCAAAAAGTAGCGGAGGGCCCCTCCGATCTTGCTTTTACTGGAACCTTGGGTTGATGCCTTTCAGCCCACTCCTTCATCTCTTTCCAAATGGGCTCAGCTATTTCCAGCCTCAGGCGGTACCGCTCCTCAGGCGGCATCTCGCCGATTTTTTCTTCCAGATCATACAGTTTTTTAAAGTAACCAAGTCCTGCCTCTCCAAGGCTTCGGCCGGACTTAGCCCCATCCACTGTGGCGGATTCAAATTTCCTGCGGGAGTGCATCCCACATCCTATGCGGATCACGCCCTCTTGTTTTTCCAACACATCATAGGCATTCAATCCGTCACATTGCAGATATCCTGTAATCCCGTCCAGAAGCTGCTTGGCCACTTCTTGGCTCCGGGATGTGCGGTAATCAAACAGAACAATCTTCTTGTCCCCGTAGGGAGTACTCCTCACCCACATCCATGATTTGTCTTCGGCCTTCCTGCCATTCTCTTTGAGAACCTGCACTTGCGTCTCATCCACGGCCACATAAAAAGAGGTTATCAGCCGGTCTGAAAGAACATTCCAGACAGGCACAAGAGCCTCTGCTACTTGCACCACCCAGCGGGCCATCGTGCTGCGGGGAAGATCAACTCCCTGACGCTCCATGATCTCCTCAATCCGGTACAGCGGAAGTCCATCGCAATATTTGGAGGTGATAATGGCAGAAAGCAACTCGGGAGTGGCAATCCCCTTAGGGATCACGCAAGGCACTGGCGGAGCGGTCTTCACATAGTCCCCGCTATCCACTCCATACTTGGCCCGCTCATAGCGGATCACACTGACTTTAGCTGGCTCATACTTGAGCTTCTCCGAGAACTCCCAGCCAATCACCTTGAGAGGGTTGCCCCTCTTCAGAAAAACGCTCGTTTTCTGGAAGCTCGATCTTCACCACTTCCCGCTCAAGGTTCTCGGGGATTGGACGACGATGACCCCGCTGCCTCTTATGCGAAGGAACCGTGACCTCGACCTGCGCCTCATCCTCTTCGGGTGTCCCTTTGGAGACTTCAAGTTCCACTTCGTTGTAGAGAACCCTCTGTTCGGGCGACACCCAAGACTCCGACTTTCTACCAAACTGCGCTCGTTTGAGAGAACGGATCTGCTCATGCAACCAAGTGACCTCACTTTGCAGGAACTTGATCTTCTCTTCATCAAGACGAGCACGCGCTCTCAGGCCTTCATTCTCTGAGGACAACTCTTCTTGTTTTGAAAATAGCTCTCGCGGCTGCATGCGCGGGACTCTTCAACATTTTCTTCGAAAGATCAACAGACTCTTTCAAAATTTATTTCTGAAAATGGCTTCATTTTCCAAACATCATAACCTTCCAGAAGCCAGCTCAATTGCTCTGTGGATATGTGGACTACTTCCTGCAAAGATTTCCTCGGCCATGGGAACTTTTCCACATCCAATTGCTTTTGCCATAGACAGAACCCACTTCGATCAAAATACAGAATCTTGATCGTGTGCCGTCGTCGACCACAGAACACGAAAAGATTTTTCCCGTTCAACTTTCCCATCTGGGCACTCTCCACAATCTGACTCAATCCCGGAATCCCACGGCGCAAATCGACAGGATCTCGATGCAGAAAAACACCCTCAAATTGACTGGGAGATTTCACCTAGTACCTCCCTGCAGATAAAAGATCAGCTCAGCCACCCATTGTGCGTCAGGGAGCGAACGAACCGCTCTTGGTTTCTGAATTTCCACTGGCACAAAAGCAGAGCTCACCGGCTTTCGGCGTCCAACACTCCCTCTCTTGCTTCCCTTGGATAGTCGATACTTCCAGTTCTTGAACGTGGTGTTGTTCAGTCCCTCTTGCCGACAGAACTCGGTCTCGGAGCCAGAGAAATTTTCTGCCTCCCTGATTTTAGTTTGCCAATATTCTTTGGTTTTTAATCTTTGATCAGAATTTTCCACTCAAGCCTCCTTGGTTGTTGAGCAATATATGTGGAAAGTTCAAATCACAAAAATAGGGTTTATGGAGCGCTTACGGTGCAACTGACTCTGTTCGATAGGGATTACGCACGCGATCCCAGCCTCTTCACAGATTCGATTCAATTCACTCGTGGCGATGATCTGAAGATTTCATATTAAACAATAAATGAACCTTTGTACGGCTCTTCTCGGCTCGTGGTGGAACGCTAGGCGTTAAATTAGGTTAAAATGGGATCCAATCAAACTCAAGAACTTCTTAAGATTTTAGTTACGAAGCTAAAAATTTTAAAAGGAGTGATTGAATGGACCCCAATTGGCTTTCTACTTCCAAATTTATACTTTTGCCAGAGCTTAAGATCAAAACCCACTGGCAGTCTGACAAGTTTAGAACTCGCTATGCTTGCGAAAAGGAATCTGAGTTTGAAGTTTGCCCAAAGTGTGCCACCAAATCCTTCTCCGTACACGATCGCAGATGGGTGAAGGTTCAAGACCAACCCATAAGAGGGGTCGGCATCTATTTGAAAATCTTGAAACGCCGCTTTAGATGTCCGGGTTGCAAAAAGGTCTTCACTGAACCCGTTCAGGGCATCCAAAAGGGATATAGAACCACCCACCGCTACCGGCGAGGCCTAAGATGGGCCTGCGAAAACTTTATCGATTTAAAACACGTTCAACGCGCTTATGGCTGCTCCGCTGGACTCGTCTACAAGGTTTACTACGAACAACTCGAAATCAAACTACGCGAACGAAAGAACAACCCATGGCCAAAAACCATCGGCATCGATGAACATTCCTTTAAAAGGGGATTTAGACGTCGCGAGTTCGCAACCGTACTCGTTGATTATCCAAATAAAAAAATATTCGAAGTCGCCCATGGAAAAACAGCCGACGGACTCACCAATACCTTTTCCCATGTGCAAGGCAGGGAAAACGTGAAAAACGTCGTCCTCGACATGAGTGATCCATTTAAAAAGTTTGCCAAACAAAACTTCCCTAACGCTCTGCTTGTCGCCGATCACTTCCACGTCGTTAGACTCCTGAATCCAGTGATCAACAAGGCTCGCACCGAAATCACTGGCGACAAGAGATCCAATCCCATCCGGCGATTGCTACTTTTTAACGGAAAACGACTCGAATACTTCGAACGAAAAGCCCTCTATCAATGGCTCGAACACTATCCAAAACTAAAGGAAATCTATCACTTCAAAGAAGCCTTGCACGCCCTGTACAGATGTCGCGGATATAACCGCGCCAAACGCTCTCTCACCAAGGTTCTTGACCAAATGGCACTGTCCCTTTTGCCAGAAATAAAAACCCTAAGGAAAACCCTCATGAAATGGAAAAATGAAATCCTCAACTACTTCACAACTCGCATCACCAACGGCAGAACCGAAGGCTTTAACAACCTCGCAAAACTGTTGCAGAAAAGAGCTTTCGGATTTAGAAGCTTTAAAAACTACAGACTTCGGTTGCTAAGTTTATGATTTTTTTGGGATTTGGATAAAGTTCCACCATCAAGTGAGTAGAACCGTAGAACCAGAACCGTAGAACCGTAGAACCCTATTTTTTTTGAATCTTGGTCTCTGGAAAAACCGAGTAGCCAGGGGCCTTGCGGCCCCCAGCCCTCACCGAACCGTACGTACGCGTTCACGTATACGGCTCTTCCAGATTAAAGCAGCCTAGGCTGCGTGTGGCAAAGATGATTGGGCACAACGCCTATGGGCTTTAAAGGTTTCCAGATTTCTTGCGCAAGTTTGAACAGCTTGCGCCACGGGACTGGACGACGTTGCCTGCGGTATTTGCGCCGAAGATAGCGACAAATCAGACGCCTCACAGAGTGGAGCTCCCGGTAAAAAATATGGTTCGCATTGGAATAGCGAAAATAATTGCACCAACCCCGCCAAACAGAGAGCACAACTTGCCGTGCTTCCGCCAGAGTGAGGTGAATCTTGAGCTTTTCTCGCAGACTGTCTTTGAGGCTCCGCCTAGATTTCTCCGAGGGCTGGCGCGCAATCCAAAATCTTTGTGGATTATCTGCGAACGCCCTTAGATGGATCTTGAAACCAAGGAAATCGAACTTAGATTGATAACCACGACGGTGATTACTCATGTCTACTTCTCTTGTCTTGGACTCCTTTAGGGAAAGCTCCCCGCCTTTCATCCAAACGTAGAGAAAACGTCTGGCCGTTTTAAGCTCCGACGCTGTTCTTGCCGTGATGATAAAATCATCGGCATAACGAAAGAGCTTTACCGATGAGCTTTGTCCATAGACTTCTGCAAACTTCTCGTCCTGGCCGATTCGGCTTGAGTTGACCCACCCAATTCAAAGAAGCTGACCCACCCAATTCGGATGAGCTGACCCAGGCGTTTCGGGGAATTGACCCACCTATATTCGACTTGAGCACTGAGTCATAAATCCAGGCAGCGACTAAATCTTCAATCCCGTGGCACCTATCCTTAAACAAAAGGAGGGTTCCATGACTCAACGGAGAACTTCAGTTGCCATGCAAAATCAAATTTTAGAACTTCACACTCAAGGCCGCAGCATCCGCAAGATTGCGCAGGCCCTTAAGATCGCCAGGAATACCGTCAGAGCTTGCATCAGAGACTCAGGTCCACCATCATCAGTCCCCTCGGTAGTGGGTTTCGCACAGAGCCAGCCTGTCCCAATCAACTGGGAATTTATCGCGACCGAGTTCAACAAAGGTGTCCCTCTTAAAATTCTTCACAAAGAACACGCCATCGAAGTCATGACCTATATGATTTTCTATCATCGTTTCAGACGGCGATTCCCAAAAAAACCGCAGGTGACAATCAGACTTCAACACAATCCCGGCGAAAAATCTTCTTCGATTTTTCAGATGGGATTTCAATCACCTGATCCAAGGACTCAAGCTAAGATTAAAACTCAACTCTTCGTCGGAACCTTGCCATGGAGTTCATACACCGTCGGTGAGTTTACCTTCGGACAAAAGCAACCTGAGTTCTTCAGAGCCATTGAAAACTCATTCATCAAACTCGGTGGCACCCCAAAGTACGCAGTCGTTGACAATCTTAAGCCCGGCGTCACAAGAGCCCATATCTATGATCCCGACACCAACCAGTCCTTCATTGAGTTCAGCAACCATCATGGATTTGCCGTCCTCCCAGCAAGGCCTCGACGGCCCAAAGATAAAGCCGCGGTGGAAGGCGCAATCGGCATTATACAAAAACAATTCTTCAACGAAGTCAGAGATCAAATCTTTTATTCAATATTTGATCTCAATCAAAGATTTCAAAAATATCTCAACGAACTCAACTCTGCACCCATGAAGGATCATGATGGAATTTCAAGAGAGGATAGATTCGAAAATGAAAGACCTCTTTGCAAACTGTAAACCCCAATTCATTTGAACTCTCCGTCTGGAAGACCTGTAAGGTTCATCCAGATTGCCATATTCAAGTCGATTCCAAATTCTACTCCGTCCCGCATCAGTTTGTCGGCACCACGGTCAAAGCCCGAATCAAAATAAATACCGTCGAGATATTTACTGCGGATTCAGATTCAATCGCAATCCACGCAAAAGTAAAATCCCCAGACAGGGCCTCCACCATCGACGCCCACTACCCAGAACACCAAGTCGCCACCGCCCGATTCGAAGTGGCCTCGGCTCTCAGGCAAGCGCAAAATATCGGATCCAAAACTTTTGAACTCTTTCAAAATTCTTCCGTGATCCTTATCCCCTCAAGTCTCTCAGAAGGGCTCAGGGCATCCTCAGGTTAGTTCACAAAAATGAAGTCTCAAAGGCTGATCTCGAGTACGCGGCGACACAAGCCCTTATTTTCAATAAAACCCAGTTCAATTTCATCAGAGCTTCGGCTCTCCATCACAAAGTAGGAGGTACAAGACCACGCATCATTAAACCTGAACGAGATCCCAATTTAATTTATCTACATAACAACAAGGAACCTTAATTATGGAAGCACAGGCAAAACGTATCGCCTATGACCTTAGATTTTTCGGTATTCACCAAAACATCGATTCTAGGTCTCAAGCTGTGAGTAAAAATCTGCATCCTCTGGAGTTTTTTGTCCCTCATCCTCGAGGATGAGAAAAACTTCAGACGAGATCGTCTATCAAAATCTCTTACCAGACGAGCGAAGTTCAGACACCAGGCGGACTTCGAAGATTGGGACATGAGTTTTGACAGGGGACTGACAAAAGTAAAACTCAAGGAGCTTTCGGTTCTATCATTTTTAAAAAATAAAGAGAACTTGATCATTCTGGGTCGCACTGGCGAAGGCAAGACCCATTTGGCAATCACACTCGGGAGAAAGATTTGCCAAGAAAACTTGTCAGTGTCTTTTTTACCCGTAAACCTCATGTTTGAAGAAGTTCTCGCAGCCAGAAGCTCGGGCAAGATGATTGGATTTCTCACCAGACTCAATTCCACACAAGTGCTTATCCTCGATGATTTTGGACTCAGGCAATATTCGCATGAAGAAGCCAATGTACTTGTTGAACTTCTCGAAGCGCGGGCCAGAAAAGGACCTGTCATCGTCACATCCCAGATTGATCCCAAGGGTTGGTTCAAGCTCTTCGAAGACCCAGTCATTGCCGAAGCCATCGTGGATAGAATGATCAACCCCAGCCAGAGAATAAATCTCAAGGGGGTCTTACCGCGAAAAACTAAATCAGCTTCCCAGAGGAAAATAACTTGTGGAAATCTGCTAGCTCGTTTATTTAGCAGTTCTGTCGCCGCCGGGTGGGTCAATTCACCGAATCGGGTGGGTCAATAAGTCTGAATCGTGCACGTCCAACACATGATGAAGATAAACATTGGCTAATAGCGGTGAAAGTGGTCCGCCCTGCGGAGTTCCCTTTATACTTGGCTGCCAAGGCTTTCCTGGCTCCTGAAACCCTGACTTCAGAATTCGACTAATTAACCGCATAATTCGCGGATCAGCTATTTCCTTAGTTAAGAATTTGAGTAGCTTATTGTGACTGACTTGATCGAAAAAATTCTCGATGTCAGCCTCCAAAACGTGTCGGTCACGATAGGCTTGTTTTGCCACTATAGCGACACAATCTATCGCCTTCCTCTTGGGTCTAAACCCGTAGGAAAAATCGTAGAACCTCTGCTCGTAGACTACCTCCAATAGTAGCACGAGTGCCCTTTGGACCACGCGGTCCTCTAAATTGGGAATACCCAAAGGTCTTTTCTCCCCATTGCTTTTGGGGATGTAAACTCGTTTGACTGCACCCGGTTGATAGGCGCCCGCTTCTCTGAGTTTCGCACTCAGAGATTTAACAAATTCCCACTCGTTACCTTTTATTGATCCCACGCTGACTCGATCTAAACCCGCGCATCCGCAATTATTTAGAACTAGTTTTAGTGCATCGGCAAGAAGATAGGGGTCGGTTATATAGCGATAAAGATCCCACTGTTTACGACCTCGTTTTGCATGATCTGCCACCCGAACTCGAATACGTCTTGTTTGTGGGTTGAGGGACATTTGCTTCTCAACCCAGGTTGGATGTTGGGACATCTCAAGATCCTCATTACAGTCGCATTTGCGAGCTCAAGTTCCTTCTGGACCTGACAACCCCTTCCTCTGACTTCTTCCCTGAGTCTCACCATGTTTCCATGGCTGCTTGAGTATTATGGGTGTCTCTGACTTCTCTTAAAACACCTGATCAGAGCTTATTGACTTCACTCCTTCGGTTGTCTACTTGCTCAACCATCATAGACCGTCTTAAAAGATCTCTCCGGTTAACTCCTATGACTCTCACCGGCCCGCCTACAGTCAGTTGCAAGAGAGTGAGTGTCGGTCATTCCGGTTCCACCTGCCGACAGCTTGTAGCCTTCCACGTCGCCAACCGCTTGGGCCTTGCCTCTATCTTCCCATTAACTCGCATTTTTAACTGTTCACTATTAGTTTAGGCTGACCGATGTTGCTCGCGCACAATACCTCGTGACCGCTTTTCACTTGCTACTTAACCCCGAGTGTTACCACTGCCGGAGACCGCAAGAGGCTTTAGCGGATGGGGCCGGTAACGAACAAATCTCTATTCAGATGTGCTCCCCTTTCCGCACCACTACCACAGACCTTTAAGAGCGTCTGCTGCGCAGACGGTCCCGCCGCCATTGCAGTTTTGTCTCTAGCACGACTGAGAGTGGTATAGTACATAGGGTCATCTTCGGACGAAAATGGCGGGGTGGACGGGACTCGAACCCGCGGCCTCCTGCGTGACAGGCAGGCGTTATAACCAACTTAACTACCACCCCGCTCTAAAAGAACGTACCTTGTATCGTCAAATCCTCACTGTTGTCAGCAAATTATTGGGATTGCACAAACAAAGTAGGGAAACGAGGCGACTATAGCGACTTGAATGCCCTCTTTCAATCAAAAATCAGCCATGAAAGTTATTATTCATCTTCTTGGATAGAATTAAATGGATGGAATCAGATGCAATTGGGTGGATTTTATATGCAATTGGGCGGCACTGGAGGGGCTGCACGGGGCCAATTGGGTAACTAATAAGATCATTAACAGGGTTTTGAGGCTCTGCCAAAAGAATAATTGAGGGTGCTTCTCGGGTAGACAGCCCGCCAGATTCTCTTTAGACTAACTCACTCAGTGCACCAAACACCCTAAGGGAGGAATAATATTCAATGAAAAATGTAGTTTTTCTGTTGATATCTGCATCATTGTTCGCGTGCTCATCGCCTGAGAAGAGCGCCACGTCAAACTCAGACACCAAGAAAGCTGAAACCACATCGAATCAGCCGCCTCCTGCCGCTCTAGAGAAGGCAGCTGAAAAAGCTCAGAAATCCGCGACCTCTGCTACAGATGCAGAAAAGAAGGTCGTATGCAAAGCTGGAAATGACACCAGAGAGCTGAGCCTGGTCAAATCACAGTCTGGAGGCTGTGAAACTCATTACAATAAATTCGGAAAAAGCGATGTCGTAGCAACAGCCAAAGTCGGCACTAGTCATTGCGAAGGTATTTTAACTCGCATCAAAGACAAACTCGTCGAGTCTCAATTTACTTGTGAATAAATTTTGAATAGACAAGGTTCGGCTGATTGGTTTTTCGTTAAATCAATCAGCCTTACTATCAGCTTTTGAAGATTCAGAAATCTCTTAGCATTCAAGATTCCGGTGCGAAAATAGTTTCGCATTTGATCCCATATAGTCAGCCACTCGATGACCATGCCCGCGAAGTACGTACTTATAAATGGTCAACCCCTCTAGGCCGACAGGGCCTCGAGCGTGTGTTTTGTTTGTGCTGATACCGACCTCCGCGCCGAATCCGTAGCGAAAGCCATCTGAGAACCGAGTCGAACAATTAACAAAAACGTTTGCAGAGTCCACTTCGCGAATAAATTGGTCCGCTGCCACTAAATCTTGGCTCAGGATGACATCCGTGTGATGGGATCCAAAGCTATTGATATGAGAGATCGCCTCTTCAAGGCCTAAAACAGATTTCACAGCCAATCTTAAATCTCCGTATTCGACGCTCCAGGAAGAGGGGGTCTCAATAAGCTCAATTCCCACTTTGTTTCTTCGGAGCAAAGAAATCACTTCATCGTAGTGCTTCTGATGAACGAGGAGAGTCTCAAGCGCGTTGCAGGCCGAGGGGTTTTGAGCTTTTGAATCATGGATCAAAGCAATCGCCTCAGAAATATCGAAATTCCGGTCCATATAGAGATGGCAGATCCCATCGGCGTGGCCGAGAACTGGAATTTTTGTCTGTGCCTTCACCGATTTTACCAGGTCGTTCGAGCCTCGAGGAATCACCAGATCGATGTAAGCGTCCTGAGAAAGCATTTTTGCCACCTCGTCTCGAGAACCAATAAAGCTCAACCAGTGTCGCG
The DNA here is from genome assembly GCA_016716765.1 of Bdellovibrionales bacterium. NCBI lineage: Bacteria > Pseudomonadati > Bdellovibrionota > Bdellovibrionia > Bdellovibrionales > Bdellovibrionales bacterium. The sequence goes on along the minus strand of JADJVA010000004.1, from coordinate 27,884 downwards.
GCAGAAATTGACACTCTTCATTTAGTAGCTTCACTATTTCCTCTATCGCTTGCAAAGTATGAAAGGCTTCTTTGCCACCCTTAAGAACTCCCGCATTTCCGCTCTTTAGCAACAAAGATCCGATTTGAACGGCCACATCGGGACGACTCTCAAAAATAACTCCGATCACTCCGATCGGAGTTGCCACTCTTTCCAGAGTGAGCCCGTGATCAAGTTCTCTGTGCAAAGTTCTTTCTCCAATAGGATCTTTCAATCCCTGAAGATCTGAGAGTCCACGAACAAGTTCGGATATTTTTTCATTTGAAAGTGTGAGACGCTGAAAAAGACTAGACGATAATTTTCCCCTTTGCTCTTCCAGATCTTTGGCATTCGCTTGAATGAGCCAGGTTCTTTTTGTTTCAAGGATGTCAGACAAGGCCGCAAGCGCCTGATTTTTCTGCTGGCTCGTTAAATAGGCCATCGTGAGACTCGCTTGTTTGACTCTCTTTAGGGTTTCTTCCACACAGTGCCCTTTCCTACTACAAATGTTCCACACAAAGGCGCGCGACGATCGGCAAAAGTTTTAAAAAAAGTTTCAAGTTGTCCTTCCTTGAAACCGGAAACAACCCAACAGGGCGTTCCTCCCTCTGCCGCCAGACGGGCTGAGGATATCTTGCTTTTCACCCCTCCCCTACCAAGTTTCGAATTGTTCCAGACATGAACCTGATCCAATACACTGAGGTCTTCCACATAAGGGAGCGGCCTATCACTGGAGTTTTTAGGCTTATCAAGATAGATACCCTCGCTATCCGTCAATATAACTAACAAACGCGCTTTGATCTCCAAAGCCAAGAGCGCGGACAATCGATCGTTATCGCCAAAAGAGAGATCCGATTCACCCAAAATTTCCAATTCCTCCGTAGAGGTCACGTCATTCTCATTGATCACCGGAATAACTGGAAATCTTTCCAGCTCCCGAAGAGATGCCATCAAATTTTTACGACGCTCCTCATTTTTAAGATCTTGGGAATTAATCAAAATCTGTCCTGCCATGAGCCCAAAACGGGAGAGAATAATATTATAGTTCTGAATGAGAACAGATTGACCAATCGCTGCACAGGCCTGTTTTTCAGCGAGAGATAAGTCACCTTTAAGATTAAGCCGCATTCTGCCCAGACCGACCGCTCCTGATGAAACAATCATCGCCTGCTGATGGGGCTTACTGACAAATGGCAGGACTTCATCAAGTAGACGCGAAAGCCTGGCAGCAGCGAAAGAGCCATCTTCTCCAGTCAAAACTCCAGTTCCAATTTTAATCACAATCCGATCGATCCCGTCCATTCCGTCCAGCCCTCAAATTACTCGTCGTTGTTGATTCCCCACACCTGCCCAGTCGCTCCCTTCCTTGATCTGAAAGAAGAGCAAAAAGGCCGTGAGGAAAATCCTAGCTCATTTAACAAAGCAGTGATACCGTGACGACGTCAAAATGCCAACCAAATGTTATGTTACTTTTGAATTGGGATTGATTATATCTTATATATTCTATTCGCAAATTATTTGAAATGACTTGGTGAATTGGCGATTGAGTGAATGTGCGATTAGGTAATTTGCTATTTGGATATTTGAACAGACAACCGCGATTCGAGGAGAATTAAAAAAATATGAAAAACCGAATGATTGGTCTCTTTCCTGCGTGTGCTTTTTTTCTCATCGCCTGTGCCCAGCCAGCAACTCGGCAGATCGCATCGGCTCCCAAAGCTACGGCCCAAATCCCTGTGCGTGACTTCTTTCGTAATCCTACCAGCTCAAGGTTTGCTCTGTCCCCCTCAGGAGATCACCTCGCTTTTTTGCAGCCCTACAAAACTCGAATGAATATCTCTGTCATGAAAAGTTCTCAGGTGGGACAGGATCTCTCTAAAGCCCAGCGAGTGACCAACATCCTGGCACGTGACATCAGCAATTTTTTCTGGAAAGGGAACAAAACTCTTGTCTTCTCAAGAGATGAGGGCGGAGACGAAAATTTCCATCTTTTCTCAGTAGATATTAAGGGAAAAAATCTAAAAAAATTGACTCCTTTCCCGGGGGTTCGAATGGAGATCATCGACGATCTCGAAGACATCGACGAAAACCATGTCCTGATCGGGTTGAACAAGAGAAAAAAGGAGATTTTTGATGTCTATCGCCTGAACATCAAGTCAGGAAAACTAGTTCTGGTAGCAGAAAACCCAGGAAACTTCACGAGCTGGATCACGGATCACAATGGCAAGATAAGGGTGCTATCGCGACAAATGGGGTCAACACCGATCTCTACTATCGGGAAAGCGAAAAAGGAAGTTTCAGAAAAACTTTTTCATCTGATTTTAAAACTTCCGTCTCTCCTCATTTTTTTACTTTTGATAATAAGTTTGTTTATGCGTCTTCTAATCTTGGTCGCGACAAATCCGCAATCGTTAAGTTTGATCTTGCAGAAGGGAAAGAACTTGAAAAAATCTTTGATCATAGCGAGGTCGATGTTGAAGATCTCTCCTATTCAAAGAAAAGAAAAGTGCTCGTTGCCGCTCTGTTTACAACTTGGAAAAAAGAGCGCCACTTCTTTGACGCAAAAACAGAAGCGATTTTTTCAAAAGTGACGAAAGCTCTCCCCAGTTACGAAATTTCATTTTCTAGTTTGAATAGAGATGAATCTAAAATTGTGGTTCGATCTTATAGCGATAGGAGCCTGGGATCCTTTTACCTTTTTGATGTCGCCAGTGAAACTCTATCTAAAATTAGCGAAGTCGGCCCTTGGATCAACGAATCCGAGATGGCCGAGATGAAACCTGTCTCCTATCAAAGTCGAGATGGTTTAACTATTAACGGGTATCTCACGCTCCCCAGAAACTATATCAGTGGCAAGATACCCATCGTCATTCACCCGCACGGAGGCCCTTGGGCCAGAGATGGATGGGGCTATAACCCAACTATCCAATGGCTCGCCAACCGGGGATATGGGGTTTTACAGATGAATTTTAGAGGGTCCACTGGGTATGGTCGAAAATTCTGGGAAGCCTCGTTCAAGCAATGGGGAAAGACCATGCAAAACGATATTTCAGATGGTGTGCAGTGGCTAATTAAAAAGGAAGTAGCCGATCCAAAAAGAATTTGTATTTATGGAGGAAGTTACGGCGGCTACGCAGTTTTAGCTGGCCTCGCTTTTACTCCTGAGCTTTACGCCTGCGGAGTTGACTATGTCGGAGTTTCAAATCTTTTTACTTTTATGAAAACGATTCCTCCTTACTGGAAACCCTTTCTGGATATGATGTACGAAATGGTTGGCAATCCAGAAGTGGACAAAGAATTGATGCATTCTGCTTCGCCCGTGTTTCACGTTGATCGCATCAAAGCTCCTCTTTTCGTTGTTCAGGGGGCCAAGGACCCGCGAGTGAACATTGAAGAATCAAATCAGATCGTAAATGCTCTCAGAGCTAAGGGAATTGACGTTCCCTATTTGGTCAAACAGGATGAAGGCCATGGATTTCACAATGAGGAAAACAGATTTGAGTTTTATGAAGCCATGGAGAAATTTCTCGAGCAACACTTGAAACCCTGACTCTGTCGCGTCGAAAAAATGCAGTTCGACACTCCGGTTTGAAGCCGTTGGATTGAAACCAACGGTTTACCCGTCCTGCCGCAGACTATTGCCTTGCCGCCATCAACTTTTCCCACAAAGTTACATCAAGCTTGCTCTCAGAATACTGAGTTTCATCTCCCACGGGTGGCGTGCCATGTCGTGCAATGACGAGGTCGAGACTGGGGACAATGTAGATCTTTTTATCGCCAAGACCAAGAGCCGCGATGAGATCAGCCGGAGCTGACTTAATCAGAGATCCGGTGAAAGACCCATCGTTATTTGCAGCCTTGCACTTCGCTGTCGGCTTAAGCAGCCCTAAGCTATCAAAACAGGAGCCCGACATCCAACTTGGTTGACCATTGAGCCAAAACAAAAAGCCATAGGACCTATTCATTCTTTCCAAAGAAGTCCCTGAAAAAATTGGCAGGGACAAAAATGGAGATGTCGCTTTCTTCACAAATTCTGAGTTAACGATAGATTCATCCTTCCAATTTCCATTGCCCAACATCAAGAGACCAAATCGGGCCATATCCCGGCCACTAGAAATAATGTTCTCGGTCAAAACCTGGCTGTCACTCATTCCAATGCGATCAAAAATTTTCTCCTTGAGATACTGATCCCTCCCCTGCCCAACCCGGTCGATCACAGCAAACAACCGATGATAGGCCGTGGTATTATAAAACCAGGAGTTCACAGGAGCTTGGTATTTATCGTTGATCAAAACTCCTTTTATCTTGCCCTCAGGAGTCTCAAAGCCATCTCCCCCCAGCGGGGGCCCCGTCAAGTCCACTTGTCATTGATAGAAGATGCTTGATCCGAATTTTATCCTCGTCAATCGCGGATAAATTCGTCCAACTTCCCAAAAATTGCGAAACTGGATCTTCAAGCTTAAGCCGTCCTTCTTGCTCAGCAATTCCAATCGCCACACTGACCACCGATTTTGAAGCAGAATGAATCCTGTCGGCAGAGCTACAATCCCAGTTGGCGACTCTTAAAAGTCCTTGCGTCAGGCCGCTGTTGTAATCAGAAAGATCAATTTTTCCGCTGTACCACTCCCGAACAATTCTCCCTTGATGGAGAATGACAAAAGCTGTTGTGTGCTGACTGGGCTCCTTAATAAAGTTCATGACTTCATTTAACTTTTCCTCGTTGAATCCAGCAGACAATGAAGAAGTGTATTCCCAAGTGGATGAATCGCAGGCTTCCTTCTCTGAATTACTCACTGGTGGGTAATAGAAGCTCTTGTCATTTGGTGGTGGGAGAGTGGGCGTCGGCGGTTCTGAATCCTCATTTCTGACCTCTTGATTCGGACCGGAGAGTGGTAGGTAGCCCGACGAACAAGATTGAAAAGATTGAATTGACAATCCCAGAGGAATTGCGAAGATAATCGCGGCTTTCATTAATGGCTTTATAGAACGCATATAAAAATCTCCTAGCTATATGATAACACGGGATTTAATTGTCAGTTGCGCGACTTTCAGAACAATTTTAAATTTATAAAGGTTTCAAACACTTAGGCCCTCATCTTATCGAGAAGCAGGAACTCCATGAAGAGCAGAAGATCGACCCCTTCAAAGGCCAAGACAGGAGGAACAAAGGGAAGCCCTGGTAAAGCGGCTGTTCGAATGATTGATTTGCACGGACGAACTCAAGACGAAATTTTTGACCTCGTCGATCGATTTATGCTGAATGAGGTCAAAAAGAATTCCCAACAGGTCAAAATAATGACTGGAAAAGGCAAGGGTATCGTCCAGAAACAAGTGATCGACTACTTGAAAAAAGCTGGATACCATTGGAATTATGAAAGATTGGATAACGGCAAAGCGAATGAAGGCGTTCTGATCGTTTATCTTGACTGAAACAACTCCAAAAGACAAAGGAGAATGGGGTGGATTATCTGCTGTGGTTTGATATGGAAATGACGGGCCTCGACGTTGAGAAGGAAGTTCCAATCGAAGTGGCCGCAACCGTTACCAATAAGAAACTCGAAATAGTCGATTCCTATCATGCGATCATAAATCAACCACAAAAATATCTGGAATCTATGGACGACTGGAATCGAAAACACCACGGAAATTCAGGACTTCTCCAACTTATTCCATCTGGTAAATCAACTTCTGTTGTCGAAGCCGATCTTTTGCAACTTCTTGATAAGTACTGGGCAGAAGAAAAAGTGATTCTTGCTGGAAACTCCATTTCTCAGGACCGCTTATTTATTAACAAGTATTTCCAGAGGTTTGCAGAACGATTGCACTATCGAATGCTCGATGTGACGGCTTTCAAAATTGTGTTTAACAATTTTTACAGCCGCGTTTTTCAAAAGAAAAATGCCCACCGAGCCTCAGAGGACATTCAGGAGAGTCTTAACGAACTCTCCTTTTACCTCTCTTTTATTGAGAAATAACATAACAGGCGCCCAACAAACCAACAAAGCCCAGATGAGGCTGTGCTTTAGAAGAAGCACTAGTAACGATAGTGCTCTGGCTTAAATGGACCCTTGGGACTCAATCCAAGGTAGGTCGCCTGCTTCTCTGACAGAGTCGTCAATTTCACACCGAGCTTTTCTAAGTGCAATGCGGCAACTTTTTCATCGAGCGCCTTTGGCAACCGATAGACACCAATCTCGGAATAGGCCGAACGATTGTTCCAAAGTTCCATTTGTGCAAGGACCTGATTTGTAAATGAATTGGACATGACAAAAGAAGGATGGCCCGTTCCGCAACCAAGATTCACCAAACGACCCTTCGCAAGAATAATCACTTTGCGCCCATTTTTCAAAGTGTGAAGATCAACTTGGGGTTTGATTTCAACGACAGAGGAGTTCTTATTCAGCCAAGCCATATCGATCTCAATATCAAAATGACCAATATTACAAACGATCGCCCCAGTTTTCATTTTTTCAAAATGAGAGGCCGTGACAATGTCGCAACATCCTGTGGCTGTCACAATAATATCAGCCTGAGGGATGGCCTCATCCATGGTAGTTACCTGAAAACCCTCCATTGCTGCTTGAAGCGCACAAATAGGATCAATTTCAGTGACAAGGACTCGCGCACCAAATCCGCGCATGCTCTGAGCAGAACCCTTACCCACATCTCCATATCCGGCCACAACAACAACTTTTCCAGCGACCATCGTATCTGTCGCACGCTTAATCCCATCAGCCAAAGACTCACGACACCCATAGAGATTATCAAACTTTGATTTTGTCACTGAATCATTGATGTTTATGGCAGGAACTCGAAGACGACCTTCTTTGAGCATTTTCTCAAGGTTATGAACGCCCGTTGTAGTTTCTTCGGAAATTCCGACGATCTTCTTTAGCTCATCGGCAAAGCGAGGCTCGTGCATCATGTTAGTCAAGTCACCCCCATCATCAAGAATCAAATCATATCCCTCAGCTCCCCAACCAAGAATCGACTGCTCAATACACCAGTTAAACTCAGTTTCTGTTTCTCCCTTCCAAGCGAAAACTGGCACACCTGTCGCCGCAATTGCAACAGCAGCATGATCTTGTGTTGAGTAGATATTGCAAGAACTCCAACGAACCTTAGCCCCGAGACTGGTCAATGTTTCTATCAAAACGGCTGTCTGAATAGTCATGTGAAGACATCCAGTGATCTTAACTCCGTTCAGAGGCTTTTTTGCGCCAAATTCGGCCCTCAAGGCCATGAGACCCGGCATTTCCGACTCTGCAATTTTAATTTCCTCACGACCCCAGCGGGCCAATTCTGCAAATTTTTGGGGATCGTTCATCGCCTCCGAGCACACGCGATAATCAGGATCTTGAGTCTGCAATTTCTTTGGAGTATTGATCGTCATATTTGTCACCTCAGGCACTTTCTTCTCCTTAGTTTCGATAGTCTAGCAGCAAATCAGAACAGATACGTACAACGGGCCCGCAGTTTACTGGTTCCCCCCAAAAAATCAAGACATCGCGAAGTTATCCTATGACCCTTAGCACGTTAGCCTCAGTCTCGAAGAGTGAGGATCTCATAGCCTTTGTCAGTTATCAAAATCGTATGTTCAAATTGAGCTGAGAGAGTTCCATCACCGGTGTCATAATATTTGATTGAAGAGTTTGGTATTGAATACTCAATAATTGGCGCTGGTGTCTCATTGATCATGGGTTCGACGGTCAGACAGGTAAAAGGAATCAACTTGTCGCCCCTTCCACGCTTTCCGTAAGAAGGAACGAAAGGGTCCATATGAAACTTCTTTCCGATGCCATGTCCACCAATTTCCCTCACTGGATAGTAACCTTTTTTCGTCGAGAACTTCTGAATAGCAAATCCGATGTCTCCCGTCGTTCCATGAGGCCGTACCTCCTCTATGCCCTTGAACATTGCCTCCTCGGCCGCTTCTGTAATCCGAATCGCTCTCTCTGAGACCTGACCCACATAAAAAGTAGCCGAAGTATCTCCAAAAAAGCCATTTTTAAGAGTCGTTACGTCGATATTGACAATGTCCCCCTCTTTCAGAGGAGTATCATCAGGAACACCATGGCAAACACACCTGTTGACGGATGTGCATATGGACTTAGGGTATCCGTGATAATTCAGTGGTGCGGGCTCAGCTCCATGACCTAGGGTGAAGTCATAAACTATTTTGTCCAGCTCATTGGTTGTTATCCCCGGACGAACATAGGTTTTCACGTTTGAAAGCGTTCGTGCCGCAAGTTGGCAGACAGCTTCCATCAATCGTATTTCATTGGCCGCTATAGGAGTCATAATGCCTCACTCATAGGTTCCTTAATATCAGAGCCAACCTCGAGCGGGCAACCTGGATTCGAGAAGAAACCATGGCATTCAAGATTATAATGAGAAAAATGAGAAAAAATGGGAAGAAAACAAAGCCAAAAAAAGGCCCGTACCCAATCAAGTACGAGCCTCCATCAACTTTTAATGAAAATCGTCAATTAGCTCAAATGCTTGCTGACAATTTTTGTCATTTCAAACATCGAAACCGTGTTTTTGCCAAAAACAGTTTTCAGTTTTGCATCGGCATTGATGTTGCGTTTATTTTTTGCGTCCTGGAGATTGTGCTTTTTGATGTAAGCCCAAAGTTTCTTCACTACCTGAGTGCGTGGGATCGGACCAGATCCGATTACCGCAGCCAGAGCAGCACTTGGCTGAAGAGGTCTCATAAACGCTGGATTTGGTTTACGCTTTGTTTTAGCCTTAGCTACCTTTTTGGTGGCTTTGGCTGTTTTTGCTGTTGCCTTTTTCGTTACTTTCTTCGCGGCCTTTTTAGTTGCCTTCTTTTTAGTTGCCTTCTTTTTCTTAGCCATTTCTTTTTCCTCCCCGTTGTACTAACGGATATTCCTATTGGGCTAAATCGAACACTCTGATGATACTAATTTGAAAACAGATGTCCAAAGAAAATTATGATTATTTTCACTTTTCCGAGAGAAAATGACATTTTTCTGAGAGAAAAACGAAAATTCCGCACTTCAACAACTCTCTCTGATATGGAATGAGTCGATTTTCTGACTGAAGCCAGCTCTTCAATCAAAATACATTCCTCTTCTGAGGTCGTGTTTTGGCTCTATTCGAGACCAGTATTCTCTTCCAAAATTGAATTTTGGAGGAATACTTCCGAAGAGTTCTCATGAGTGAACATTTCTCCTTCAGAGACATTCTAAAGAAGAAAATGGAAGAATCAGATCCGCTGATGCCATCAAAACCTCTCTGTTCAGTCTATTCAGAGGATTCGATCAAGAACCAAAAAATAGACCAAATAGAGCTCTCCCAAGGAACTAGACCCGATATCAGCACAAATTCCCTTCACTCTTTGGCTCAAGGACACAAAATCTATAACCGGCAGAAACAAAAAAAGTCCAATGACAAGAGAGCCTCCGATGGGACGACAAGCCTCAATTGGTTCCGGAGGCAAGATGCTTCTCTGAATTCCGAAGAAAGGAAAAATGAATGCCAATCTCCTCTGACCAGAGGTCCAGACTCAGAAGCAGAATTCTCAGTTGAGATTTCTCAATTTCCATTAGAATTGTGGGTGGACTTAGAAGTCTTTCGCCGTTTGGGAAGCGCTCCTTCTTCACCATTGACGCGAAAGAAGCTTAAAAAGCACTATCGCCTCTTAGCAATGAGGTTTCACCCCGATCGCGAGGGTGGCTGCCCAGAGACCTTTAAATCTCTGCAGCAGGCCTATGGTTCTCTAAGTAAAGCACTGACAGCTAAATAACTATGAACTGGCTCACTTGATTGTTGTTCCAAACTCCAGGGCGCCTGGCTGAACCAATCTCAGGAGCTCAGGATCTTCAAACATACGTCCGGCAGCAGCGCTCACGTTGTGAGCACTGCACCAAGCCGAACTCGATCCTGAACCCCTGAGATTGCTTCAGTCAGCTCCCTGTGTCTTTTGGACACAACTGAATCACCGAAGGCTTGCGGCCCAACCAAGGATTCCAAATTCGGATAGCGATCATGACAATTCATCCTTAAGGTTTATGGAGTTTTTCGTTGAACAACAGATTTTTCGGATGAGCCGAAGGATCTCGCTTTTAACACAGCGGCTGGCCCGCAAGCCTTCGGTGTGAGCGCTGCTGCCGGACGTATGTTTGAAGATCCTGAGCTCCTGAGATTGGTTCAGCCAGGCGCCCTGGAGTTTGGAACAACAATCAAGTGAGCCAGTTCAAATTTAATGAGCCAACAACTTATAATGGATTCGCTTTGGTACTAGGATGTCAGTTCCAAGACGCCGTTTTAAGTCTTGCTCATATTCTGAGTAAGGCCCCGGATACCAATAAACTTGGGATTCTCCCTCAAAGGCCAATGTGTGAGTGCAGACCCTGTCCAAAAACCATCGATCGTGACTAATGATGATGGCACTGCCACCGAACTCGTTCAAAGCATCTTCCAGTGCTCTCATGGTGTTGACATCCAAATCGTTCGTCGGCTCATCCAATAGCAGTAAATTGCCGCCCTCTTTAAGCATTTTGGCCAAATAAAGGCGATTTTTTTCTCCTCCAGAAAGCATCCCCACTTTTTTCTGCTGATCTCCTCCCGAAAAGTTAAACCAAGAGACATAGGCCCGAGAGGGGACTTCTCTCCCCCCCAAAACGACCACATCCTTACCATCTGAGATTTCATCGTGAACAGTTCTATCCAACTGAAGTTGATCGCGGTTTTGATCAATGTGCGCGATCTTCACGGTGTCACCCACTTTAAAGGTACCGGCGTCTGGAGTTTCTTTTCCCGTGATCATTCGAAACAGGGTTGATTTTCCAGCTCCGTTCGGACCGACCACACCAACAATGGCTCCGCGAGGAATAGAGAGGTCCATGTTGTCAATCAAGAGCTTGTCTCCATACCCCTTCCTGACCCCTTTGGCCTCGATCACAATTTCTCCAAGACGAGGGCCAGCAGGAATATAAATTTGCAAATCCTTTAGTTTCTCCTGAGTCGGCTCTTTGAGCATAGCCTCGTAATTCGATACACGCGCTTTTGCCTTTGCATGGCGACCCTTGGCCCCCATCCTCACCCACTCCAATTCCTTTTCGAGAGACTTCATGCGCCGATCATCTGTCTTTTGCTCTTGAGCCAGCCTTCGATCTTTCTGCTCAAGCCATGAGGAATAGTTTCCCTTCCAAGGAATACCTTCACCACGATCCAACTCCAGTATCCAGCCCGCCACATTGTCCAAGAAATAGCGATCGTGGGTGACGGCAATAACGGTACCAGGAAATTTATGCAAAAACCCTTCGAGCCAGGCCACCGATTCAGCGTCCAGATGATTCGTCGGTTCATCCAAGAGCAAAATGTCAGGATTTGACAACAGGAGACGAGCAAGAGCTATTCGTCGCTTTTCTCCCCCAGACAAATGAGTGACAGCGACGTCTCCCGGAGGACAACGAAGAGCTTCCATGGCTTGCTCTACTTTTTGGTCTATCTCCCATCCATCAAGAGCCTCAATTTTTTCCTGAATGGAGCCTTGTTTTTCAATGAGCTTTTCCATTTTATTGGGGTCTAAATCTGGATCACAGAGATCCTCGCTAATTTTTTGGAAATCACTCAATAATTTGTTGATCTCGCCAAGACCATCCATCACATTTTCTCGTACTGTCTTGGAATCATTCAGATGAGGCTCCTGTTCGAGATAGCCCACTTTAAAATCCCTGGCGGGAAAAGCCTCGCCGAGGAAATCATGATCAACACCGGCCATAATCCTGAGAAGAGAGGATTTTCCAGCCCCATTCAAACCGAGCACCCCAATTTTCGCCCCGTAAAAGTAAGAAAGGTAGATATTCTTCAGCACATACTTGCTTGGCGGATAGACCTTGCCTACTCCCTTCATGGTATAAATAATTTCTTCTGCCATAAAGGCCTCCTTAGTTTGATTTTCTCTCCGACCAAAACTATTGCTTATCTCATCTTGATTTGTCTTGTCAAAAGTACCCGATGTTTTTAAAACTTAGCTATGGCAAAATATCTCGATAGAAAAACAAAGCGACTCTTTGAGGCCTGTGAACGAGGGCTCGAACGCCTTGAAAAATGGAAGCTCACTGAAGACATTCCTATAGAAAAGCACCAAGATCCTTTCAGTCGAAAACAAGTCCTCTTCACCCAATTGAAACACAAGCTTGAGGAATTATCGCTCTAGCCTATAATTATCTTAATTATCATGGCTCGTCTACGATTGGTAGGCATCCCAAAAAACTTTGAGAGCCAGCCCCAGCAACACACTCAGCAAAATGATTCGACGGGGACGTTCGGGGATCCGCTGCTGAATTCGACGAGCCGCTAAACCTGAAATCCAGGCTCCAGCAAATAATTTTAAGGCCATGTCTCCGTGCACCATCCCCCACCGCAGGAAGTCCTCCCCATGAGGCCAATCAATAAAGGCCATCGATCCAAAAAAAGTCGTAAAAATCATCACTGCATTCGTCGTTGGAGTCACCCTTCTATGGTCAACTAACTTCAATCCCATTAATAAAGGTGAAACAATAATCCCAGAACCAAGACCGCTGATTCCCGAGGCAACACCACCCATGAGTCCGATAATCAACAGATGAATTTTGCGACTTCCCATCCTTATGGTTGTCACAGTCTCCTTTCGGCCCTGCCACACAAAAAGAATAAGAATTGTTCCCAAAATAAACTTCAGCCCAGCGGTGGGCATCCAACGAGTCAAATAGGCAGCCAGAAAGGATCCGATCGCCGTCAAGGGCCCAACTCGAAGAGAAACACCCCAATCCACGCTTTTCTGCCGATGAAAGCTAATCGTATTATTCAGGGAAACCAAAAAAATAGTAAAGAGCGAAGTCGCGATAACTTCCCGGGCATTCACGAAAGTAATCATCGGCAAGAATGGTACAATGAGAATTCCTCCTCCGACTCCAAAAAGGGATGAGAAAATTCCCACGAAAAAACCTAAAATAAGAATAGCGGCTGATTCCATGAGCTAGGCTCGAATCAATTCGAGGCCTATTCCAAAATGATCGGAACCCATCATTTTGCCCCCAGGATCAAGGCCCTTAAAGAGTTCCGCCTTTAACTTGTAAGAATGAGAAGTACGGAAATAAAGAAAATCAATGCGTCGTGCATCTTTTTCGCTACGCCGAACCTTTTCAAGAAGAGTCTGTTCAAGGCTTTGAGGAATGCCCTTCACTTCAAATTCAAAATTGGCCCGGAAGGCATCGTTTAACAAATGATTTTCCCGGTTCTCTTCCCGATCCCATGTCAGCCCAGGATCGCCAGCGCCTCCGAGCGCCCAGCCATCTCTGAAGCCCAAGTCCAAGATTTTTTTTGCCACTATGCTGCGAGGACCACTGTTAAAATCTCCTCCCAAAACGATCAAATCATAACGATTTCGAATGGGCTTAAGGACATCAAACACCCGACTCAATTCCTTCAAACGACGCCTATCTCCTCGTCCCAAATCCCACTTGATTGAGCTTCCCAAGGATTCGCTGACAGATCCCTCCGACACACACTGATCAATCTGATCCGTCCATTCAGGCTCATACTCGACGCCATGGTGAAGATGAAGGTTCACCAGTAACACCCTTCCCCAGCTCGGGTGCTGAAGTTCTCCAAAGAGTGCGTATCTGGATTCCTCAAATTGCAGGGAAAAAGGTCCGCGACTAGACGGCCACCTGCCGCTGAGTTTTACCCCTCCTAAGGACTTCAGCTTCCAAATAGGATTAGCCATTATGGCCAATCCCGACTGAAGGTTAAAAGGAGGGCCAATCCCAAATATTTTCACCCCACTCAAATCAAGTTGTTCAATATGCGATAGCTGCAATTCAGACGAAAAATAATAAGCTGCTGGGTAGACGGGGTTGAGTTCCTGAAAAAACAAAACATCTGGTTTCCAGGCTCGCAAACTGCGGACCTGTATCTGCCCCCTCAGCAGCCTCCGTCCACGAGGCTCTAACTCACCAAATAACAGGCGCCCGCTACCATCAAGACCATGCCAAAGATTGTAAGTCAAAAAACGCATTTTTTACAGTCCACGGCCGACAGCCTATACTCTATAGCTTATAGCTTATAGGCTACAGCTTAAAGTGAAAGTTTCTAGTGGCGCCCGTGAACCAACGACCGATCTAAATCTTGAAAGGTCACTTGGATGGAAGTGCTTCCAACCTCGGTCACAATTCCCAATCCAAACTTAGGATGATCAATTGCTGAGTTTATGGCGAACGAGACCGTCATTTTGTAGGGCAATATATTTCCGGAGCCAAATTTACCCTTAAGTTCAGTGAATTTATCCATTTGTTTGGCAGGCGCGCCCTTTGCAATACGAGCAGATTTCGTTTTTGCCTTTTCAGCTGCGGTTTTCTTTGGCTTTTCCAGCTTAAAGGTTTTCTTGCTCTTACACACTTCACATTCGACTTTGGCCGAACTCTTTGTCAGATGAGCCACAACCACATGGTAGCGTCCACATTCACATTTCTTGCAATCAAGAAATACTCGCTTTGCCACATCGGGCAGACTCTTTATTTCTTCTTCCATTCTGGTTGTCTCTCTTCCTCAGCTAGGGGTAAAACGCCTCGGGCCAACATGGCCTTTAGCGTGGTTGATACACGTGTAAAGAATCATCAAGGGACTTCTGTCGAATTTCACTTGCACTCAAATAAAATGGGGCGTAGCCCTTTTCAATTTTCATTTGTAGATGTTTTAAACACGAGTCCTGCTTCGAGTCTACCATAAACGAGGCTCGACTGAAACGAGCATCGAAGTTCCTGGCCACATTAGCCAAACCAAAGAACTCCCGCCAGTACTCAGTGTCCACTCGAAGACGATAGGTGAGGCTATGAGCATAAGAATGAAGTGGGGTGTAAGAAGTCAATATCTCAAAGGGACCGTAATGGCTGTGAAGACGCATGGATGGACTTTGCCACTGCGTCATCCCACAACATATTTCAATGTTCGCATGCCAAAGTCCAAAGGCCTTGCTCAAAAAACCAAGACCGTACAAACGGTGCTCTGAAGGAACAAGCGCATTAATTGAAGTTAAGTTGTGGGCAACCCACTCCCCCACCCCCATCGTGGGAATGATGATAAAGAGTGAGATCGGCGTCCATGGTATATCTTCATTGACCTTGAGTATTTCCTTCACACTTGGGGCCAAAGTCGCCGTCCGATGTGCATAACCAGCCACAAATCCGGGCATGACGGCACAGTCGTAAAAAACCCAACGGGGCATCGGCATCCCGCTTGGTCCAAAAGCCAGCGTTTCCATCTTCATAATCTGATTCCCGAAATCGCGAGAATCCATACACAAAGGGTTGAGGTAAATCGGAGGATGAGCGAACCAATTGAGCGAATAAGCCGAACCCGGATTCTTAATCCTGTTTTCATCTCGAACAAAGACGTAAGGCCTGATGTCCTCCCGATGAAGCCAGGCCAACCTCGGGTTTTTGTCCAATTCGGAAGCCATCGAACTCATTCTCCCCCTCCATGAGGCTTGAGACGTCGCCACATCAATTAAACCGGCCCCACCTGCTCAAATGGTATCTGCTCAACCCATCGTCATACGTCAGTCGACCAATCGATGACTTCGCAAAACTTTTATGACGTCCTGAGGCTGATCTACGACCGTGCAGAGCTCCTCAAGAGCCACAGGAATCATATGCTGTTGCTGCATCTCTACCAGACAATCCAAAAAGCTCCGCCAAAAATCCAGGGTGTTAACCAGAATCAGAGGCTTATCCGAGAGTCCTAATTGCCTGTGAGCCATGACTTCCATTATTTCATCAAGAGTTCCCACTCCTCCGGGAAATCCAATAAATGCATCAGCACTCTCTAGCATCACTCTTTTTCGCTCGACCAAAGTGTCAACGTAAATCATCTCAGTGAGACCAGGATAGACCATCTCTTTCGTCTGGAAAACACGCGGCATGACACCCCTGACACGTCCACCCGACTTGATCACTCCATCGGCCAACCGACCCATCAACCCAACAGAGGCTCCTCCACACCAGACGTCAATGCCTTCCTCTGCGAGCAATTTGCCCAATATCTCAATCTCAGCGAAAAAAAAGGGGCTCGCTGTTTCACTGGCCGAACAAAACACACAAACCGAACTCATATCGATATACTTCCAATTATTTTTTTGGCCCAATCATTAATTCGGGACGAACAACCTCATCAAATTTAGCGCCATCAAGAAAACCAAGACGAATGGCCTCATCTCTGAGAGTTGAGTTGTTGGCAAAGGCACATTTTGCAATTTTCGCGGCATTGTCATAACCAATGTGCGGATTCAACGCCGTTACTAACATGAGTGAGTTGTCTAGGTGCTTTTTAATCTGTGACCTGTTAGCCACAATCCCTTTCATGCAATGCTCAGCAAAACTATCGCAGGCATCACCCAAAAGGCGAATGGAATTGAGAACATTAAACACAATCAAAGGCTTAAATACGTTAAGTTCAAAATGGCCATTGCAGCCCCCAACCGTCACAGCCGCATCATTGCCGATCACCTGTGCCGCCACCATGGTCATGGCCTCACATTGAGTGGGATTTACCTTTCCAGGCATGATTGAACTGCCTGGTTCATTGGCAGGAAGAACCAATTCACCTATGCCACATCGAGGACCGCTTCCAAGAAGGCGAATGTCACTTGCAATCTTCATGAGGCTAACAGCCACCGTTTTGAGCGAGCCACTCATTTGAACCAAGGCATCGTGAGCGGCAAGAGCTTCAAACTTATTTGGGGCGCATTTGAAGGGCATCTTGGTTTCTTCTGCAATATAAGCCACGGCCTTATCCGCAAATTCAGGATGTGTATTCAGTCCCGTACCTACGGCCGTACCGCCCAAAGCGAGATCCAAGACCCTTTTCATTGATCCTTCAATTCGCTCAATCGAATAATCCAGTTGGGCCACGTATCCAGAAAACTCCTGACCCAAGGTCAGCGGAGTCGCATCCATGAGATGAGTCCGCCCGATCTTGACGATATCACTAAATTCTTTGCACTTGGCCTGCGTGACGTCGCGCAACTTTTTGAGCATCGGAATCAGATACCGATAACTTCGTTCTGCAACCGCAATGTGCATAGCTGTCGGGAAAGTGTCATTTGAGGACTGAGCCTTATTCACGTCATCGTTGGGATGAATCCCCTTTGAGCCAATACCGGCACCACCTATTTGCATCGCACGATTGGCAATGACCTCATTGCTATTCATATTCGTCTGAGTGCCGCTCCCAGTTTGCCAGACAACAAGTGGGAAGTGTTCGTCCAAGGCCCCCTCTATGACCTCATTGGAAGCCCTGATGATCGCATCAGCCTTGCCCTTGTCTAAAAGGCCCAGATCACTGTTTGCCTTCGCCGCCGACTTTTTTAAAATGCCCAAGGCTCTGATCATTTCACGAGGAAAACGATCCCCCCCAATTTTAAAATTTTCGATGGACCTTTGAGTCTGAGCTCCCCAAAGGCGATCTGCGGGGACTTCAATTTCACCTAGGCTATCTTTCTCTATGCGAACCTGCACCGGCCATCCTCCACGAATTGAATATTTCCTATAGCGGAACAAATTGACCCCGCCTCTCTAAAGTAATAGAAAATCCCCTTTAAAGCAGCCATTTTCATCTCTAGCGCAGTGCCCAAACTGTTTGAAAAAATTGGATTTCTCGGGCAAATGAATTCTTCGACGAAAGGAGAGTTTCTGTGCCAAATCCGCTTTATCTCTCCTTGATCTGAGAGCCGATTGATCTGAGAGCCGAGCCTAGCAGAGGATTTCTTGTTATGTTTATTGGACTAGCCCCCATGGAAGGTGTTGTTGATCATATCGTGCGCGATCTGCTCACTCGAATTGGAGGAGTTGATCAGTGCACGACAGAATTCGTGAGGGTCACTGACAGAGAACTGCCTGACCATGTCTTTTACCGATACTGCCCAGAACTTCTCCACAAGGGAGTCACGAGGAGTGGTGTTCCGGTCTTCGTTCAGCTCTTAGGAAGCCGTCCAGAAATGATGGCCCTCAATGCGCAAAAGGCCGTCGGGATTGGAGCTCTTGGAATCGATCTTAACTTTGGTTGTCCCGCAAAAACCGTGAATCGCCATGATGGAGGAGCCTCCCTTCTCAAAGATCCCGATCGTCTCTTTAGAGTTGTGAATGCCGTTCGCCAGGCGGTACCCAAAGCAGTTCCGGTCACAGCGAAGGTTCGTCTGGGGTTTGATCACAAAGAGTTTGCAATTCAAATCGCACGCGCGGTCTGCGACGGAGGAGCTCAATCGCTCACAATCCATGCTCGCACTCGAGCGGAGCTCTATCGTCCACCAGCACATTGGGAATATATTTCAAAAATGAGAGAGGCCATAAAAATTCCCGTTCTGGCAAATGGCGACATCTGGAATCTAGAAGATTACAAACGTTGCAAATTAGTTTCTGGCTGCAACCTATTTGCGATCGGCCGTCCCCTCATTGCACGGCCAGACTTAGCTCTCCAAATAAAGGCATTTGAAAAAAATGAGTCCACATCTCCCATGGACTGGAAGAACTTTAACCGCCAATGGTTTCTTCCAATGATTAGCCGATATAAGGATGAATTCACTGAGCATTTTGCCCTCTGCAAAGCAAAACAATGGCTGCGGCAACTGGCACTCACCTATCCTGTAGCAGAGCAGCTCTTTCAAGAGGTCAAGGTTTTTTCTAGCCTGAATTTGCTGGAAGAAAAACTCAATCCCGACAATGGCTCAACTGCCGCGCAAATTGACAGGATCCAAGACGCGATGAAGGGGACCTGATGAACATGATCACTGAAAAAAAACTATTTTCAATGAATAACTTTGCTCAATCCAAGCCACAGTCTCATTGGAGTAAAAACAAACATGCGTTGGATCGCGATGATAATACCAATCTCGAAAGTCCGATGCTAAAATGGGACGCAAGGCCGTTCGAAGCAGGACCTTCCCGCCGGGTTTAATTAAACGAGTCATCCGACCCCACTCTTCATTTGGATAATAAAAATGTTCAGCGGCCTCGGAACAAATAATAAAATCATATTGGGATTCTTTGTCATTCAAGTTTGGAAAAAAAATCGGATCATAGGAGTCAATCAAAAACTGGTTTCCCCAAATTTCGGCCATGCCTCTTGTTGGGCCACAGCCATAGTCAAGAATCCGACTCCCTAATAAGGATTTCACATCAAGAAGAGATTGAATCATTTTTTGTAAATATTCTTTGTATCTTTGATCACGAGGATCGTTTTGATGACTCAAATATCGTGCTTTCTCATCGACCAGAGCGAAATGAAGTGCAGAATCTAAAAATACCATTTCGCATTCCCTACACAGAAAATAAATTCTTTTGGGATCTTTCTGGATCTCAACAAAAAACTCAACTTTCAACGAACGGCAAAGCGGGCACACATCATTTCGTTTCAACTTACTCACTTTTCACTTTTTAGATTTGCATAATGAGATAAACTGGTTTTATATCAAATTCCAGAGATTTCAAATTCAAGTTCCTTTTACTTGGGCTGCATTCACTGCATTTACTGCATTCAAGTAAAATGGGACTCAAGAAAATAGAAAGCAGGAAATCATGTCACCCGTCGTGATTTATACTTGGACAGTCTGTCCCTACTGTGTTCGAGCGAAAAACCTCTTAAAGAGCAAGGGAGTTTCTTTTGAAGAGATCAACCTCGATGGAAAAGACCAAGAACTCGCCGAGCTTCGCGCAAGAACCGGGATGAAAACTGTACCCCAAATTTTTATTAGTAATAAGCTCATTGGAGGCTTCAGCGACCTCTCCCAACTGGAGTCAGAGGGAAAGCTCGATGAGTTACTGGGTCTCTAAAGAGACGCCTTCAAATTCTCAAATCTGTATAAGACATCATTTTTTGCGGCACATCAAAAAAACTCGCAATTGTCTGTTTGAGTTCAAGATATGATTTGGCTCGAGTTGAGAGAGAAAAAAGAATGTGACCAAACTCAAGCCAGACATGACAATGGCGAATAAAGAACTTGATCTTTCTCACTCCCAAGTTTTCGGGAAAATATTCCTCCATGACCTCAATGAAATAACTGAGGGAACGGCCCATCTCTTCTCCCTCTTCCCATGCCCCTGATGGAGCAGAACGACCCAGAAAAGACTCTGGAGGGGGAAACCCAAGACGCTCTCCTAGCTGCCAGGCCATCCAGGGACGAGCAGTCATCGCCCGACCGACCATGACAGCATCGCATTGTGTTTCGCTGAGCATTCGCTCCACGTCATCCACCACTTGAATGTCGCCATTTCCGATCACTGGAATCGCAACCTGAGCTCTCACCTCACGAATTTGATTCCAGTCCGCCCGACCCCGCCGTTTTTGTTCGCTTGTGCGCGGATGCAAGGTCAACCAGGATGCGCCAGACTCCTCGAGCTTCTTAACAAAGCGAGACAGATACTCAATGTCATTTTGATGACCAGCTCTCAATTTAACACTCACAGGCAATCGACTGGCCCGAGTCGCAATATTTGTGACTCTGGCTGCATAATCCAGATCTCCCATCAATGCGACACCATAGTTGTGTTTGAGAGCCTTCTGAACAGGGCAACCCATGTTAATATCGATTCCAATAGCTCCCCATTCCTCCAAGAGCCGAATTGAATCATAAATGGGTTTTTCTTCATTGCCCAAAATCTGGGGACAAATATCAAGTTCAAATGGGCTGCGGAAGGTTTCAGGGGTCTGTCCCAGTTTTTCATTTGGAAGACGGCGACTGTTAAGCATTTCAGTTGGCCAAATCGACTTCGCACCGGTGGGCCAATAGCGACGGACCAAAAGACGCAAACCTATATGAGACAGTCCAACCATAGGGGCTAACAACAGAGGAAAGTTAAGCTGAGTGGCAGATGTAGGAAATTTTCGACTCTCTGGGTTCATCTGCGTCAATTACCTCGAAGGAGCTACGAAAAGCAAGCTCAGCGGCAAGGCTTGACCTTTTCTCTTTAAGACGAGAGAACGCTCTTACTCGGAAAGGGGAAACAGACTGTGAGAGTTGGAATACTCGGCGGGGGACAGCTGGCTAGAATGCTCATTCAACAGGGCCAGAAGATGGGCTTGGGGGTGTATGTCCTTTGCCCAAAGGCCGATGACCCCGCAGCCCAGGTCACACGCAACTGGATTGATGGGAATCCCCACCAAGAAGCGGATATTGTCAGATTCATGAAAGAACTCGACGTGGTCACCTTTGAAAGCGAGTTCATGAATGGAAGCCTCTTGGCACGCCTTCAAAAACAGACAAACTGTCGGATTGAACCGAAACCAGAACTTATTGACCTTCTTCAGGATCGACTGACGCAAAAAAAATGGCTTTTGAAGCACAGGATTCCAACAGCTCCCTTTGTCACTGTAAATTGCTTTGACGACTTGAAACAGGCATCTCACAAATTTTCTAAAGGTTTGGTATTAAAAAAGCGCCGATTTGGCTACGATGGCTACGGAACCTATATCATAAATCCAAAAGACTCTCTTGAGCCTTACCACGAACTCTTTGCGCAATCCCTTGATGGATTCATTGCAGAAGCTAAAGTCTCATTTAAAAGGGAATTGGCAACTCTTGTGGGCAGATCGACTCACGGAGAATTTGCTGTTCTTCCTCTTGTTGAGTCCCATCAGAAAAACCAGCGCTGCTTTTGGGTCAAAGGACCCGTCAAACACAAAAAGTATTTGCCCTTGTTGAGAAAAATCAAATCTCTCCTTAAGGAAGAAGAATACATTGGTGTTATCGCCTTTGAACTATTTGATTGCCAGAATGAGTTATGGGTCAACGAAATCGCCCCCCGCGTTCACAACAGTGCCCACTACAGTCTAGATGCTCTGTCCATTGATCAGTTCTCCTTGCACCTCAAATGTATCACAGGAATGAAGATCGCGAACCCAGAACTGCGGCAGGGCGGATTTGCCATGCTCAATCTTCTGGGAGAAGGAACGGGAATCCCTCATTGGGACCTCTCCCCTCAACTCTCCCTCCACTGGTATGGTAAAAGCGAGAATCGGCCTGGTCGAAAACTAGGTCACCTCAATAGCCTCGCCAAAAAGCCCAACCAAGCTCTTAAAGCCGTACTTAAGGCGCAAAAGGATTTTAGTTTATGAAAAAAGCAAAGAAGGTCTCTGTTGCCATTGTCATGGGTAGCGACTCCGATCTAACCAATATGCAGGGTGCAGCAGATGCTTTGCTGGAATTTGGCGTCTCATTTGAAACCCGCATTGTTTCGGCCCATCGCACGCCAAAGTATATGCAGTCCTATGCGAGCAAAGCCCAGCAAAGAGGTTTCCAAATTATCATCGCCGGCGCCGGCGGAGCTGCCCATCTGCCTGGAATGGTGGCATCGCTGACTTCTCTGCCCGTCATCGGTGTGCCCATCCAAGTTGGAAAACTAAAGGGCATTGATGCTCTCTTGTCGATCGCCCAGATGCCAAAAGGGGTTCCTGTCGCCACTATGGCCGTTGACAATTCCTATAACGCAGGACTTTTGGCTGTTCGGATTCTCGCGCTTCATAGTCACAAACTGAGAAACAAGCTCAAAGAGTTTGAGCAAAACCAGAGACGCAAAGTTCAAAAAGCCAATGATCGCCTCTCCAAAGGTCAAGCAAAGAACCATGCCAGGACTTAGAGCTTGATCCTTAAGATTTGAATCCCAAGGATCAAATAAATCATATTTTACTCCGATAGAGAACCGTTCCATCGATTGATCTAAATCAAGGAGTTCTATCTTATGTCAGAGCCAGCTTCTGAAAACAGTGGCACCAGAGAATATATCCTTATCGCGGAAGACTCTCCTCCAAACCGGAAGATACTGGCTCACCTTTTAAAAAAGCTCGACTACGAAGTCATCGAGTGCGTGGACGGACAGGAGGCCTGGGACAAGCACCTGAAAGAAAGTAAAATAAATCTTGTGGCCATCTTATCAGATATTATGATGCCAAATCTGGATGGGATAGGTCTCCTCAAATGCGTTCGAGAGCAGTCTTCCTACAAAGACATTCCGTTCATACTGATCACAGCGGTATCCGACAAGGATTACATCGTGCAGGCAAAAAATCTGAGCGTAAATGGCTATATATTAAAGCCAGTGACTTTCCAGCGAGTCACCTCAAAATTGAAGGAATTGTTTCCAAAAAAGAAATTTCCGCAGATTGCTAGCTAAGTCCTATTAACAGAAGAAAGTGCATTATGGGTGCAGCACCAAAACTAAGTCAAGACTATCTCATATCAAAGCTAGATGAGCTTCCCACTCTCCCCACTATTGTCTATGAATTGAGCCAAGTCATCGGCGATCCCATGTCTTCCACATCCGATGTCGAAGACATTATGAAAAATGATCAAAGTCTGACGACAAAAGTTCTAAGACTCGTTAATTCAGCCTATTATGCGATCCCTGGAGGAGTGAGCAATCTTGGTCGTGCGATTGCCTACATTGGGTTTGATACCGTTCATCAACTGGTTTTGTCAGCTTCCATTATCAATGCCCTAGACGTCAAAGACTCCAATGGGTTTGACCTAAGCCAGTTTTGGACCCATTCGGTCGGTGTTGGAATCGCTGCCGAAGCCATCGCAAAAAATATTCGAATGCCAATTCCCGCGGATCTTTTTACCTGCGGACTCGTACATGACATGGGAAAAGTGGCGCTCCTCTGTATCAGCAAAGATTCGCTGATCTCAATCACTCAGAAGGCCACAGCCGAGTCTCTTAGCTATTTGGAGGCAGAAAAGCTTCTCGGAATTCCTGAACACACAAACATCGGGAAACTCCTCGGTGAGAAATGGCGCCTTCCCCAGCAAATTCAAGCAGGAGCGCAATTCCACCACCAAGAAAATCCAAAAATGCGAGGCGGGATCTCAGCTGATTTGAGCAAAACTGTGGACGTCATCTACTTAGCCAATCTTCTCGTACATGCCTTGAAATTTGGAAATAGCGGCCACTCAAAAATTCTTAATCTGCCTGGAGAAGTCATTAAGAGACTTGCCATTGATCCCAATGAAGGACTCAAGGAACTCATCAAGGAGATAAAGAAGAACCTTGAAAAAGCCTCAGATTTTATCAAAGTGATCGGGGGGGCCTAACATTGAAAAATCTTTCAGACAGCAATGTTTTGCACCTACTCACTACGCTTTCTGAAGAAGCGATCTTTGGCATTCTTGTGTTTGATCTCTCAAACGAAAAGTGTATCTACGCCAATCGCCTTGCTAAAGATCTCATAGAATTCCCGCCGACCGAGGATTTAAGCTCACTTGACATCAATACCATTTACCCTGAGAAGGTTCGGCCAGAATTTCGGGCTATCTCAAGTGAGCTTCTGAAAAGCGAGGGGCTTTTTCAAGACATTGCTATTCGCAAACAAAATGAAATGACGTTTATCGCAAACCTTGGAATCAAAACAATTCAGTTTGATGATATCTCCTGTGTCACTCTGATGTTTCAAGACATCACGGTGCAGAAAAAGCTACAAAGAGATATCACCGCAAAGCAAATTGAAATCAAGGCGGCTTTTGAAGAGCTCCTAAAGCAAAATCAACAGCTCAAAGAATTGGATCTCGCTAAGAATCGATTTATAGCTCTAACCACCCACGAGCTGCGAACGCCGCTCTCTGCGATGGTCGCCTCAGCTGAAATTCTTAAACTCGGACTTTATGACAACGACGAACAGAGAACAGAATTTACGGACATCATATATGATCAAGGTCAAAATCTTATCGCATTGGTTAACGACATTCTGGATTTCGCCAAAATGCAGGCAGGAAAAACAGAATTATTCATTGAGCAGTGTGATTTGGTTAAATTCGTCTCTTCCCAAACAGAGTCTTTTATAAACATGGGAGAGACCTCAAACATCTCGATAATTTTTGACCCCCGCGGGATTGATCAGTGTCTCTGCTACTACGATGAGATACGACTTCGGCAGGTCTTCTCAAATATCATCACAAATGCCATCAAATACAACCGAGAGGGAGGTAAAGTAACAATTTGGCTAGAACAAGATAGCAACACTGCCCGACTCTTCGTCGAAGATACGGGAAAAGGAATTGCACCCGAAGACCATAACAAGGTCTTTAACGAGTTTGAAACCCTAGGGAAACTCGCACTCCATCACAAAGGCACGGGCCTTGGAATGCCCATCACCAAACGCATCATGGAGGCACTCGGCGGAAAGATCGAACTGAAGAGTGAACTGGAAGTTGGAACAGTATTTTGGATCACCATTCCAAAAGAAAAAATACTGTCTCCAGAGGTCTATCGGACCCGCCCTATCAGCGCCAGCGACCTAGCCGCCTGATAAATCGATTTCTCTGGAGTTGGCATTGACTCCTTCCCCTGAGAGAAGACTTTTTCGGCAGTTGCTTGAAAGGCTCTTAATCAGAGCTTTCACCTGCCATAAATTAAGCCTGCTACCACTGGTCAACAACTCCATCGCCGCTTCGAGCCGAGTTTCCGGATTCAACAACCTGTCTAGAACTTCATGGGAAAGACCGGCAGCAGCCTTGCTCGACAATAACTCAGTTTGCCCTTCACCTTGGTTATTTGCCGATGATTCAAGAGGGACCCCGGCAAAAGCCACCGAATTGAGTAAGAAAACTAAGATAAGCCCAAAAAACACTAGAACTCCCCTCTTTTCACTTCTACTCATAAAAATGAAAAGGCTTTGACTCTTCAAGCCATTCTGATTCATCCTTCGACAAAGACTTCTCCAAATCCTCTGGATTTGCTTCTCGATCATCGACCCACTCTCTCAATAACTGACTTCCAGCCAAAATATCAATGGGCATTTTGATCGATTCATATTCATAGGGAGGCTGACGCCACAAGTCATAATCTGGGTAAAGCCGACGAAGACTCTTAAGAAATAGGGAGACAACACGCAAGGGCTGAAAGCTGAGATGATCATAAAAAACCGAGTCTGGGTGAATTTGAATTCCTGAACACAATTTGCCTTTGTGCTTATGAAAGGTTGGCTCAAAAAAACAGGGCCGTAAGGCACAACCTCTCAACCAAGGAGAGTGGCTTTTTTTCATTTCGTCCAAAATTTTCTCAGCGTCAATATCTGGAGCTCCAATCACTTCCAGAGGGATTGTCGTCCCCCTCCCCTCAGAAAGCTGTGTCCCCTCCACCAACACTGTACCCGCATAAGATCTCGCTGTCGTTAGTCTCGGCATATTAGGGGACGGATTCACCCAAGAAATATTCGCTGGCCATCCAAATCCCGGCATCTGAGAAATACGATAGTTTCTCATTTCAACGACCTTCAAATCCACATCTAAGCGCGAGTGGCTGACAAACCATTTTGCCGCCTCTCCCAATGTTAAACCGTGCCGCATCGGCATGGGAGCAAGACCCACAAAACTCTCCCAACCCTTCTTTAACTTTAAGCCCTCGATAGGGCGTCCTGCTGGGTTGGGGCGATCCAGAACCCATATTTGCTTTTTGTGAGCTGCGGCTTCTTCGAGCAAATAAAATAGAGTCGTCAGAAAAGTATAAATCCTGCAGCCCACATCCTGAAGATCCACAACGATCACATCGAGATAATCCAACATCTCTTTCGAAGGACGCCTCAATTCTCCGTAAAGGCTAAAAATCGGAATATTCGTCCTGGTATCGACGTAAGTGTCACTTTCGATCATGTTGTCTTGTTTTTCGCCCCTCATGCCATGCTGAGGACCAAACCCGCAGGTAATGTTGAATTCTCCAAGGTGAAGCATAGCCTCTAGGCTGTGAGAAAGGTTGGCCGTCACGCTTGCTGGGTGAGCCACCAACCCAAGTCGACGTCCCTTTAAATGCCAAATGAAACTAGCTTCTTCAAGTAACCGGTCAATTCCGAGTTCCAACATGATTTTTCTCCCGACTATTCAAGTACTGAGCAATTCCTTCAGCCGTCAGTTTATTGGCAAATTCAGTCGGGTGGCCATCACCTTTTATACCCATATCCTGAATTCGATATCCTCGTTGCGATCCTCTCATATCGAGCCATTCGATACCGTATTTTGCCAAGCAAAAACTAAGATCCTTACCCACCGAATGGGGGTGGAGAACCAATAAAAAACGCGATTCATCGAACTGACTCAAAATGAGCTGTTTCACCTCGCTGATCGCCTTGCAAGCCAATTCGAGATCATCACGATCAATCTGAAAAGGCCAAGCCAAATTAAATCTCCTGCGCAAGAAAGTCTTATTGTAGAGCCGTTCTGCCGCTGCATAGATATAGCGTTCTTCGTGCACAAAGCCATCACGGACCAATTTATCCCCTTCAAGTCTAAAATAGGGAAGGCCGCCTGACCAGTCGATCGTCTCCAGCCCACCCACCATGCGATCGATGTGAAAAGTGGGATAGAGATAAACAATGAGGCCCTGACGTTGGCGAATTTGCTTAGCAAAGTCTATGTTTTGGGCTTGTGCCAGCACATGCCCCAACCCGTAACCGGGAACACTGTAATTGTAG
Source organism: Bdellovibrionales bacterium (assembly GCA_016716765.1). Classification (NCBI taxonomy): domain Bacteria; kingdom Pseudomonadati; phylum Bdellovibrionota; class Bdellovibrionia; order Bdellovibrionales; species Bdellovibrionales bacterium. Next base: position 407 of record JADJVA010000004.1, on the reverse strand, counting down.
GACTGGTATCTTTTCAGTCGACGCGTTAGCTGATAATCAAGAGTTGCCTCATCCTCTAATCCTTGGCCAAACATCGCGGAACACCCTAAATAAATGAGGAATTGATTCTTGTGTAGATTCTCCTTGGCTGGAAAGACAACTCTTCGCCCAAAATTATCAGTCCTGAAAGTGTATTCATAAATCGGCCAATGCTCCAAAAAGCGAGTGACGGTGGACTTCACATTTGGTCTTGCAATCCAACCGTAAGTTCTCGACGTCGTATCAAAATAGTCCATCGTAGAACTTTCCTGCGCGGCCACGCTGCACCCTATCCGTCGAACGCACCTAAATAAACTGAGCTAAAAATAAAGCCAGTCAAGACAAAAATTAATCCCAAGAAAAAGGCGAATGCATTTTTAAAACCAAAA